>JBDTVQ010000042.1:0-26811 GCA_040007195.1 Acidobacteriota bacterium | reverse complement strand
ATAAGAAATGAATCCCCGAGGGCAGGAGGGCTTTCGCATCGATCACGCGGACGCTATTTGCCGGGCGGAACGTCTCGCATGCCTGGAATTTTGTCCATGAGCTGGGGTGCGTATTTGGCGATGAAGGCTGGGTCGCGGAAGTAGTCCATGTTGTTGAAGGAGGGTCCGGTGCGTGGCTCGGTCCCTGGGGGCCGCGGGTCGGTGCGGCGGCGTGGGAGCGGCATGATGGGCGCGTTGTAGCCGACGTGGGGGGTGTGATCGGCGAGCGGGGGCGCGTCTTTGGTTTGTTCGGGGAAACGTTCCTGGAGGCCGCGGCGGGTTTGGAGGTCCTTCAATTCTTTGAGCGCGGCGTTGTGCATGCGCTGGGTGCGGGCTTGCGATTTGGTGATGCGATCGACGCGGCGGTCGTCGGGATCGCCGGCGGTGGAGATTTTGTTGAGCGCGCGTTGGAGGGCGTCGAGGGTGAACTGGGCGCCGGCGATTTGGCGGATGAAGTGGAGTTCGAGGTCGCCTTTGGCGTGGTAGTGGGCGGTGAGCCGGGTGATGGCGGCGTCGATTGTGGATTCGGGGGTTGGAGCGGGTTGCATGGTTTAATGTGCCTCGCGCTATGAGGATGGAGGGCGAGGTGGAGCGGCGGAAGGCAGGGGGGCTGGAAGGTATTGAGGGGATTGAGAAAATAAAGGCGCGGGGGATGGCACCGCGAAAAATGCGCACTATAAGAAATAGGGAACAAACCCGAACGGGGTCTCGTACGTAGTGTTTCAAAGGAGTGATCTTTCATGCGTGGACTGTATCTGGCAACGATCATGGCGGCGCTGGTTGGACTGGCGGCATGCGACATCGAAGACGTGGTGGCGGCGGATAACCAGCGATACCGGGAGCCGTTCAAGTACAGCTACGACCTGAAGCCGGGCGGGCGGTTTTCGCTGGAGGGCTTCAACGGGCCGGTGGAGATCTACGGCTGGAGCCAGGACAAGGTGGAGATCAACGGCGAGAAATACGCGAGTGAAAAAGAAAAGCTCGACGATATCAAGATCAGCGTGATGAACACGCCGGATGTGGTGTCGGTGAAGACGACGCGGCCGGAGTGGAGCAACTGGCACGGTGGGGCGGGGGTGAAGTTCATCGTCCATGTGCCGCACAAGGTGATTCTCGACGAGATTCGGACTTCGAACGGTCCGCTGTCGATTGAGGGAACAGAAGGCAAAGCGCGCGTAGCGACCTCAAATGGGTCAATGAAGATTCGCGATTTGAAGGGCGACCTGGATGCGCATACTTCGAATGGACCGTTGACGGTGACGGGCTTTACGGGCTCGTTGCTGGCAGCCACTTCGAACGGGTCGATTGATGCCGATGGCGTGCGGGGTTTTGTGAATGCGACGACGTCGAACGGGCCGATTGATATTCGGGCGGTGGAGCTGAGCTCGGGCCGGCCGGTGAAGATCCGCACGTCGAACGGGCCGGTGCGGCTGACGTTGGACAAGCTGACGACGGACGTGGAGGTACGGTCGTCGAACGGGTCGATCGATTTTCGCGTACCGGAGACGGGGATGAACTTGAGCGCGTCGACGTCGAGCGGCAAGGTGCGGAGCGATTTTCCGGTGGGCGGCGAGACGGAATCGAAGTCGGAGTTGATTGGGAAAGTCGGCGGCGGCGGTCCGAGCGTGGATCTGCGGACGTCGAATTCGAGCATTCGGATTTCGAAGTTTTAGGGCACGCGGGGGACTGGGCTTCGAGGCGGGGCAAGCTGGGAGGCGATCGCTTCCAGGTGCTCGGCGCGGGTGCCGCAGCAGCCTCCTAAAACGGGTATCGAAAATTCGCGGTGGATGGTGAGCAGGCCTTCGGCGAAGGTGGCGGGACTATCCGCCGCGAAGTCGTTTGTGATGGCGAAGTGGCGGGGATCGACGGGGGAGGAGTTGGCCTGGACACCGAAGATGCGCGAAATGGGGCCTTGCGCGGCGGCGGCACGAAGGCCTGCGAGCGCGGTGCGCGGGTGCGTGCAGTTGATCCAATAGCTGACGGGCGGGCGCGGGGCGGAGGCGTCGATTTCGGCAATGGCGTCGTGGAGCGGGGTGCCGTCGAGGAGCGTACCTTGGGCGGTGAGGACGAAGCTGACGATGGCGGGGGCTTCGAGGACGTCGAGGATGCCGAGGGCTTCGCTGATGGCGGGGAAGGTGGCGAGCACGACGAGGGGCGCGGAGGCGAGTTCGCGGGCTTGCCACTCATGGAAGCCGCGGGCTTCGTCGCGGGAGAGGGCGAGGGCGGGCGTGTAGCAGTCTTCGCGGGGGCCCATGAGCGCGGCGTGATGCGGCGAGAGAGGGGCGATGAATTCGAGGGCGCGGGCGTTGTCGCCGGGTTGGGCGTTGTTACGGTTGGCGCGCCACGTGGGAGCGGAGAGAAAGATGGGCACGCGGTGGCGGTGGGCGACGGCGGTGTATTCGGAGTAAATGGCCTTGAGGCGGGCGCGGCCTTCGGCGGTGTGGAGGAGCGGAATGGGGTCGGTGGCGAGGCGTTCCCACACGGCCGCTTCGGTGATGGCGGGCTGATTGGGGAGAGGTATAGCGGTCATGCGGATTAGGGTACGAGGCTGGGCAGGCGCTCGCCGCCGTAGATGTGCCAACCGGTTTTGGCGTTGCCGGTGGGATCACCGAGGACAATCTCCCAAACCAGTTCAGCCTTCTTCGCGTGGGTGAATTCGCGGATGCGGCTCCATTCCATCGAGTCGCCGAGACCTCCGCGGCTGGCGCGCGCGGCTTCGGTGCGCGGCATAAGGAAACCGTAGTGGACAAGAACGTTCCCTGTTTTGGGCATGGGATCGACGTCGCCCATGGCGATGCTGGAGGCCCATTCTCCGGCTGGCGGCTGGGCTTCCGAAACCCACACTTCACGAGCCACGCGATTCTTCTCATCGAGGCGGTATTCGACAGCGCGGCTGTAGGTGTCGCCGGGCGGCACGGGTTTGTCGAAGGGGAACGCGCGGTAGTTTGAATTGTCGAAGACCATGAAGGTGCCGCGCTGAGTGGGCGTTGGTGCGTGCTGGTGATAGAACCAACGCGCGCCCGCGGGCTCAAGGCGGAAGGCCTTCTTCTGCAACTCGGGCGAGAGTCCTTTGGGATCGCCCATGATCCACTTGATTTGCTTCGTCTTGCGATCGACTTTGACGACGTTGGCGATCATGCGGAAGTTGACGAGGATGGAGTCGTCGGTCGGATCGTAGACGACGCCGTTGGAATGCGAGAAGTCGGCGAGGACGTCAGGGAAGCCGCGGCGCGTCCAATAGCCATCGAAGGTTTCGTAGCCGATGCGGAAGGGGTCGAGGTAGTCGAAGGCGTTCCAACGCCAGACCTCTTTGCCGTCGCGGGTGAACTCGATGACGACGTCGCCCATGACCTTCTGGCGCTTGCGGGGAGCTTGGGGATCGGTTTCCGAGGTGTAGTAGTTGTCGATTTCGCGGATTTCGGAGGAGAGCACGAGCAAGTTGCCATTGGGAAGTTCATCGAGTTCGTGATGGAAGGTGATGGTGTCGATGGGCGTGCCGGTGGTGGGTCCGGCGGGGCGGCGCGAAGCGTACCACTGATGGACGACGTTGCCGAGCATGTCGATTTCGACGGCGCGGTAGTCCTGCGTGAGAAAAGCGAGGTTGCCGTTGCGGAGCGGCTGGAGGTCGCTGATGCGGGAGTTGGTGCGGAAATACCAAACGGGTTCACCGGTGGCGTCGACCATACAAAGCATGCCGAAGGAGGTGGAGAAGGCGTTATCGCGGCCGCTGCGGCGGGGGCTGAAGAGGGTGTAGCCGGGCTCCATGCGATTGGGCTGGGAGACGGTGACTTTGATGGGAGG
Source organism: Acidobacteriota bacterium (assembly GCA_040007195.1). Classification (GTDB taxonomy): domain Bacteria; phylum Acidobacteriota; class Terriglobia; order Bryobacterales; family Bryobacteraceae; genus JAFLBB01. The sequence continues at coordinate 22,971 of JBDTVQ010000042.1, read as the reverse complement.
GAATTCGCCTTCAGCGGTGGGAAGGGCTGGCGTGGTGAAGGAGAGCGGTTCGGGGGCGGCGGTCTTGGCGCCGTTCGCGCCGACGATGGTGACACGGATGGTGTGGGGGCGGGCGGCGCGCATGCCGATGACGGGCAGTCCGGCGGCGGGGGAGCGATCGGGCAGGTATCGAAGCTGCCAGGAGTGCTTACCGTCGGTAACGTCAATGAGGGTGGTGACGGGCTGATCGGCCTGGAACGTGAGAATAGCGGCGAGAGGCACGCTGGGGTTGGGATTAGCCGCAAGCGCGGGCGGCGTGGTGAAGCGAGGAGCGGCTGAAACCGCCCCAGCGACGAGGATGAGGGCAAGAGCGGAGCGCATCTTTCCAGTATAGGAAGGGCGGCTAGATCTCTTGCGTGACGCGGAGGACTTCGTCGACGGTGGTGACGCCGGTGGCGACCTTGTGCCAGCCGTCTTCGCGGAGCGTGGTCATGCCCTCGCGGCGGGAGATGCCGGTGAGGATGCCGGCGTCTTCGTTTTTCATGATGGAGCGGCGGAGTTCGTCGCTCAACTGCATCATTTCGAAGATTCCCATGCGGCCTTTGTAGCCGGTGCCGAAGCAGATTTCGCAGCCGGCGCCGCGGTAGGTTTCGATCATGTCGCCGAGGGGAGTCATGTGCGGGCCGTCGCCGCGTTTGCATCCGGCGCAGATGACGCGCACGAGGCGCTGGGCGAGGACGGCGACCACGGAGGACGTGATGAGGTAGTTTTCGATGCCCATGTCGGTGAGGCGCGTGATGGCGCTGGGGGCGTCGTTGGTGTGGAGGGTGGAGAAGACGAGGTGGCCGGTGAGGGCGGCGCGGATGGCGATGTCGGCGGTTTCGCGATCGCGGATTTCGCCGACCATGATGACGTCTGGATCCTGGCGGACGATGTGGCGGAGGCCTGCGGCGAAAGTGAGCCCGATTTGCGGATTGACGTGGATCTGGTTGATGCCGTCCATCTGGTATTCGACCGGGTCTTCGATGGTGATGATTTTGCGGTCAGTGAGGTTGATGCCTTTGAGGGCGGAGTAGAGCGTGGTGGACTTGCCGGAGCCCGTGGGGCCGGTGACGAGGAAGATGCCGTGGGGCAGACCGGTGAAGTGGGTCATGCGGGCGAGCATCCATTCGGTGAAGCCGAGCTTTTGAAGGTCGTAGAAATCGCCGGCGGAGCGGTCGAGCAGGCGCATGACGACGCTTTCCCCGTAGAGGGTGGGGAGGGTGGAGACGCGGAGGTCGACTTCGCGGCCGAGGGTGCGGATTTTGATGCGGCCGTCCTGCGGGAGGCGGCGTTCGGCGATGTTGAGTTTGGCCATCAATTTGACGCGCGAGATGATGGCGGCTTTGAGCTCGCGCTGCGGGGCTTCCTGCGGGTGGAGGATGCCGTCGATGCGAAATCGGACCCGGAAGTCCTTTTCAAAGGGCTCAATGTGGATGTCGCTGGCGCGCTTTTCGACGGCAGAGGCGACCATGGCGTTGACGAGGCGGATAACGGGGGCCTCAGAGGCCATGTCGCGGAGGTGTTCGAGGTCTTCGTTGGCTTCAGAATCTTCGAAGCCGACGAGGTCGGAGGTTTTCTGCTGGCCGTAGTGCTTATCGATCTGATCGAGGATTTCGCCTTCGGCGGCGAGGGCCTGTTTGACGCGCAGGCCGGTGACCTGGCGGATGGTGGCGAGGGTTTCGAAGTCGAGCGGATCGGCCATCGCCATGACGAGCGTGGAGTCGTCAAAGGAAGACGGGACGCATTTGAACTGGCGCAGGAAGCGGCCGTTCAGCTTTTCGAGCTCGGGCGCGGCGGGCGGTGGGCCTTCGAAGGTGACCAGGGGCAGCGACCACTGGGCCGAGAGGGCGGCGAGGACGTCGCGCTGGGCGACGAAGCCGAGGTCGACAAGGATCTTGCCTACCTTGTCTGCGGTGCGTTCCTTCTGAATTTCGAGGGCCTGGTCGAGCTCCTCCACGGTGATGAGCTTGCGCTCAATGAGCATTTCGCCGAGACGCATCGGCGTTAGAACTCCTGGACCTGGATGGCGGAGGCGAGGGCATCGGCGGACATCTTACCGGCTTCGAAATCGACGAGTGTTTTGCGCGGGGCCTGCATGACGATTTGCGCGGGGAGGCCCTTGGTGTCTTCGAAGGAGTGGTAGAACAGCGACACGCCGACGACGACCTGCTGCGTGAGGGGCACCTGTTTCAGCTTGGTGCCGGTGGAGACCATCATGTCGCGCATGAGGCGCTTCAACTCGGGCACGCGGTCGAGCTTTTTCTGGTGCAGGCGGGCCGTCTCTTCGGGGGAGACTTTGGGACGGAAGGGGGTCAATCCGGCGCCCATGACCAGATTTACTTCGGTGGTGAAGACGGGGCCGTAGTCTTCGATGTAGACGCCGCGGGTGAAGCCGATGAGGTCCATGGGCTGGTCGGCGTTGTAGCCGACGATTCGCTGATCGAAGGACTTTTCAAGGTCGTGGAGTTCGCGATAGGAGACGCGGCTGGCGGCGCCGAGGGCGAGGGTGGCGGCACAGAGGATGAAGGCGCGGCGAAAGATGGAGTTCATCGTCCGGCTCCGAGATCGCTGCTGGCGCGCATGTAGGTGTTGAGTTTGCGGAGCATCATTTGGTTATTCGCATCCATGGCGACCATGTCCTGGCGGTGTTCGATGAGGAGGCGCTCTTCGGCAGCCTTCACCATTTGCACGGTTTGGGCCTGGTAGCGTTTTTCGAGATCGGCGCTGGCTTTGGCGACGGCGGCCTGGACGAGGGCGTCGACGTTGGGCGCGGGAGCGGTGGCCTGTTGCACGACGGCGGCGGGCGGCGCGGTTTGCACGATGGGCGCGGGGCGCGTGACGGCGTGGAAGAGGATGGCGCCGCTCAGCATGGCGGCCGAGGCGAAGCCCCATTTGGGCACGGCCCAGAAGCGCTGCCAGCGGGTGGGCTCGAAGACCTTGTCGGAGACGAAGGCGATGCGCCGCGGCGGTTCTTCATAGGGCAGCGAACGAAGGGCGGCCACGGCGGCGGCGGCGCGTTCGTCCTGTAAGTAAGCTGCAAATTCCGATTCGTGTTCCGTCATACATCCCTTCCAAGGGCCTTCCACTGGCCTTCCGCGGGCTCAACCGGCGGGTTTATGCTCGACCGGTGCGAGCGTGTCCTTCAGCAATTCGAGCGCGGTGTACAGCCTCGACTTGACGGTCGATACGGGACAGCCGAGAATTTCGGCCATCTCCTCGAATTTGAACCCTTCGTAGATCTTCAGCACCACGGCTTCGCGCTGGTCGCTGGTGAGGCGGTCGAGCGCGGCGGCCACGGCGATGGAAGTCTCCACGGGGAGCATTCCGCGGCCGGGACTCGGGGAACCGGGCTCAGTCAGTTCCTCCGAGTCAGGCCGATTCCTGCGCAACAAGGAGAAGGATTCGTTATGCGCAATGCGGAAGAGCCAGGGGGCGAAACGTGCGTCGTCGTCCAGTTTCCTGAGGTTTTGATAGGCCTTGAGGAAGACATCTTGCGCCAAGTCCAGCGCATCTTCCCTGTGGCCCACGAGCTTCAGGATGTAGTTATAGACACGTTTCTCCCAACGCGACACCAGGTTGTTGTAGGCGTCGACGTTGCCCTGGCGAGCTTTCGCCACCAGGTCCCGGTCCTCGACCTCTCTAAAGATCAATCGGTTTCTCCGGCCGTCATAGGAAGAGACGCAGCCCCCAGGAAAAAAGACGGAGGGGGTCTAAAAACAGTGTACGGCGATTATTCGCGGGGGGGGCGGTGGGGTGGGGTCGTAGTGTCCTAATTCTGCGTTAGTGCCGAAAAAGCAACCGCCTGATTGATTGGAGAGATGCTGTTACGTTTTCGTCAGCATGGCCGACCCACGAATCGACGATCTTCGCGCACTTCGTGACGTGATTGACGAAGCGCACGACATCCCAACCACCGCCAAAATTCCCCAGAGCCGTGCCTAGCGTTCAATTGAACTGCTCAGCATGGCTCTACGTTTCGCTGACGAACTGATCGCCACGTCGCAAACCCCAGCCTTAGAGCTGAACAAGCGGGGCGGGTTGAAGACCGCGGAACGTGCGCACTCGGCAAAGGCAATCAGGCTACGACGAATTTCCTCATTGAAGGTTTGCGCCACGCTACGAGGGGCGATTTCCAGATCACTATCGACGGCTTCATGCCCTACGTGTCCGCCATCGACAACACGCCTTCGGAGCGCGTAGACTTCGCCCAACTCACCCAGGTCTACCGCGCCACGCCCGAGGGTGAGCGCCGCTACTCTCGGGCTGGGGTGGTGGATACGGAGGTGGTCCCAGTCATCGGGAACCCCGAACGAAACCGCGTCCGCACCCATATTGTGGAGCGCCAGAACCTCACCATGAGAATGCAGATTCGCAGCCTCACGAGACTGACGAACGGCTCCTCAAAAAAATGGGTGAACCTGCGGGCTATGCTCTGCGTGCACTTCACGTACTACAATTTCACCCGTGTTCACAAGATCCTACGCATTACCCCGGCGATGTAGGCGGTCATCGCCGATCACATCTGAACGATTGCGGAACTGATTTGCTAGAAGCAGGAATCACACGTACAATGCGCTACTCCACCGCCACTGGCAAGTGATCCCGATGTGCAGCGTTGAGAGCCGTAGTGGGGCGCAGGATTCCCACCTGCACATTCTGGGCAGCCTTCCACCGCATCTTCTGATGGCGTCGGCAATGCCGCCGAAAGCGATTCCTGCTCCGCCTTTCGGGCCGCGTCCATATCGTCGAGGGGCAGGAGTTCTTTTCCCGCTCGCTTGAGCCCTTTACGCACTTCCTTGATGTCCTGCGCGGTAGGTAACTCCTCGGGGTAGAAGCCTGTCTGTTCGTGCATGGTGTCGCGAACGCGGGCACCCACCTCTTTGGCGACACGCTCTAGTGGCTCCTGGCCTCGGATCCCATCTTTCTTGATTCTTCCCTCAGTTAGCGCCAACCGAAAGAGGTTGCCAGCCAGTTCATCCTTCCCCATGAAATCGAGTACTGATCGCCTCGGCTTGTCGTAAACGTTCCGGAGCCGACGGATTTCCTGATAATCCATTTCATACATCCCCACGTAGCCAGCCACCCTGAAACCGGCATGGTCTTTAGCCCCCGCCCTCTCCGCCGTCTCTGCGAGAGTAATCTCCCGCTCAGATATTTCCTCTCGGATAACAAGCCGATCCACGCTCTCGGCATTTCCAACTCCGTGTCCGACGACCATCTCCGCGAGCGACACGAAATAGGCTTGAGCCGCAGCCACGTTTCGGCTTGTGGAGTCTCCATTAAGGGCGGTCATTCCGCAAGCCCACCGAGAAAGTGTGAAGTCCTCCACTTCTCGTCCGCTCGCGTTTTGGAATCGGCTAGGAGAAAAGTGATCGAACAGTTGCACCCCAAGCAAGGCACACGACGCCATAGCTTTCTCGATGACTTTCTTGAATGCTGACCAATCGTCGTAGCCGAGAGCCGACATCAACTTGCGCGCAGACCACGTGCGCTTGCCGTTCTCTTTTGCAAGGTGCTCGAAGGCCTCGCCATCTTCATCAAAAATGATGGCGAGTTGGCGATCATCCGTCATGCCTAGCATTGTACGGCGTACAGGGGCGGCGCGCAGAGTCGTTGTTGTTTTAGAATTCAGAGCTGGGTGGCTCATCGTGGCATACGACCGGTATTCAACAGATTGGCATCTAACCCCAAATGGCTGGGTTGAGGGCGAAAGCCGCGTCTTTGGAGAAGTAGGGAGACCAAAGCCGCCGCCTTCCGACCGTGTGCTAACCATGCGTGATGAGACGGAACAGTCATCCGGGTGGTCGCCTGAGAGTTCAACCTGGAAAGAAATCTGGCGTTCGGAATCTACAACCGAAGAACAGATCGCCGACCTTCGCAAGAGGTTTAAGAGGCCAAGTTGAGCCGAAAAAACCGTCAACCCAAGATTGGGACACTACCGGTGGGCTTGACGTGCGGGAGGGACGAACTCAATAACGGTCGCCGATACAGACGTCGCCTTCAGGCGGTGAGCTCATCATCGCCGACAGCTGCTTGGTTCGTTCAAGCGTCAGGTTCTTTTCGATAATTCGCCGGCACATCGCGTAGACAGAGCCGTACTCCAGTTGCTTATTGTCCGCTGCAAACATGGCTTCGAGCTGGGCGTCACGAAAGGCGAGCCACGCCCTTTGGGCGGCCTCGATTTTGGGCGCGGCGGATGGGTTCCCGGCGTTGGCTTTTGCCAGGAGCTTCTTGTATTCACGCTGCATGGCCGACTCGGCCTGCTGAAAGTCCGCCGCCGCGCAGGCAGTCATTGCGGACTGCGTCAAAGCAGTATCCCAGCAAGATGGTTTTGGCTGCTTCGAAGTCTGACCGGGCATTGAGAATGCGAACAAGTACGAAGCGACGCTTGCAAAAACTCCGGCGATTAGAAATTTACCGTGTAACATGCGCAGGTTCTCCTCGATTCAATCCGGTCAATCCGGCCGTCCGATCCACACATGATCAGGAAATCGGTTAGGGATATTCTTCAGTCTACTTGTTGAGAATAGCCAGTAAAATTAGGGTATGTGGCGCGAGGGGCAGGTCTTCGAAACGACCGAAGAGGCCGAGCGGGCGGAATTGGCCTACTACAAGAGCCTGACGCCCGAGGAACGCCTTGCGATCATGTTTCGCTGGCAGGCGATTAGTTGGCCGCCGGATCGGCGGATGGAACGTGTCGTGCGGGTATTCCATAGCCACACCGAAGCTGAGGCGGCGGACAAGGAGTTCTACCGCATTCTGCCGCCGGATTAGCGCTGGTATTTCCATATCAAGTTGCGAACGGGTGATGGCTGCACTGGCACATTGCCACTCATCAGCGGCGCGGGCGACGACGACTGAACCCACTCTGTCCGGCGCGGTTCTGAGCCGTTCCCGGACCTTTCTCTCCTCAATTTTGGCGTGAAGTCGCCCCGTTTTACGCTGTTTGGGTGAGCGCATTGGGAGCGTACGGAGGAGAAGACAGTCATGGCGAACAATACAGGATTGATATTCGGCCGGGTGACCAACTCGTCAGGCGGCAGTGGGATTGGGGACGCAGAAGTGTCTCTGAATTTCATTACCGGCGATGCGGGCCTGGCCGCAGTTCGTACGGGGGGCGACGACAATTTAACTCGATACGTTGCTCGGGCCAAGTCCAACAGCGATGGTAAGTACTTGTTGCCCTTCTTCTGGAATTCAGTCGACGGATCGAAAGTCACTGAGATCGCCACAGCCTCCGTTCTCGGTATGAAATTTGATGGCAACGGCAGCTACACTTCCAAGAATCAGAGGGGCAGGCTCGTATTGACTCTCGACATCAGGAAGCTCATAGCGGTTGGGTATTCGAGCGTACCGACGTCGACTCCGGAGGCGGCGAGCATCGCGAAGGATTTTTTTGCGTCGTACAAAGACATGCTGCCTAAGCATGGGGGGTTCTATCCCAGTTCGCCGATCATCACGATGGAGGTATTCGGACTGATGGGCCAAATCGACATTAGCATGCCGTAGGGCGCACGAGTCCGATGTCCGATGCCGGATCAGCGCCGGCGCATTCCCCTTACTGAAACATGCCCGACCAGTTCATTATCGGGATGGAGGAGAACGCGTTGCCGGCGCCGGTATTGAAGCGGAGGCCGAGGGCGGACAGGCGGTCGAGGGAGCCTTGCGCATAGATGGTACCGACCTGGCCGGCAAGGGGCGTGAAACGCTCAGCGATTGAGAACGACGTCTGACCGAGGGGCGGCAGCAGGAGAGACTCGGTGCGGATGAGCTTGCCGTCGATGTCGAGGAACTGAAGCGTGACGGTGATCGAGCGTGTGGGGTCGGGATTGGCGATGGCCATGGCGGTGGCGACGCCCGGCCGGTTGTCGAAGGGCATGAAGAACTTGTAGTCGTCGAGAGCGCTGAGGGGGACGAGGGCTTCGAAGTCAGGCCTGCCTGTGACGGTTTGGCGGAAGGTGGCGTACCCGCCGATGCGGGTTTGCGCGGAGTCATAGGCGAGGGTGGCCCAACCGGTGCGGAGCGGGCCGGAGTCCACGATTTCGTAATGGAAGCTTGCGCCGGGCGTGAGGCGTCCCTGGACAGAGGTGGTGGTGATGATTTCGCCCAGTGGGGGATTGCTGAAGGTGACCGGCAGGGGTTTGCCGTCCTGGCCGTAGAAGCGCAGTTCGAAGTTAGTGGCGGGCGTGCCGATGTTGACGATCACGATGGTGGTTCGCCAACCGCCGCCGACGGCGATGTGGGGGAAAACCTGATCGGAGGGTTGGACGGCCGCCGTGGTGGCGCGCCCGATGAACGGAGTCTGGGCCTGCATCAGGCAGGAAGCAAAGAGCAGTAAAGACACAACTCGCATAGACAATCCTCTTTTCCACCAGGTGTCCATCTCAGGGGAACGCCGGAGCGAACCCTCTAAGGCGATTGACAGGAGTATACATCGAATCGAAGGCGAAAGGCGAATAGAGAGGGAATGGGGCATGCGGGCGGGGAAGAGCGTAAGAGCGAGGTGCGATCATGGAAAGGAATTGAGTACGACACCAGCGCAGGGCAGTTGGATCTGGCCCGACCCTAAAACGAAAGAAGAAGCCATACGCATTTCGCGGCGAGGCGTGTGGGGGCTGGGGATCATTGGCGCGTTGACGTTATTGGGCGGCGCTCCGCCGCAATCGTTGCTGGTGGGCGTGGCGTTTTTGCTGTTGGCGCTGGGGATTCGCTTGGGACACGCGACGGCGGCGGCGGCGGGGATGCTGGTGGCGGTGTCGCCGATCATTATGCTGCTGGTGAATCGCGGCCCGAACTGGTCGACGTACCTGCTGAGCGGGCTGATTCAGTGCATGATGATTGCTTATTTCCCGTTCATCAGTTTCCGCGCGCTGCGAATGGCCGAGCAGTTTCGCGATGAAGCGGGGGAAAAGCGGCGGACGTCGCTGGTGCCGGGCCTGGTGCTGTGGATTCCGTTTAGTTTGGCTGTGCTTGGGTTCTTTGTGTTCGTGGCGGGCAACCTCTATCTGATGCCGGAGGATGTGCCGGCGCGGGGGATACTGGCGGGCGATCTGGTGTTGCTGGAACCGACGGACGCCGCGGCGCCAAAGGAGGAAGCGGCGAGGAAAGCGGAGTTGGCGGCGCGGGCGCGGCGGGTAGTGTGGTCGTTTGCGGTGAAGCCGGAGGAGTTGAAGACGGGGCAGTTCGCGGCCTACAGCATGTATACGCGGGCACGGTGGGACCGGTTGGGAAGACGGTTAGGCGAGTAGGCTTGCGAAGAGCTCGCTGTACTGGGCGGCGCTGGAATCCCAACTGAAGTCGCGGCCCATGGCAGCACGCTGCATCTGGCGGTAGAGCGCGGGGCGTTTCGTGTAAACGTCGAGCGCGGCGTGAATGGCGCCCAGCATCTCCGCTCCGGTATAGCCCCAGAACTTGAAGCCGGTTTCGCCATCGACGGTATCTTCGAGTCCGCCGGTGGCGCGGACGATGGGGAGCGTGCCGTAGCGAAGCGAGTAGATCTGGTTCAAGCCGCAGGGTTCGTAGCGGCTGGGCATGAGGAAGAAATCGGCTCCGGCTTCGATTTTGTGGGCGAGGGCATTGGAGTACTCGACTCGGACAGCGAATTGTTCGGGGTGAGCGGCGGCGAGCCCGCGGAAGAGGTCTTCGTACTCGCGTTCACCGGTGCCGAGGACGACGAATTGCGCGCCGGTGGCCACGAGCGGTTCGGCGACTTGCGCGATGAGGTCGAAGCCCTTTTGTTTAGCGAAGCGGGAGACGATGCCGATCAGCGGGCGCTTGGGATCGGTGGTGGGGAGTCCGTATTCGCGGAGGATGTCGAGTTTGCAGGCGCGCTTGCCTTCGAGCGTATCGGCGGAGTAGCGCTGGGCAAGATAGCGGTCGGTTTCGGGATTCCACTCGGCGTAGTCGACGCCGTTAAGGATGCCGCTGAGTGAGTTTGAGCGGGCGCTGAGCAAGCCTTCGAGACCTTCGCCGAATTGCGGCGTTTGAATTTCGCGGGCGTAGGTGGGGCTGACGGTGGTGATCCAGTCGGAGTAGACGATGGCGCCCTTGAGGAGATTGATGTCGCCGTAGAACTCCATGAGGTCAGGCCGCATGTGCTCGGGTGCGAGGCCGATGTCGGGAAGCAGGTTCGCACCGAAGCGGCCCTGGTAGCCGAGGTTGTGAATGGTGGCGACGAGCTTGACGCCGAAGAAGGTGGGGTCGTGGGCGTAGTAGTGGCGGAAGTAGGGCGCGACGAGGGCGGCCTGCCAGTCGTGAATGTTGATGATCTGCGGTTGGAAGACCTGGCGGGCAAGGGCGATGGCGGCGTGGGAGAGAAGGCTGAAGCGGATGTGGTTATCGCCGAAGTCGACGCCGTAGCTGCCGTAGAGGCCGTCGCGGTCGTAGAGCGGAGGGCAGTCGACGAAGTAGTAGGGTACGCCTTTTAACTGCTTCACCCAGAGGTCGGCCTTGAAGACCATCCAACCGGGATGGAGGGAGACGCTGGTGGCGACGCGCGCGGCGTCTTCGAGGGGAATGGAGCGATAGCGCGGGAGGATGACGGCGACCTCTTCACCCCGTGCGCGCAGGGCTTGCGGAAGGGCGCCGAGCACATCACCGAGGCCTCCGGACTTGGCAAAAGGAACTGCTTCGCTGGAGACCATGAGGATGCGCGGCATAGCCCCATCAGTCTGCATGATAAAGTCGCTCACATGCAACGGCGAGAATTTCTTGGTGCGATGGGCCCGGCGATGGGCGCGATGGGGAAAGCGATGGCGATGGGCGCGGCGGCGTTGCCCGCGGTTGGAGCGGAAGGGTCGCGACCCAATATTTTGGTGTTGATGCCCGATCAATGGCGGGGCCAGGATTTGGGATCGATGGGCAACGAGCAGGTGCGGACGCCGGTGCTGGACCGGTTGGCGCGGGAGGGGACGCAGTTCACCAATGCCGTGGCGAATTGTCCGGTGTGTACGCCGGCGCGGGCGTGCCTGCTGACGGGGCGCTATCCGCACCAAGTGAAGATGGCGGTGAACGACGTGCCGCTGGCGGTGGGCGAGGTGACGATCGCGGAACTGCTGCAGCGGGCGGGGTATTTCACGGGCTTCATCGGGAAGTGGCATTTGCATGGCGGGCTGCGCGAGCCGGGGTTTGTGCCGCCGGGCGATTGGCGGCAGGGCTTCGATTTTTGGGCGGCGAATATTTGCAATCACAACTACCTGAAGACCTGGTACTTCCGCGACGACTCGAAGCCGATTCCGATACCGGGCTACGAGGTGTTCACGTGGACGGACCTGGCGATTGAATTTCTGGGCAAGGCCAAGGAGAAGCAGCAGCCGTTCTATTTGAACGTTTGGTACGGGCCTCCACATGATCCCTATATCGTGCCGAAGGGCTATGAGGGGATGTACGATCCGGCGAAGATCAAGCTGCGTCCGAACTGGAAGGACGGGGCCAAGCGCGGGGGGCAGGCGAAGGACATCGCCGGTTACTATTCGGCGATCACGTGCCTGGACGATGAGATCGGGCGGCTGCTGGGCAAGTTGGAGTCGATGGGATTATCGGACAATACGGTCGTTTATTTCATGAGCGATCACGGCGACATGCTGGGCAGCCAGCAGACGTTCCTGAAGCGGAAGCCGTGGGAGGAGTCGGCGGTGGTGCCGAGCATTTTCCGGTTGCCCGGAAAGATCAAGGCCGGGCGGCGGAGCGATGCGCTGCTGTCGCACATCGACGTGGTGCCGACGCTGTTGGGATTGTGCGGTGTGAAGCAGTTGCCGACGATGCCGGGGACGGATTTGTCGGGGTATTTGACGGGCACTTCGGACAAGGCGCCGGACGAGGCGCACATGATGATCTACACGGCGACGGAGATGGACGAACATGGGCCGTGGCGGGGGATTCGCGGGAAGAAGTGGAAGTATGCGCGGCACGAGGAGAAGCCGTGGGTGTTGTATGACCTGGAGAAGGATCCGTTTGAGCTGAAGAATCTGGCGGAGGACCGTGGGCACAAGGCGTTGATGGCGGAGATGGATGGGAAGATCGCGGCGCACATGGGGGCGATGGATGACGATTGGGTGCAGCGGTTCGACCGGCCGTTCCGCTAATCCGGGTCTGTGAGGATGGCGGCGGTATGGAGCCTGCGGCCTTGGCCGTCTGGGTGGTAGATGTCGATCAATTGAAGATCAGGGTAGACGATCCAGACAGATTTGACGCCGGCCTGGAGATAGATTTCGGTTAGTTGCGCGATGTGGACCGCGTATTGCGTCGTGACGATTTCGATGGCGATCTCCGGCGGGGTGGTGGGGAGCCCGTTCAAATCGGCTGACGAAAGCCACTCGCAGCCTTCGAGCGACAGTTCCGGAATGGGCGCGTCAGGGTCGGCCATTGGGACAAGTTCGCCGTCGAGGAGCTCGCGGCCAAACTGCTCGTCTTCGGGTGACGCGAAGAATTCGTCCACCGTCATTCTGGCCGCGCGGCTTGCCATCGCTTGATCGTAGCGCTGTGCGCGATCATGGAGGGGAACCATGATGCTTGCGCTACTGCTGTTGTTGGCTTCGGGGGCGATTGCGGCGGAGATTCCGCGGACTTGGAACGATGCGGCGGTGGCGAAGCTGGAAGTGCCGCTGGCGAACGTGAAGGCGGCGACGGTGCATGTGAGCGAGGCGGCTTACTATGCGATGCCGGAGCGGAAGATTTATCGCAGCTATCCGGTGTATCATCCGGCGCGTGAGCCGCAGGGGTATCAGAAGTGGCTGGCGGAGCGGGAGCCGGAGGTTGTCTTCGACGCTTCGAAGCTGCAGAGCGATGCCGATTGGGTGCGGGCGGGCGAGCTGGTGTTTCAGAATCCGTTGTCGTTTGGTCCGGTGTTTTTTGGGGCGGACGATGTGCGGGATGCGGCGTTCTTTGCATCGACGGGGATGCCGGTTGCGAAAGACGGGACGATTCCGTTTGCGCGGTGGGTGGTGCGGCAGAAGGGGAAGGTCGAGTTGGGTTCGATGGGCTGCAACACGTGCCACACGCGCGTGATGGCGGATGGGACGGTGGTTCCGGGGGCGCAGGGGAACAATCCGAACGACCTGCAGGGCGCGCGGTTGATCCAGCGCATGGCGGCGATGGCGGGTGCGGAGGAAACGCTGAAACGGATGCGCGGATTTGCGCGGCAGTTTGAAGCGCCGTGGGTGGCGAACGATCCAAACCGGGTGATGCAGTCGTGGACGGTGGAGCAGTTCGTGGCTTCGGGCGAGGCGATTCCGGCGGGCGTGACGGCGCGCAGCCATACGAGCGTTGTGCTGGCGCCGCAGATTCCGGATCTGATCGGCGTGCAGGATCGCAGGTTTCTCGATCATACGGGGATTGTGCGGCAGAACGAAGTGGGCGACCTGATGCGGTACGTGAGCCTGGTGCAGGACACGGTAACGCTGGCGAGCTATGCGGGCGCGCCGCCTATGGGCAAGCCGGGTACGCGATACAGCGACGCGCAGCTATACGCGCTGGCGCAGTACGTCTATTCGCTGCAGCCGCCGCCGAATCCGAACAAAGTAGATGCGGTGTCGGAGGCGGGCGCGAAGGTGTTTGAGCGCGCCGGATGCGGCGGGTGCCACACGGCTCCGCTCTACACGAACAACATGCTGGTGGCGGCGGATGGGTTCGATCCGAGCGCGGAGGACCGGGCGCGGTTCCACGTGATGGAGCGGCGGGTGGGAACGGATCCGCGCTATGCGCTGGCGTCGCGCAAGGCGACGGGTTATTACAAGGTGCCGTCGTTGAAGGGGCTTTGGTATCGCGGGCGATTGGAGCACGGGGGCGCGGTGGGTTCGCTTGAGGAGTGGTTCGATCCGGCGCGGCTGGCGCGCGTGAAGGGGCACGAGTTCGGGTTGAAGTTGAGCACGGGCGAGCGGCGGGCTTTGATCGCGTTTTTGCGGACGTTGTAGGCGAGGGTTAGAGCAGCGTCTTCAGTTCGCTGTGTTCGAGGCCCTGGCTTTCAGCGACAGCGCCGTAGGTGATGTGGCCCTGGTAGGTGTTCACGCCTTCGTAGATGGCCGGGCTGTCCTGGCAGGCGCGAATGAGGCCCTTCCTGGCGAGCGAATGCACGTAGGGGAACGTGGCGTTGGTGAGGGCGAGCGTGGAAGTGTGCGGCACGGCGGCGGGCATGTTGGAGACGCAGTAATGGAGCACGTCGTCGACGAAGTAGACGGGGTCAGTGTGCGTAGTGGGGCGCGAGGTTTCGAAGCAGCCGCCCTGATCGATGGCGACGTCGACGAGCACGGAGCCGGCGCGCATTTCACGGAGCCAATCTTTGCGGATGAGGCGCGGGGCGGATGCGCCGGGAATGAGGACGCCACCGATGACGAGGTCGGCGTGCTTGATGGCTTCGTGGATGGTCCAGGTATTGGAGGCGAGGGTAACGATGTTCGAGTTGAAGATGTCGTCGAGTTCGCGGAGGCGGTTCAGATTGCGGTCAATGATGGTCACGTGGGCGCCCATGCCGAAGGCGACTTTCGCGGCGTTGAGGCCGACGATGCCGCCGCCGAGGATGACGACGTTTGCGGGCGCGACACCGGGCACGCCGCCGAGCAGGATGCCGCGGCCGCCGTTGGGTTTCTCCAGGTACTGCGCGCCGACCTGCACGGACATGCGCCCGGCGACCTCGCTCATGGGGATGAGCAGCGGCAGGGAGCCGTCGCGTTCACGGATGGTTTCATAGGCGACCGAGTTCACCTTGGCGTCGACGAGCTTGGCCGTGAGGTCGGGCAGCGGCGCGAGGTGCAGATAGGTGAACAGCGTGAGATTGGGGCGCAGGAAAGCGTACTCGGAGGGCTGCGGCTCCTTCACTTTCACGACCATGTCGGAGGTTTTCCAGACGCTGGCCGCGTCAGGCGCGATGGAGGCACCGGCCGCGCGATAGGCCGCATCGGGAATGGAGGAACCGACGCCGGCACCGGACTGCACGAGGATGGTGTGGCCGGCTTCGACGAGCGCCGTGACGCCGCTGGGCACCAGACCAACGCGGGACTCGTGGTCCTTCACTTCCGTGGGAACGCCGACAATCATTTGGGAGCCTTATCGTTTGGGACGGGAATGGGAGGTGTGTCGTCAGGCAACGGCACGTCAGGCGGTGCCGCTGGGGACGAGACGGGTTGAGGTTGGACGCCACCGCGTTTCGGGCCGAGGCCGAGGGCGATGAGGCTGAGAGAACCGATTTTTCCGTCCTGCTTCAGGTTTTGGTCGCCCTGGAATTTCTTGAGAGCTGTGGTTGAGGAATCGTCCCATTTTCCGTCGGGCTCGCCGTCGTAATAGCCGCGCTGTTTGAGGGCGCGCTGGATTTCGGCAAGGCGCTCAGGGGCTGGGCGGGCTTGGCCGGCGGGTCGGCGAACGCGGTTACGCGCGGTTGTGGAGCGGCGGCGGACCGGGCGTTTCGTGGACTTCGCGGATTTCGAGGACTTCGTAGACTTCGCGGATTTCGTAGATTTGGCGGTGGATTTGGTGGACGAAGACTTCTTCGCCGTGGTTTTGGCGGCGGGTTTCTTGGCTGTGGACTTGGCGGTGGTTTTTTTAGAGACCACGCGCGGCTTCTTGGCGGGAGCGGCGGTGGCCGCGGTCCAACCCAGGAGCAGGCCAACGCAGAGAAAGCAGTAGACGATGGCGCGCAAGCCTCAATTTTAGCAAACGGGGCACGGCGCTCAGGCCGTATGCTGTAGCCATGCGATGGAATGCTCGAAGGAATGCGTGGATTGGGATTGGGTTCGTGGCGTTGTGCGGGTGCGCGAGGAAGGAAGACGTCCAGGCCAGGCGCGAGGAAGAATTCAAACAGATGATGACCGGTGCGCGGTTGACGGGAAAGTTTACGGTGACCGGGCGCGACGAGGTGCGGAGCGATTCGTACAAAGTTTCGAGCGTGACGAAGCTGGCGGGCGGGTTCTGGACGATTAACGCGGAGATCCCCCGCAAATCGGGGCCGCTGACGATGCCCGTGCCGGTGCGCATGGAGTGGGCCGGGGACACGGCGGTGATGCAGCTAACCGACGCGACGATCCCGGGGATGGGGACGTTCACGGTGCGGATCCTGTTCTACAAGGCCAGCGATGGGAAGGGACACTACGCGGGCTTTTGGTCAGGCGGCGATCACGGGGGCGAGATGTTCGGGGTTGTAGAGCGCTAACCGCGCGGCATTCGCGGCCCAGGCGCGAGAGGGTGTATAGTCAATGTAGATACAAATGCCAAACGATGTTCAAGTAGCTAAATGGGGAAACAGTCTCGCTGTGCGGATTCCGCAAGCGATCTTGCGGGAAGCAGGATTGGCGGAGGGTGACCACGTGTCGCTCGGCGTAGCTGGGGACGG
This sequence comes from Acidobacteriota bacterium, assembly GCA_040007195.1. Lineage (GTDB taxonomy): Bacteria > Acidobacteriota > Terriglobia > Bryobacterales > Bryobacteraceae > JAFLBB01. The sequence continues at coordinate 6,632 of JBDTVQ010000042.1, read as the reverse complement.
CAGTATCGTGCTTCGAAGCGCGAAGCCGAAATACTCTCTGGAAGAACTGGTGAACGGGATTACTCCGAAGAACCGGCATGGCGAGACCGATTGGGGCCCACCGGTAGGCAAGGAAGTTTGGTAGTGGCTGCGTTCGTTCCGGGGCGCGGCGATTTGATTTGGCTCACGTTCGATCCGCAGGCGGGACATGAGCAGGCGGGCCGGAGACCGGCGCTCGTTTTGAGCCCGCGCGCCTACAACCAGCGATCGGGCTTGGCTCTCGTCTGCCCCATCACGAGCCACGTGAAGGGTTATCCATTCGAGGTACTTGTGGAAGAGCCGTGCGGAATCGCGGGAGCGATCCTCGCGGATCAGATCAGGAATGTTGACTGGAAGGCGCGGCGGGCGGAACGAATTGGCAGTTTGTCGGCAGCAGCGTGGGATGAGGTGCTGGGCCGCGTAGCGCCGTTGTTGGGGTTGTAGGCGGCTATGGCTGTTGGCCGATCAATCGCCCAAATTTACACCCAAGCTAGTTTTCGGGAGTCCTGCGACCGAGCAAGACAGCTCGATGATCTTTCCGATGTGACCTCGACTGTAGTTGGTACCCAACCACCAACCCGGCTTAACCTCCACAGAGCACTCGGCGACGAGATCTGGACGGTTAGGATAGAGTTCGTTGCGATTCCTGGACACATATCTTCGTAAGCGGCCGTGTCTAGGTAAGGCGGCGAATTGTTCCAAGAATCCTGGCCTGGACTCCTCTAGGAATTGCAGGACTCCAATCATCACCGCTTTTGCTGAATTACAAGCGATGAAGCCATTCTTTCCAACAAAGCCGAGTCGTTGATTGGCAGGATTTGTATTCGGCGGGACTGGAATTGTCGTGCTGATAGTGGGAGACACGACTGCTTCAGCAGCAACCACGGGAGCGTGCGTCATTCGCAAACTCGCTTTGAGGAACGCGACTACCAGATCGGGGTCAGGCTTGAACCCACAGAGGTCCGCTGCCTTGTCGGCTAACAGCTCGACAAGTAGTTCGTCCTCGTCTGTAACCAACCGATTCCATGCTTCGGGTAGGCTTCGACGGATCTCGGCTAGCCGTCGTATATCCCGATAGTCTTCCTCCAATGCCAGTCGCGCGGAGCCATCTCGGACTCGATCAAATTCCAGATAGCGCTGGAATCGCGTCGCTCCATCCTTCGGTTCACGTTCGACGAGGTCTAACTTATAGACGCGCAGCGATCCTGGTATTCTCCCTGACCGGATGGAAGATAGAAATGCCATTCTCGACCGTTTGTAAGGACCGCTAACGGCACGCCATTGTGGAAGGCATACTCGAATAGCTGCCTGTCGCCACCATCTTCCCTCCCGTCGAGTTTTACTTCTAGAAATACCGCAGGATTTCGGGGATGTACGCACAGCGCAAAGTCAACTCGTCTTCCTCCCACAGAATATTCAGGGCAGACTTTTTGAGTATCGAAAACGCTCCAGCCCAATGCGTTCAATATGGGTAGTACGACGCCTTGGCTTACCGAAGCTTCGTTAGGAAGACTACCAGTCCGAAGCGTATTACGAATTTCTGTGAGTTTCTCGACCAGCACAGGAGTGAGCTTACCTCACACCGGTACCGATCGGCGAATCTACGGCTGCTGGTTCCGGTGCTGTTCGCGCAGCACGCGAGGGTCATCCATGCGGGGGGAGGGTTGAGGATCGAGGGGTTCGCGGGCTTTGGCGGGGTCGAAGACTTCGAGGGTTGAGGGTTCGAGGCTGTACGGCGTGTCGTCGGCGGTGTCGGTGAAGAGGTGGCTGAGATCGGCGGCGGCGGCATCGTAGAGGTTGAGGGGCGGGATGCGCAGGATGCGGAAGGCGAGTTTGAGCAGCGCGGGGAAGCTGGCGTTGGCGTGTGAGCAGTAGTTCTTCTTGGCCCAGGGGCTGGCGGCGAGGAAGAGCGTGCGGTGGGAGTCGATGTGATCGACACCGCCTTGGGCATCGTCTTCGGTGATGAGGATGGCCATGCGCTTCCAGTAGGGCGTTTGCGAAAGATATTGGACGATGCGGCCGAGGGCATGGTCGTTGTCGGCGACGTAGGAGGCGTTGAAGGGGTAGCCGTCTTCGGGGCGGGGGCGGGTGGTGTGGTCGTTCGGAAGGTGAATGAAGATGAGGCGCGGAAGGGGTTTGCCGCCGCGGATGTATTCGCGATCGATCTCGTTGATGAACTGATTGGCGCGGAATTGATCGGGGATGTTCATGTTGTAGCCGGGGTACTCGAGCGAGGAGTTGCGGTACAGCGGCGTGGGCATGGGCATGTTTGTGAGGAAGCGGGCGCCGGTGGGTTTCAGACCTTTTCCTTCGTCGATGCCGGCCAGTTCGAAGCCTTCGCCGTAGTTGCGGAAGGGGATGTTGTAGCGTTCCAGGTGATGCCAGAGCGCGCCGGCTTCCAGTTGCTCTTCGGGGTGGACCGATGACGCCGATTGCGGGAAGCTGAGGCGGCCGGGAGCGGAGCCGGGACTACCGGGAGGCGGCAGGCGGAAATCCTTTTGACCACCATAGGCGGCCATGAGAGTGGACTCGGTCCATGCGTTGGGATAGGAGCCAACGATCCAGTGGTGGCCGTCGACGGAGACTTCCGAATCGGCGTAGAAATTGTCGGAGAAGGCGAAACGCTGGGCGAGAGCGTGCGTATTGGGCGTGATGTTGACGAAGCGCAGGCCGAGGCGCTGGCGAAGCTCGGCTTTCTGCTGCACGATGACGCCGCGTTTGCCGAAGCGGGCGAGCGGGGGAAGAGATTCGACGGGGCCGTTGGCGGCGGTTTCGATATCGCCGAGGACCTCGTCGAAGGTGCGGTTCTCTTTGACGATGATGACGACGTGATCGAGGTCGGCGGGCATGGAAGTGGGCTCAAGCTTGGCGGGAAGCAAGCCGTTGTTGGCCCATACGCGGCGTGTGAGAGCGGGCAGTTCGTCGGGGCCGGGAAGCGGGGCGATGGAGAGAGCGCCACGGCGGAGTTCGCCTTGGAAGCTGCCGGTGACGGGTCCCTGGCGCGAGGCGTTGGGGCCGGTGCCATGGCCTTTGGCGCTGGCGACGAAGAGGCGGCCGTCGCGGGTGGTGGTGCGCGTGGGGAACCATGCCGCGGGGATGTGGCCGATCACGGCGAGCGAACCGGCATCGATCACGCCCACCGCGTTGATGCCTGCCTCGGCGGCGAGAATCCACTGATTGGTGGGCTCGTAATGGAGGCCGATGGGGAGTATGCCGCGCAGGGATTCCATGCCGGGCGCGCGGATCTCGATGTCGCGTTCGAGCCGGAGCGTGAGGGCGTTGATGACGGAAACAGAATCCTGGTTTGCGTTTGAAACAAAAATGCGGTCTTGCGTGGCGACGACGCCGGAGGGACTGGCGCCGCCCACGACGGCACCGCCGAACGGCTTGCCGGTGCGGACGACACCGAGCACCTTCGGCGCGGCAGGATTTTCGACGTCGACGACGGCGAGGGAGTTGGACTCGCGGGCGTTGGGATCGCCGAGGCCGGGCACGTCGACCATGCCTGCTTCGGTGGGACGGCGCGCGCCGTCGCGAGCTTCCTGCGAGGGGAAACCGAAGGCGGGAAAGGGCAGGCCGGTTTCCTTGGAGCGCTTGGGGTCGGCGCCGGGAATGACCTTGTATTCGAACATGCCGACGTGGGTGACGTAGACGCGGCGGGCGTCGGGCGAGAGGGCGATGGCGAAGGGGAGGCGGCCGGTGCGAAGGCTGGCGGCGACGCGCTTCTTCTTTGTGTCGATGACGACGAGGCGAAAGTTGGCTTGATCGAGGACGTAGAGGAGACCGCGTTGGTTGTCGAGCGCGAGATCACCGGAGTAGGAGTTTTTGAACTCGCCCGTGTTGAGTTCATACAGCTGCTTGAGCGAGCCGGAGCGGGCATCGACGAGGCGGACGCGGCCGGAGTTGCCTTCGCTTGCGTAGATCTCGCGGTCGCTGGCAAAAGCGAGGCCCTGGAAGACGCTGCGCCAGTCGGTTTCGTCGTCATCGTCGGCGTCGCCCTTACGTTTGCCTTCGGCCTTGAGCGTGGAGGTGCGCCAGCCGCCGCCGTCCTTTTGCAGAACGGTGAGGGAGTAGCGGGAGGGGCCGCCGTCAGCGGTGACGAGCGTGTCGCCGGAGGGATTGAGCGCGAGGCCGAAGGGGCCGGGGCCGGTGGGGTATTGCTGGCCAAGCGGCGTGATGACGCGTCCGCCGGGAAGCACGCTTTCGGCACCGGGGCGGCGGACGGCGGGGCGATCAGCGGCGGGCGGGCGATAGTCGGCGGCCCAGGCGCAGAGGCCGGCCACGAGGCAGACGAGGGCAAGGAGGAGTTTCGACTCGCGCCGGAGCATCAGGAATATGGTATCCGCTTGGGCGGCGGTGGGGGCGCGCGCAATTGACCGGCCGGGTGGCCGGTTGCAGATTAGAACGTCGCGGCGGGGCGTTCGTACGGCGTCTTCAGATACTTCGCGGCCACTTCCTGTGCGCCCTGTGTGTTGTCCTTGGTGCGGATGGCGAGGTTGTATTCGTTGACGGCGCGTTCGCGCTGGCCGGTGATGTCGAAGATCTGGCCGAGGTTGATGTGGCCCCAAACCTCGATCCATTTGGGATCCAGATCGCCGTCGAGGGCGGAGCGGAACTCGTTGGCCGCGGATTGGTAGTTGCGCTGGAGGAAGAAGAGCTCGGCTACGCGGTAGTGGGCCAGCGAGGAGTTCTTGTTGGTGTCGAGCGCCTTCTGGTATTCCTTCAGGGCGTCGCCGAATTCGCTGATCTCGGCGAACATCTCGCCGCGGCGGATGGCGACGGCGACACGCATCGGATCGGAGTAGCGCAGCACGCGCGAGTTGGGATCGGCGGTGACTTTTTTCGGACGGCCGAAGGTTTCGACGACGAACTCGCTTTGCTGGCCGACGACTTCGACGGTTTTGTATTCGGGATTGCCTTCGGTCTCGATTTTCAATTCGACGGGCATGCGGAAGGTGTCGAGATCCTGCGCGACCTTGCCCATGATGCGGAAGCCCTTGGAGGTGCGGAAGACGGTGTAGTCGAGCTTGAACTCGGGCGCGCCGTTGGACTCGATCCACTGAATGAAGAAGCCCTTGAGATCGCGTTGTCCGATTCGCTCGGCGGCCTTCTCGAGGTCGGTGGTAGAGACAGCCTTCCATGCATTACTGGCGGGAAACTCTTTGATCAGCTTCTTGAACGCCTCGTCACCGATGGCGAAGCGCAGCATGGAAATCACGGCGGTGCCTTTGGCGGAGGTGACGGCCCAGTATTCGGGCGAGTAGTCTTCCAGGCGTGCGGACTGCGAAATGGGCGTCTCGTTCACGGTGAGCGCTTCGACGTAGACATCCTTCATTTCGGCGGATACCGCTTCCGGTCCGGAGGCTTGTTCAATCTCGAGCAGCTCGGCGTAGCGGGCCATGGAGTGCATGATCCAGATGTGATTGCGCGTGACCGGGTAGACCATGTTGCCCCACCACTGGCGCGCGGCCTGATTGGCAATGAGGCGGGCATTGACCTCTTTGCCGATGGCCTTGGTGGAGAGGAAGATCATGCCGGGAGCGGCGTAACCGTTGGGGGTATTGGCATCGGTTTCCACCAGCGTGAGCGCGGCGCTGGGAGGAAGGCCGAACAGCGCGGTGAGCTCGACCATCTGTTTGCCGGCCTCTTCGCCATAGACGCGGGCCATGGCGGCGGATTCGCCACGGAAGTAGACGCGCTGCGTGGCGCCGCCGGCGGGGACGACGACGGGATCGGCGGTGACCACGGCGAGGCTTGCCGGAAATGAGGGACGTGTGAAGTCGAATTGATAGATGGTGCGGCCCGCGGCCGATTCCTTTGAGTCGAGTCCGGGAGCGACCACCTTGAAGCCTTCGGGCACGGAAATGCGCAACAACGCCGCAAAGGCATCGGCGGTGTAGTCGTTAGTGGGAATCCATCGCGCGGGGTAGAGCAGATAAGCGTGGTCGTTTTGAATGGAGGCGAAACGAATGCCGTAAATCGGCGACTCTTCCTGCCCGGTGAGGCGGCCGTCGTAGGTGAAGGTGATGGTCTCGGCTTTACCTTTGGTGAGCGGTTCGGCGAAGGAGACGCGGACGGTGAAGTCGGAGGAGTTGCGGCTCTGTTGCAGCTCGCGGCCGGTGGAGTCGACGACGCGGCTGACGGTGAGGGCGTTGTGGAGTTCGAAGATCGCGGTCGACATGCGGTCGTCGAGCGGAATGAAGTTGACGGCGACGGTGGCCGAGAGAGATTGCGTGCGCGGATTGATGTCGGCCTCGACGCGGTAGTGCTGGACGTCGATGCGTGGACGGCGTTCCTGCGCCTGCGCCGCGGCGCTGAAGGTGGCCACCGCGACGGCGGCAAGCGCCCACAGGCGCCGGCTGATTCCTGAATACGCTCTCACGTGCATTCCCATATTCCTTAGTTTGCGCTGTCCGGCACCAAACGGTGCGCGATCAATTTGGCCGCGAGCGCCAACGGATCTTCGCCCGTATCGAGACTGGCCGAAACCTTCGCCAGGTTCTGGCGTATCCGCATCGCCTCGGCGGGGTTCTCCAACAATCGTAGGGATTCGGACGCTAGCTTCTCGGCCGTCATTTCATTTTGAATCAGTTCCGGTACCACGCGCTCTTGGG
>JBDTVQ010000041.1:0-27083 GCA_040007195.1 Acidobacteriota bacterium | reverse complement strand
GCCGCCACGCCCGGCGTCGCCCGAATCCGCTCCATCACCTCCCGGTAGTAATTCGCCCGCAGCCCCGCGGCGGCCTGCCGCGTTCCGGCCACCGACACCTCCATCGTCAACAGCCCCTTCGCATCGAACCCCGGATCGAGCGTCAGCATCTCCCCCACGCTTCGCAGCATCAGCCCCGCGCCAATCAGCAGCACAAACGCCAGCGCCGTCTCCACCGCCACCAGCGCACCGCGCATCTTGTGACCCTCTCGCCCCTCGCTTCCGCCACGCCCGCCGTCCTTCAGCGCTTCGTTCACATCCGCGCCCGCAAACTGCAGGGCAGGGAACACGCCCGCAACCACGCCCGTCAACACTGACAATCCCGCCGTGAACGCCAGCGCCACCCACTCCACGCCTAATTCCTGTTGCCTCGGCATCGCCCCCGGCGGCAACACGGCCTGCAACGCGCGCACGCCGGCATAAGCCAGCGCCACGCCCAACGCGCCCCCGCATACCGCCAGCACCGCGCCCTCCGTCATCGACTGCCGCGCCAACTGCCAACGCGTCGCACCGAGCGCCCGCCGCACCGCCATCTCCCGCCGTTGCCCCGACGCCCTCGCCAGCATCAGGTTCGCCACATTCGCGCACGCGATCAACAAAACGAACCCAACCGTACCCAGCAACACCAGCAGCATCGTCTGTACGCTCCCCACCACGCGATCCCGCAACGGTTCAAGCGACACACCCTTCCGCGCGCTTGTGTCCGGATACTGCTGCGCCAGCCTCGCCATGATCGTCGTCATCTCCGCCCGCGCCTGTGCCACATCCACGCCCGGCTTCAACCGCGCGAACACTCGCAGCCTTTGACCGTCGCGATCCGCCGCCACGCCCGCCACCTGCAACGGCCGCCAAACCTCCGCCCGCGTCACCCACACCGGAGCAAACTGAAACCCGTCCGGCATCACGCCTACCACCGTGTACGGCGCGCCGTCGATCTCGATCTTCCGCCCCACGATGTCCGCCGCCCCACCAAAGCTCCGCTGCCACAACGAATGCGCAATCACCACCACCGGCGGCCCGCCCACGGCATCTTCCTCCCCGGTGAACGTCCGCCCCAACAAAGCCGGCACGCCGAGGAACGTGAATGTGTCGCCGCTCACGCGCATCCCGATCAACGCCTCCGGCCGCCCCGCCCCTCGCAAACTCCCGCCCCACGCCTGCGCCGCAATCATCCCGCTCAAGCTCCGTGCCTGCGCCTTCCAATCCACAAACGTTGCCGGTGCAATCGGCGACGGCCCCGCATGCTCGATCATCACGATGCGCTCGGAATCTGCGTACCACAACGGCCGTAACAGCACCGCGTTCACGGCACTGAAGATCGCCGTATTCGCCCCAATTCCCAATCCAAACGCAAACACGGCAATCACCGTGAAGCCCTTGTTCTTCCCCAAGGTCCGCACCGCCCGCTTCACATCCCGCACCAGTGTCGACATGGCGATAGGACGATTTGCTCCCGCTCATGGTTAGCTTTGATCCCTTTTGAACCTTCCGGGCGCGTGTTTAATTGCAGGGCCATCCAACCTGCTCAGGTCACCGGCCGGATTCCTGATCCATCGTCACCACTAGGAGGGTACGCATGATCAAAAGGATCGTTGTCTTTACTTACGGAGCGGCCGCGTATGCCGCGTTCCTTGCCACATTTCTCTATGCCCTCGGCTTCGTGGGCAACTTCGCCGTCCCCAAATCGATCGACTCCACCGCGGGCACGTCCCTGGCCCAGGCGCTTCTGATCGACGCCGCGCTACTCGCCGCATTCGCTCTTCAGCACAGCATCATGGCACGCCGCCCCTTCAAACAGATGCTCACGCGCTATATTCCCGAGCCCGCCGAGCGTGCCACCTACGTTCTGGCGTCCTCGCTCGCGCTCATCGCACTGTTCATCTTCTGGCAGCCGCTCGGCGGAATCGTTTGGGCCACCGATAACCCGGTCCTGATGACACTGCTCTACGCCGGCTTCGCCCTGGGTTGGACGATCGTGCTCGTCAGCACCTTCCTGATCAACCACTTTGATCTCTTCGGTCTCCGCCAGGTCTGGCTCTACCTCATGGGCAAACCGTACACACACCTGCCGTTCAAGACGCCGTTCTTCTATCGCTACGTCCGCCACCCGCTCTACTTCGGCTGGCTGCTCGCCTTCTGGATGACGCCGGTCATGACCGCGGCGCACCTTTTCTTCGCCGTCATGACCACCAGCTATATCCTCATCGCCATTCAACTGGAAGAGCGCGACCTCATGGTCAGCCACGGCGACACCTATCGCAACTACCGCGACCGCGTGCCGATGATCATCCCCGTCCGTGGTCCCATCCAACCGCCCACGCCCTCGGGCCGCTTCGAGCCCGTTCGCCAGGGTTGAGGCGCGCACGGCTGCGACGTTACGGGAGCAGGCTACATCCCCGCCACAATCCTGCTCCCCAGTCCCGACCCCTTCACGCGCGATTCCGGCACATACATCAAATTCAGCGACACCATGTTGTCGCCCTTCAGTACATACAATGCGTGCCCGAAGCTGCCCACCATCGCCCGGTCCCCAATGCCGCGCAATTCGTCGAACCCCGGCACGACTGCCATGCTCAACCGGAGGGCCGTCCAGTTGCTCCGCCCGAACCGTGGATTCACCGTGAACGAAAACACACGCCCGTCGTCGCTCGCCTTCGACAGCGCAAACGTCTTCACCACGCCCTCCAACTCTTTGGTGTGCTTCAACAGCTCTAACGGATTGTCCGAATTCGACGGCGGACTGGCCTCGTCTTCCTTTTTCGCCCGCTCCGCCTCCACCTGTGCCTCCGCCAGTGCTTTCTGTTGCAATTCCGCGAATGCTTCAGCCGTTGTGTAGTAGGCGCATCCGTTCTCGCCATTCTCCGTAATCGCCGCGGTCCGCTCGATCGTCACACCCAGCAACCCCTGCACATCCGGCCCCGTCAGCAGATCGCACGCCCGCCCGCGAAACGCCGCCGTATCGCTCACCGGCGCGCGGTTCTCGCCCTCGATCATTCCGGTCACCGCCTTCTTGGCCCGGTACAGCCCGTACGTCACACCAGCAAATGCCAGAACGCCGAGCAAGACCACGACTCCGCCCACCACCAGCAACAGCTTCATCAGCCCGCCGCCGCGTTTCATTGGCGCAATACCGCCTGTATCCACCGGTCGCGTTATGGCCGGTTGCGCCGGTTGCTCTGTCTGTGCGGGCTGTCCACACTTCATGCAGAACCGCCCGGAAACCTCAGCGCCGCAATTTGAGCAAAAGGCCGCCATAAAAGCTCCTCTCGCCCGCAATGATACTGCCAATCCCATTCGCGAAACAGCCCACCGCACAGAACCGCCAATTGCTCCAGCCCGCCGAGTCACGGGCTACCGCCCTTCTCAATTCCCCACGCCATCAATAAATTCCCATCCCGGTTGGCCCGCTCTCGCTCCGCCGCAAGCTATCGTGCCTACGGAAGCATCATGCGCCGTAGTCTGTGGCCATTGGCCCCGAAACTTTACAGCTTTACAGGCGAACTTGACACCCACCGAACGTCCCAAAAAATCAAACCAGAAGACTTAGTCGAAAATGTTGACGTCAACCGCAAAAAACAACTTCTTTACGGTGCCGCCAAATATCTGCGTTCATCTGCGGCCAACGCTTCGGAGTTATTTTCCCTGCACCATCCGCTCAATAAATGTCGCAATCGTCTGATGCTCGGTCGCACTGTTCAACCGAAGCACGTTTGACATCAACGCCACCAGGTACACCTTGCCTTGCGACTCTACGATCGCAACGGAGTGCATCAGGTTCACCTTGTTACCGCGATACTGCAGGCACTTGAAACCGGGCTCGGGCGCGCACTCAAACAGCGAGCCGCTCTTGAAGTACACCCGAGCGTTCGCCAACGCCGGAGACGACGCATAGCGATACCTCGGCCGGGAGAAGTAGATCAGCCTCTTCAACTCCAGGCTCGACCACGAATCCACAAACTTGCCCTGCTCCACCTTTACCAACAGCCGCAGTAACTCATTCGGCGACGCATAACTCCCTGACCCGGGAAATTGCTTGCCCCCGCCGCTGGTAAAGAACGTGCCCACGCGCAACTTATTTGTGTCCAACCCGCTCGCCGTCAACGCATCCTGCTGCGGCGCAAGCGACTTCGCAATTCGCTCGCCGGCCGGCACCGCCGCCAGCCACGTGTCTGCTTTCTTCGGCCCATCGCCCACCCGCATCTGTGGATAGGTGGCGCCATATTCACGCATCAATATGGACTCTTTCCAAACCTGTGATGCGGCTGCGTTCGAGCTCTGGCTGAGCATGTGGTCCATCCACTCGTACAGGCTGAACTTGTCGCCAATCTCTAAACGCCGGTTCAGAATCGCCGCCTGCCCGTCGTTATAAAACGGCACCGTCTTGCCGTCGCGGTACACCACCGCCTCCGCCGTAACTACGGTTTCCCGCAGCAGCTTCTCCCGTGCCGCCGTATCGTTCGGAAATATCCGCTTCAACTCGCCAAACACGCCCGACGACACGAATAACTTGGCGACGCTTCCCGGAATGTACTTCTCATCGGCCCGCAGAGCTGCATACCGCGGCTTCATCGGATCCGTGATGTCGAGCATCGCAATGTTGTAACTTGTATCGCGGCCCGCAAAGATCCTCTCCAGCCCCGCCTGTAACTCCGGATCTTTCGGCGTCTGCGGCGTAATGTCATAGCTGTCGTTCACGCCTTTAAGGTTCAGCTTTACATCGGCCAACTTCGCCAGCCCGCCCGGCGGCAGCTTGATCGTCTGCTTGATCTTGCCTTCGTTTGACAGCGCGTAGCCCTTCAGCCGCCGAATGCCCGTGCGTTCGAAGCCGTCCAGCGGGTAGCCGTACACGCTTAAGGCCGCCAGCAACAACGCCAGCGCCAGCCTCACTGCATCACCGCCGCATCCACCTTCACCATGCCCGCCGTCTTCCGGCCCTCAAGTTTCGTCAATTGCTGCAGCACCGCCACCTCCTGATACCGCACCAGCGGCCGGATCTGAAACAACCGCAGTGCTCCCTTTTCGAATCCGAACTCGATGTCCCACGGCAATTCGCCGGCTAGCGCGCCCTTCACGGCTGGGTACTTACGCTGCACATCGGCTACCATCGCACGCAGTTGCACAATCTCATCGGCGGTCAGCAGGTAGTCGTCTTTGATGGGAGGCAGGTTCGCGAATCCGCCGGTCGGCAGCACAACGCGCCGGTAAGTGACCCGTGCCTGCTGTAACAGCTTCACTTTGTCTCCAGGCATTAACAGGAGACTCTCAGCGACGCCCCCATCCACCACTGCGCTCGTGCCTTCGCTTACGTTGACCGTCGTCTCATCGCGCGCGCCCGTTTCCAGATTCACTGTGGCGATCACTCCGCTCTTATCTGATGGCACCGACCGCATCACGATCACCGACGGATACACCCGCTCGCTTCCCTTCAACGCCCGGTTCCGCCACTCAAACGCGCGGTCCGAATACGGCGAAGCCCATACTTCGCGCACCGCCGCCAGAATGTTCTGTACGCCCACGACATTGGGAATGGTTTTGTTCAAGCCCGCGCCCGTGAACTCAGGCAGGTCCTCCGCGTTCGTATCGCTCCGCACAAAGGCGCCATAGCTCTTGTCCGGTCCCAGCAACCGCTCAAGCCCCGTCGTCAGTTCCGCCTCGAAATCCGGCAGCAGGGGCATCGTTTGTAGTGTCTTCCGCCACGCTGCCAGCTTCGGCTGCATGAATTTATTGATTGCCTCGGCCGGCGCGCCCTGGTCCCGCATCCGCTCGACCTCGGCAAAAGTCTCTTCGATCTGAGCGCGGAACGTCTTCCCGCCACCATCCAAGACACGGTCGAAATGCGCGTAGTAGATCCCGAATGGAATTACCAGCCCCGGCGCCACTTCTTTGGGGAAGTAACTCGCCAGTTCACCCAGGTTCGCCGCCTTCGGGCCCGCCAGCGCGCCAGAATCGCTGGCCCTCAGTGACGAAAGTAAGATCAGCTTCCGGCTCTCCAGATTAAGCCGCGACGTATCCAATTGAATCCGTGCCCGCTGCGCCGTGGCCGGCTGGTCCACCCACAATTTCCGCTCGTCCGCGTTCAGCGACGCCGTCTCCCTCAGGACCACTACGTTGCGCGGCGTCACTGCATAAAACACTTCCCGCTCATTGTGTTTTTCCAACTCGTCCAACAGCGACGATGGCACGGTTGCGTTTGGTATCCCCAGGTTCGCCGCCAGAATCTGCGTGTGCGACAGGGCGTTACCACTGTCGAGCGTCAGTATGCCCGCCACCGGTTTCAAATCCGACACCGTCTCCGGCAGCACATACACGCCTTTCGGGTCGAGATTGCCGGCCGCCTCCACGGGATCGCGAATGATGCGCAGCTTGCCCACCGCCACGCCCGGGTTCAACCCCGCCACACCCGCCGCCACACCCTTTCCAAACACCGTGTGAACAATGCCCGCCGCCCGGTTTCCATCGCGCACCAGCGTATCGAGCGACGCTGTCATCGGCAGCGCCACCGAACTCCGCAGCAGGTGATCCACGATCGTCACCGCCACCGGCTCCACCGCGCCCCAATGCCGTCCCACCGGTCCAAAATCCCGCGCCACCGTTGCCCGCGACCACTCCGCCGCCCGCGCCACGTACAACACCATGCGCCGCCAAGCCTCCGGATCCCACTCCGTTCGCGACACCGCTTCGCCCAGTTCCGCATGCAGAGCATCGTATTGCCGCATGGAAAGCAATCCGGCGCCGGTGGCCATCGCGAACCACTGCCGTTGCAGCCCCAGCAGATCCCGGCGAGTAGACGCCTGCGGTTTCGTCATCGCGAACGCGTGGTCCAGAATCGCCTCGTTCCAATCGAGCAGCGTCAGATTCGCCGCGCCGCTCTTCGATTGCTCCACATACTTCCGCACGTCGAGGCTGATCGCCGCCGCTTCCTTCAGCCATTCATCCGTTCCTCGCGTTTCGCCGAGCGTGCGCGCCCGGTCTCGAAACTCCGGCGGCAGCTTGGGAATCGCCTGCACTGAATCGCGGCCCGTATATTGTTCGCGCAGTTTGGTAAGGAGCTCGTCGAGGAGGGCCTTCGACGCCTCGGGGGCCGTGCCGTTTTTCACATATTCCTCAACGCGGCCCACATCGTCCGGTCCGGGAATCGAGTGGATCTTCGCACGCACCGGCTGAAACTTTGAATCCAGGTCCGCCAGCGCGGTCGCCAGATTGCGAATTCGCTTTACACGGCTGTCGGCGAACCCGTGCGGTAAAGTCGACACCAGTTGCGAGGCCACAAAATAGTTCTTCTTCGTCCACGACGGATCGCTCAGCAGCCGCGTCAGCAGCGCCCGTCCCGCCTTCTCTTCATCCTCGATTTGCCGCGCGCCGCGGTAGTTCACCGCCTTCGCATAAATCCAGCCCCGCTTCACATCCGCCAGATAGGCTTCGAGAATGAGTTCCTTCAACCGCCAGTGGTCGCGCCCAGGATCGAAGGCTTCGTCAAACGGCAGCGCCACCAGCACCGTACCGAGATCGATGCCCCACGCCGCCAACTGCTTCGCCTGTGCCGTCAGGTCCGCGTGCTGCACGCCGCCGCCATGCTCCCTGCACGGCACGCCCGCGGGCGGATACACCGTCCCGTCCTTGCAGAACCAACGGATCTGAAAATACGGTCCTTTCGGACTGGCCTCAAACTGCTGCAGAATCTTCGCCGCTTGCGTGATCTGTTGCGGCGTCATAGGGGCCACAAGCCCCTGCGCGTTTACGCACACGGCCGCCAGCAGGCCAATCGAAAGGGTCTGTTTCATCTACTGCGGCTTCGGCGGCTCTTCTTTCCGCCCCTCCTCGGGTAACGCTTCCGGAATGTCGAATGTAATTGCCGTATCGGCGCCAAACTTACGGTACATGCGGAACTCGGTTTCGTTCTTCGCCAGGTACTTCGATTCGCGCATCTTCACGGTGTACTTCAACGGCAGCATATACTGCGCTCCACCGATATTCACAAAATCATAGTCGAGCGTCGTGCCCGCCTGCTGCACCGGAAACGACGGCGGAATGTCTTCGGCTTCCAACGTTAACCGCGCAATCATCCGCGAGTCGCGATCGACATAGATCAGCCCATGATAGCCCGGTGTGATCTGTTGCGAACGCTGATAACTGACGGTCCACTTCGACCGGGACTGCCGCACACGGTAGTCGATCACGTGCATCCGCCGCCCGCCCAGCGTGGCCCATCGCGCCCAATGGAATTCCGTCTCCGATGAGGGTTCAAATACACCCAGCAACATCGACCCGAACTCACCCGTCGAAATAGCGCCATCCACGCGGTCGATCCCCACTTCGGTCGGCGCCCCGTTCATGAGCATGATCTTGTAGTCTTCCTTCTGCTCAAAGTAGGACAACCGCACCGTGATCACATCCTGCCGCCGCCAGAATTCGAGTCCGGTCGGATCGTAATAGCGCCGGATCACTTGCGTGCAAATGAAGTCCGGCAGCCGCTTCGTGTAATTAATCGCGTAGTCCCGCAACTCCTCAATGAGTTTCCGCTGCTCTTCAACCGACGGTGGATCGGGCAGTTTGAGAATCGGCTTCGGAGGCGGAGGAGGCGGCGGCTTGAGCTGTTTCGACGCCTCAAAAATATCCCGTAGCGCCTCGGCCGTCTTCTGCCCCACGCCATAGCTCAGCATGGCCGTCAAGTCGTCTTCGCTCATGCTCTCGGTGAGCTTCACGTTCTTGAGGTAGCCCGCTACCTTCCTATCGTCGTGCTTGAGCTGCCCGGACGATTCGATGAAGGAGTTCAACTGAGCCACGGTCATTCGCTGGGCGAAGGCCGACACCGCTACCGCGGCCATCAGCACCAAAATGCGCAACAACTTCATATATCTATTGTCGTAGATGCCACCATTACGGTTTCATCCGTCTGGTTAGCCGGGAGCCCCCTAGAAAGGCAGCTTCTTCTTTTTCTTCGCCGCTGGGGCCGACGGCTTGACCACTTGATCGATTGCCGCCTGAACAAGCGGCGCCATGATCCTGTAGCCGGCCGCATTCGGATGCAGTCCATCGTCGGCCAGATCCGCCTTCAACATGCCTCGCTCGTCTTTCATCGGCGTGGCGTAGTCCAGGTATCCAATATTCTTGCGGTCGGCGAACTCTTTAGCCCAAACGTTGATCGCCTCGATCTGCTGCGGCGGGCGCCGTCTGCTCATCTCAAACGCCGGATTCACGTGCATATGGTAGTCGCTCACCGGCAGTACGCTCGCAATAATCAGTTTGATCTTGTTGTAGGCACACAAATCGGCAATCATCTCCATGTTTCCCGTGATCGCGTCAACAGAGGTGCCGCGTGCCAGGTCATTGGTGCCGCCGAGCAGTACGACCACTTCCGGCCGTAAAGCGATCACGTCCGCCTTCATGCGGCCCAGCATTTGCGAAGTAATCTGCCCGCTGATGCCGCGGTTGATGTATTCCTTATCGGGAAAATACTCGTTGAGCCGCCAGCCGTCCGTAATCGAGTCGCCCAGAAACACCACCCGGGGCTTGCCCGCCACGGGTGGCGGAACTCGGGTGTTGGCGTCGGCATAGCGCTTCAAGTTGTCACGGTCGGCCGAACGAAGCTGCGCCTCTTTCGCTTCGAGCATGGCCACAAAGCTCGCATCGGCGCGATCCACGGATTCGCGCAATTCGGCGAACTGCCGCTTCGCCTCGCCGGGGAAGGGAAAGGGTTTCGGTAGAGCATCGGCAAGCGCCAGGTAGGCGCGCACGTTGCGCACAATCTCCAGATGCATCGGCGAGTACGGCTGCGACGGCGCGATCTTCAAGTTCGCCACCGCCTGCCTCGCGTTCTCCATCACCGGCAACGCCGCCCGCGCCAGCCCGGGAACCGCCGACATCGTCGAGTCCATCAGCTGCAGCGTGCGCGTGTACAGCTCGTTATATTGGGCCGTCGACAGGAGCGCATTCTCCTGCGCGGGCGCACCGGCCGCGCCCACCATCAGGCAAAACACCACCATCCACATCCGTCTCATGACCGCTCCTCCTTTACCAGGTCAATCGTAACCGTGCCGAAGAAAAACGACATCTGCATCCTGATCCGTACCGGCACCCGCCGCGCATCGTCGGTCAACCAAAAATACATCCGTCCCCAACGGCGGTAGATCACACCATTCATCAGATCGGCCTCGTATTTTACCGTGTTGAATTCGCCGGCTTCCGTCTTCACGCGTTCCTTGCCGCGCTCCCGCACTTTCACCTGGGCGAACTTCCGGCCATCGCTCACCGGCATGGTAAATTCCGCGCCCTTCGAATGCCCGTTTGACCGCAGCTCCGCCAGTGCGCTGATCACATCGTGCACACAGGCAGGCACGTCGAGCTCCGCCGTGCGCAACGTCTCGTTGCTCAATGTATCGACTTCCACATAGGAACTCTTGCCCGCTTTTGCAGGGAAAGTGGCGCGCGCCTCGTTCCGCTTCTTGCCCTCTTCGATCTGGAAGAGGAACGATTCCGAACAGTGGCTCGCGGCGCGAAACTGCACGCGATAATCGTCGTTCACCCGATAGAGAGATGCCGTCAACCCCACGGTTTCCATCGTTAGGTGCGCACCCATTGCCGTGTACGCCAACACGATGTTCCCGGCCTGCATCAGCCGCCACTCGGCCTTGTAGCGGAAAATTTCATCGGCGCTCCCCGGCCACGCGAGCGCGGCGAGCATCAGAAGCGCTCTCATAGCTCCAACAGATGCGCGTACTCGTACGGATCTAATCCCATGCGTTCCATCTGCCGCGGAATCTCGCTACGCAGCGCCTCGGGTGTCACTTTTATCCACGCCTCTACCACCGTGTTGGTATTCACGCGCGACTTGCCTTCGTTCTCGGCAAGCGCTTCGGCCTCCGATCGAAAGGTGCCTTCCATCTGCTGCCTCACCGGCAGGGGCGTCGACAGCATAATCTGCTGCAGGAGATCTTCGCTTGCGTCGTTCCAATCCATCGGCATCTATGTTAACAGTAGAGTTTGCAGCGCCACTCCGCTCTTATTCCTCTCTCGCAACAGCATCACAACGGTCTCGCGCTGTGCGTCATGGCCTCGCGCAGCTTGGCCGAGGATGCGTCGCCTGAAAACCTCGTCCTCTGGTGCGGCCGCGCGGTCGAGCGCTTTGACGGGGAACTGGCCAATCACTTTCAGCTCGAAGAGGAAATCCTCTTTCCGGCGCACCCTGGGCCGCTGGCGGAGCAACTCATTGCCGAACACAGGGAATTGGAGTCCTTCGTGGCCACGCTACGCTCCGCGCCCGATCGCTCCAC
This sequence comes from Acidobacteriota bacterium, assembly GCA_040007195.1. GTDB lineage: Bacteria > Acidobacteriota > Terriglobia > Bryobacterales > Bryobacteraceae > JAFLBB01. Next base: position 15,774 of record JBDTVQ010000041.1, on the reverse strand, counting down.
CCTCGATGCGTTCCTCGAATTGCTGCGCCGCCACATCCGATTAGAGGAAAATGAATTCTTCGAGTCCGCGCAACGCAGTGTTCCCGCCGCTCAGCTTCAATCCATCGGCGAAGAGATCAACCGGCGCGCCGTCCAAATCCGACTATGAACCAAGTCCTGCTGGAATCCCGTCTCCCCGGTTACGAGCTCGTCTCGCGCGGCAAAGTCCGCGATGTCTACTCCGTCGGCCGCGACCTTCTAATCGTCGCCTCCGACCGCATCTCCGCCTTCGACTACATACTTGCCACCGGCATCGAAGACAAAGGCCGGGTGCTCACGCAGCTTTCGATCTTCTGGTTCGACTTTCTCAAGGACCTGGTTCCGACGCACTTCCTCACTGCCGACGTCGATCTCTATCCGGAACCCCTGCGCGCCTATCGCGATCAGCTCGCGGGCCGTTCGATGCTCGTCCGCCGCGCCCAGATGATCGACGTGGAATGCGTCGCCCGCGGCTACATCTCGGGCTCCGGTTGGAAAGACTACCGCGCCACCGGGGCCATCTGCGGCATTCCGCTCCAGGCTGGCCTCCGCGAAAGCGATCAGTTGCCCGAGCCCCTTTACACGCCCGCTTCGAAAGCCTCCACTGGCCACGACGAAAACATCAGTTTTGAGGACGTCGTCCAGCGTGTTGGTGTGGAAACCGCAGAACGCCTGCGCTCGCTTACGCTCGCCATCTACTCCAAGGCTTCCGGCTACGCCCGTACCCGTGGCATCATCCTCGCCGACACGAAATTCGAATTCGGCTTTGTCGACGGAATCCTCACCCTCGGCGACGAAGTGCTCACGCCCGATAGTTCCCGTTTCTGGCCGGCCGATCGCTACGATCCCGGCCATGCCCAGCCCTCGTTCGACAAACAGTACGTGCGCGACTATCTCGAGAGCATCCGCTGGAACAAGCAGCCGCCCGCGCCTGGACTGCCTCCCGAGGTCGCCTCCAGCACCAGCGGCAAATACCGCGAGGCCTATCGCATTCTCACCGGGCACGCTCTATGAACTGGCTCGACATTGTTCTCGGCCTCATCCTGATTGGATCTATCGCGGCCGGGCTCTCGCGCGGATTCACCCGAACTGTCATCGGCCTTACGGCCTTCGTGTTCGGACTCCTTCTTTCCTGCTGGCTCTACGGCTCGGTCGGCGCCATCTTTCTGGACTATGTGAGCCACCGCACGGTCGCCAATTTCCTCGGCTTCGTCACGGTGTACGCGCTCATCGGGATCGCCGGAGCGTTGGTCGGTTGGGCGCTCGTGAGGTTTTACAAAACTGTTGGGCTGAACTGGCTCGACCGTCTGCTCGGCGGCGGCATCGGGCTCGCTCGCGGTTTCGTGATCGGCTCTGTGTTCGTCATGGCGCTGATGGGCTTCTCGCGCAACCCGCCGCCCGAATCGGTCGTTCACTCGCGCATTGCGCCGTACATGGTCGACGGCGCACGCATCCTCTCCTGGATTGCTCCCCGCGAGCTGCGCGACGGGGTGAGTCAAAGCTACGCCAAGGTCCTGGAAATCTGGAAGAAGAGCGTCGCAGAGCGCTTGAAGTCTCTCCCCAAGGAAGCGTTTTGAGCGCGATGTCGCCTTTTCCGGCGATCGACCTAGCCGTTTTCGACCTCGATGGAACGCTCATCGATTCCAAACGCGATCTTGCCGAATCCGTCAACGCTACGCTCGGTCACATGGGCCTCGCCACACTCGACCACCGGACCATTGAATCCTTCGTCGGCAACGGCGCCCCGGTACTCATACAGCGGGCCCTTGGCCAACATGCCTCCGACGACAACATCGAAACCGCGCTCGCCTACTTCCTCGAGCACTATCACGCCCATATGCTCGACTACACGACGCTGTACCCCGGTGTCCGCGAATCGCTCGGATTGTTGCATGACGCCGGCATCCGCCTCGCCGTGTTGACCAATAAACCGTCTCGCAACACAACCGGCATCCTCAGCGGACTGGGTCTGGACACCTTCTTTGTCCGCGCCTACGGCGGCAACAGTTTCCCTCAGCGCAAACCCCATCCGATGGGCCTCGAAGCCCTCATGGCTGAGTTTGCAACGGCACCTCCGCGCATCCTCATGATCGGCGACTCAGCCGTCGACATCCGAACCGCGCGTAACGCCAGCGTTCCCTCCGCGGGTGTTACATACGGTTTCCAGCCCGAATCGTTTGAAACAGAACCGCCCGATTTCGTTTACGACGCCATTCTCCCGCTCGCGCTCGATATTCTGGCAGCCCATAAGTGAGAATCGCGTTTGCGGCTGATGGCGCCCGCGTGCCGCCTTGCAACGGTCCCACGCCGTCTTACGGCACACGGACCAGCACAATGCCGGTCATCTCCCGCTGGTCATTGAACGTCGCAGCCGTGATCGTATTCGTTTCGGGCGATGCGATCTGAATTTGAACGGCCTGCACGCCGACAACTGCGCCTCCGCCCGCGCCGCCCCCAGGACCACCACCGCCCGGAGCGCCACCACCCGGACCGCCTCCGCCAGGACCGCCTCCGCCACCAGGCCCGCCGCCCGCTCCGCCAGGATTCGCCACAGGCGCAACGCCCACGAACGCCACTCCGTCGGGGTTAGGCACCATCGTTAAGTCGCGTGTCTCAAGATCGTAGACAAGGAACTGCGAGCCGCCCCCGCCCGTCTTTGTTCCGCGCGCGACGACTTTGCGCGATTGCTGCAGAACCGTTACGAACTGAACTCCCGAGAAACCATCCGGAGTGGGAAACAGGAAGGACTGCTCCTTGTTCAGGTCAAACACGACAATGCCCGCGCTACCCGCGGCTTGTTGCGCCGCGGCGCCTTGCGCCAGCACCATGCTCAGGGCAGGCACCGGAAATGCGCCCGTGAAGCTGTTCACTTCGGCCGGCGCGGAAATGCTGAACGCCGTGCCGGCGACTCCATCGAGAACATACAACGTGTCCGCGCCAGCCGTGGCCACCGGGTCCGTATTGTTGCCGTAGATGAAATCGTTGATTTCGCCCGCGGCCGCGCCGGCATTCAGCAGCGCGACGCCCGGTAATGGCACCGCCGTTGTCGCCCCATCGGCAAGATTCACCATCAGGAAGCCCTTCGCTCCGCATACGCGCAAGACGGTCTTCTCAGCCTTCGCAGCGGCAAACAGCACGAGGCGTCTGGCGAGCTCGGCATTGTAGAACGACAACTGCGGTGTGCAGGAAGCCGCGAACCATCCCTCGGGAAATGCGGCAAGCCGCTGCTCCAGGTCCGCGCCCGCGAATGCCGTAATGCCATCGGCGCTTTCGTCCGCTTTCCGCGACAGGACATAAATGGACCGGCTGTTCGCATCGAACGTCACCAACGCACGGGGCCGGTTGACCGGGATGCCTCCGGGCAGTTGTCCACCTCCCGGCGGCAATTGCACAGCCTGAGCGGGAGGAATCAGCGGCAACCAGCCCTCGGCAAAATCGCGCGTCCCCACGACGGCATTCTGCGCGTCGATCAACGCCAACTTCACCTTTGTCGGCGCATCGGCGTTGTCGCCCACCACCACCGCCCTTGTTGCATTTCCCACGCCTATCGGCTGGCTCAAGACCACATTCAAGCCCTCGCCCAGGTCAACACTGAAGCCTCCGCCCGGTGCATTCCCCACTCCGCCACCCGGAACGGCGGGGCCAAGTCCGGGTAAACCACCCTGCCCATCGAATTCACGCACCTCGCCCGTCGCCGTATCAATGGTCACCACACTGGGCGTCGCGGCCGGCATCAGCGCAAGCAGCGACCCGTTCGGACCACCCGCGAGCACGCTAGCCGCTCCGGGTAACTCGACGACCATCGGTTGCTCAAAGCCCGCTTTGAAAATGGCGACCTTCTTGCTGATTCCTTCCTGCGCAGTTCCTTCGGCCGGACCCACCAGCGACACAACGACATTCGAGTCAGGCAGCGTGACCGCCGGCGAAACCGCATTCTGCACACCCGCCACCAGGCACGGCCCGACTTTGGAAACTGTGTTCGACACGTAGTCGAAGAACCAACTCGGAAAGCAGCCATCGTCGCCGCGTGGGGCGCTGGCAACCAGAAGTTTCGGCTGCACGCTTGCGCTCCGCACCTGTCGAAGGGCACGCGCCTCGTCGGGCATGGCCAAATACTTCACCGTTGCCTCCGGCTTGCCTAGCGTGGGGCGGTTGGCAGGCGCCGCATTGCCGGCGAGCAGGGAGACGATGGCCCCATCGGAGACGCCAGCGGGCAACTCCAGCTCAATCTCAAACTCTCCCACGCGCTCGCCTGACAGCTGCGCCTTTGCCTTTGCCGCGACGCCGTCCACATACACTTGCACCGGCCCCGTCCATTCCTTCGGTGCGGCCTTCCCGTTCTCCGGCCGTTGATCTTGTGGAAAATTTCCCAAGCCGGTAGCAAACAACTTCACTGTGCCATCGCCGTTCACCGTAACGGCCTCGCCGATTCCTTTATCGCCCTTCGTGCGCAGCGCCGGATTGGTCTGCAACACCCGCACGAACGCGGGCCTGCTGCGCACCTCACCCTTCACCACAACCACTTGAACCGTGTTCCCCGCGCCCCCACCGGCGGCGATTTCCCACGGCACTTGCACCACGATTCTCGAAGGCGTTGCCGAAGCGATTGCCGCCGCGCGTCCGTTGATCATCACCTGCAGCGGCGGGTCGTCGATCTTCAGCGGCCACTCACCAGCGGGAGCCGTGAAGCCATCCACCGGCCCCAGATTGATTCCGTTCACCCAGAGCAGTCCGCCTGGAGTAACCACCGCGGGCGCTGGCTGCTGCGAGAGCGCGTTGATCAGGCCGCGCGGATTAATGACTGGCGTTTGGGCCCACGCGGGTACACTCGCGGCCAACAGTCCCACAACGCACACGAATCGCATGTCTCCATTACACCCGAAATGGAGGAAGAAGTTGCGGACGTTCGCGGTCATCCCGCCAGTGCGTCCTGTACGGCTCTGCGGAGGTCCCGCTCGCAAGTTCCGAAGTCGACCCAACTGTAGTGGTCGTCATAGCCCTCGGCGACTGAAGCGTTGGTCGGAATGTATCCTGGCGCGCATTCGCCGTACCCCAGCGTCAGCACCATCTCCGTCGGACTCGCCTGCTGCGCCCAGAGCTGATACTGAACAAATGCTTCGGCCGGAACGAGAAGCAGTTTCGCCGAACCAAGGTGCAGGGCCGGTACGTCGATCGGCTGCCGCCGTCCCAATCGCCGCAGCCAGCTGATTCCCAGTGCGGCATCCAAACGCTCCCGCCTCGGCGTCGCCGGCGATTCGAGCAATTCGCGCATTGCCGTGAGGGTGTAGCGCTCGTCCTTCCTCGGCTGGAAAACGAGCCGCGCACTTCGGAATCGGAGCGAACTGATGGGAACGCGCTCCGTCGAGCGCCACGCCGCCGACATCGCCTCGTGGAGCCGCCCGGCGAGTACTGTGCGATTCGCAGGACTGCCATCGTTATACCGGCCGGCCATGGTGTCGCCACTCGCCCCGGAGCAATACATCGTGAAAACTCCCGGAAGATCGGCCTGCATGCGGCGTCGCGCGATCCCGGGAAAATCAGCCGACACGTTGCCTTGACCGTAATGGCTCATCGGATGGGTTGAGTAGACGTGCAGTGCGGCGACGGGCTTCGCCTCATTCCAGAAACTGATCACTTTGAGTGACGGATCGATCAGCCCTTCCGGCTGCGCGCGTACGCCGGGATCGCGCGTAGCGCTCGTTCGTCCGAAAGAAACTTTGCCGCCGGGCAGCACATAGCGCCGATTCGAAGCCACGTCGCGCACGGGTGCCTGTCCGGTACCGATGTGCGTAACCGCCTGCGATGGCGCGCTGCGTATCGCGCCCGCCACCTTTTTCATGCACGCGCGCTCAAATGCCGTATCGCAAAGTGCATGCGGCGACTTCACGGAGTCGAGCAGTTGCTGCGCCTCCAGGTCCGTGTACGGCGCGTCGTGCGGATGCACGCAACTCAGTAGCACTCGCTCAGGTGCCGTGCGCGCGGCGGCGGCCAGCGTCGAACGCCACAAGTCATAGGATCGGTTCCGAACTTCGCACCAGTCCAGCGCCACGATTACCACCGGCTTCTCGCCCCCACTCAGAACAATGCCGTGAGCCTCGAGCGGATCCACAATCGACGCGGCCGTTCCCGTGTAAATCGGGGCGCCCACGGCGGGCGTGATTTCGCAACGAAACGTGGACACCCGAAATGAGGCCGATGCGGCGCGCGCGGCGGAGGCCATAAGAAGGGATCGTCGCAGCATGATTCTTTGGAGACTATCAGGTCTCGGTGGTGCGCCCGCGCAGCTCATGCGGTCGTTTCGTTGTATGCTCTCCCCTGACACCATGCGCACCCTCTGCCTCGCCCTTCTCCTCGCCGCAACTATCTACGCTCAGGACGCCACCACCCCGGGCCGATTTCACGTCGAGCATCCGACGCTCGAAAATCTTGGTTTCGAGTGGGCGATCACAGGGGATGCGAATCGCAACGCCGCGGTCGCTGTTCAATATCGAGCCGCCGGGGAATCCGCCTGGCGCAATGCGCTGCCGCTGTTGCGCATCGGCGGCGAGCAGGTGGGCCGAGATCGCGAAAATTTGAAGTACATCGTTCCCGAAGGTTTCGCCGGATCGATCTTGAATCTCACACCTGGAACGGAATACGAATGCCGGTTCACGCTCACCGACGCCGATGGAACGTCCGGCGAAACGACCCACACGGTGAAGGTTCGGACGCGCACCGAACCCCAGCCCTATGTCGGCGGCCGCACGCTGCATGTCTATCCGCCCGATTACACCGGTCCGCGCCAGGATCCGCATTTCACGGGCGTGCTTGAGGCATACTACGGCGCTGGTCTGGGCGACTGGAGCGTCGTTTGGGAAGGAAAAGCCAAGCCGGGCGATACGCTTCTGGTTCACGCCGGCCTCTACCGGCCGGAGCGGCTGAACTATGTCGATCCACTGGCCGCGCCATTTGATGGAACGTTCAACCTGACCCTCAAGGGGACCGCCGAGCGGCCCATCACAATCAAGTCCGCCGGTGACGGCGAGGTGATTTTCGACGGCGCGAACAATCACGTCTTGTTTGATGTCATGGGCACCGCGCATCACATCTTCGATGGCGTTACCTTCCGCAACACCGACGTCGCAGTCCTCGCGGGAAAGAAGGAGTTGACGGGCGCGACCAATCTCACAGTGAAGAACTGCCGGTTCGAAAATGTAGGTTTCGGCATCTGGACCGAATATGCGGGATCGAAAGACTTCTATCTTGCCGACAATCTGATCTTTGGCCGCGACGACCGCTACCGGTTGATCGGGTGGACTGGAATTCGCTGGGGGAACATTGGCGCCTACCCGTCGCACCAGGTGGTCAGTTACTACGGGATCAAGCTCTACGGCCCCGGCCATGTAATTGCCCACAACGCGATCGCCTACTTCCACGATGCCATCGGCATCTCAACTTATGGAACGCCCGATCCGGATCCGGAGCGCCAGGCCTCCTCGATCGACATCTACCGCAACGATCTACACGCTTTGAACGACGACTTCGTGGAGACCGACGGCAGCGTGCACAACGTGCGCGTCTTTGAAAATCGCGGTGTGAACGCGTTCCACGGCGGCTATAGTTCGCAGCCTGTATTTGGCGGTCCGGTCTACTTCATCCGGAATCTGCTCTACCATGTGCAGTCCGGCGTCTCGTTCAAACTCGATGCCAGACCGGCAGGCCTGTTGATGTACCACAACACGTTGATCGGCGAGCAAGCCGTCCGTAGCCCCAACGGCAACGTGCACTGGCGCAATAATCTGTTCCTCGGGCGCGATCTTCCCGATCGCGGCATTATGACCTGGGCCAATGCCACTACCACTTATAGCTCCGACTACAACGGCTACCGGCCAAGTAAGTCTGTTGAGCGGCAATACAGTTGGCTCGGACCGGCGAAACCCGGCCAGCCGTTGTACTACAACAAGCCGGAGGATTGGAAATTCTTCCGTACGCTTGCCGAGGTACACGCCGCCACGGGGCAGGAACAACATGGCGTCGAGCTGGACTTCGACATCTTCGAAGACTTGAAACAGCCGGACGCAACCAAAATGCACGCCGTCTATCACTCCATGGACTTGAACTTTCAGCTCAAGGCGGGCAGCAAAGCCGTCGATGCGGGCCAGATACTCCCGACGATCAACGACGGATTTACCGGACGAGGCCCGGACCTCGGCGCTCTCGAACTAGGCAAGCCGGTGCCGCGGTACGGGCCTCGTTGGATTACCTGGAAGCCGTTCTATCGTTAATCGGGTTCCCGCTCCCACACAAGCTTGCTGTGCCGCCCGGGCAGCATCACCGAGAGCGTCAGCCGGTTGCCGTCGAGTTCATAGGCGCGATGCTGGTCGCCACCGGCCCATGCCGGATGCATCGCGATCTTCACGTGATGAATCACTTGATGCTTGGTCTCGTCCACGTCGAAGGTGCCGCAATATGCCACGAATCCCGAAACAACCTTCCGCAAATCGCCCTCGCTCGCGTCCCGGATGCCGCCGCCGTCGGCCACATACGTCGTGCCCGGCCGCTGCGGATTCATGAGCTGCGCGGACATCCGTCCGCTCTTGTCGTAGGTGAGTCTTCCCACCGGATGGGGTCCATAGGGGTACGTCACGCGGCCATCGTCGTACCGCATCTCATAGCTCATCAAACTCCATACGCCGACAAATTGTTCCTTCACCTGCGCTCCCGTCTACGGCAAGACACAACTTCTTCTCCCGCTCCACTAAAATAGAAGTTTCCCTTGTCATCCGCCACCACAACCGCCGCGCCACCGCTCGCGACACCCGTCCCGCAGTCTCCGATGACCTCGCTAGCCTTGTTGTGCGCCGCGCACTTCTTCATCGATCTATATGCTTCCGCGCTTTCGGCATTTCAGCCAATATTGGTGCGGCAACTTGGCCTCTCTTTGGGACAAGCGGGTTTCGCCGCCGGACTGTTGCTCGTGTCGTCGTCCGTCGCACAGCCTCTCTATGGCTACCTCGCCGACCGGTTTCATTCGCGCCTGTTCACGGTGCTCGCGCCGGCTGTCGCTGGAATCTTTCTCACTTCGTTGACCTTCGCCCCCACCTACGCTGCGCTACTCGCACTCGCAGTTCTCGGCGGTGCGGGTGTGGCGAGTTTTCATCCGCAAGCCTCGGCGCGCGCCGGGCACGGCGTCACCGCGAACAAAGGCCGCTGGATGGCGGTGTTTATCAGCTCCGGTACCCTCGGCATGGCCCTCGGCCCCACTCTTTTTTCTTTCGTCATCGACCGGTTCGGCATGCCCAGCCTGCCCTGGACCATGCTGCCGGGCCTTGCGGCCACCGCGCTTCTGCTTGTCTATCTACCCAATCTGCCCGTCTCGTCATCGCACCGGCGCGGCATCGATTGGCCCGCGCTGCGAGCCGTGCGCAGGCCTCTGCTCATCCTCTACCTGCTCGTGTTCATCCGTTCCATCGTGCAAATTGTCTACGCGCAATTCCTGCCGCTATACCTGAATCACGAGCGCGGAATGGAATACACGCACGCCAACGGCATGCTCACGCTCTACCTTGCTGCTGGCGCCTTCGGCGGGTTTGCCGGCGGCTGGTTGTCAGACCGCCTCGGCGGCCGTAAGGTGATCATGATTTCGATGCTCGGCTGTGTGCCGCCTCTGGCGCTCTTCTTCTTCACCACGGGACCCCTTGCGGCATTGGCCCTTGCCGCTGGAGGACTCGTCCTGCTGTTCACCATCCCAGTGAATCTCGTGATGGCGCAGGAACTCGTGCCTTCGCAAACGGGAACCGTTTCGGCCTTGATGATGGGTTTTGCATGGGGTGGCGCAGGCTTTCTCTTCGTTCCCGCCGCTGGCTTTGCGGCCGATCGTTTTTCTCTTCACCACGTCATGGCCGCGTTGCTCGTCTTCCCGATCGCGGGCTTCTTTCTGGCGCGCATGCTTCCGGAAGGCCGCCTCAGGCCGGCGCGATGAATATCTCAGAAATGTTCTACTCCATCCAAGGAGAAGGGATTCTCTCCGGGGTTCCCAGTGTGTTTATTCGCACGAACGGGTGCAATCTGCGATGCACATGGTGCGACACGCCGTACACGAGTTGGATGCCCGAGGGCAGGGAAGTCGCGCTCGACGAAATTTGTGCCTTCGTTGAGGACCATACGCACGGCCACGTTGTGTTCACGGGCGGCGAACCGCTGATCGCTCCTGAAGCCGCCGAACTCACGCGGCGGCTGCGCGATCTGAACCAGCACATCACCATCGAGACCGCGGGCACCGTGGCGCCCAATGGCCTCGAATGCGATCTGATGTCCGTTTCTCCCAAGCTTGCCAATTCCACGCCGCACACTCGCGACAATGGCCGTTTCGCGCAGCAGCATGAACGCCTGCGCACGAACCTCGATGCCCTCAAGCGCCTCACGTCCGAATTTGAATATCAATTGAAGTTCGTTATCGCGTCGCATGACGATTTGGACGAAATTCGAGCGCTGGCCGCGGCCCTACGCGCGCCGGCGCACAAGGTTCTACTAATGCCCGAAGGAACAACCGCTGAGTCGTTGCACGAGCGCGCCGGCTGGGTCGGCGAGATCTGTAAACAGGAAGGCTACCGCTTCTGCCCGCGCCTGCACATCGATCTCTACGGTAACCGGAGAGGTGTCTAATGGCGCGCGCGATTGAAACTCTGATGATCCCTGGCCCCGTTGGGCGCCTGGAAGCTTTGCTCGAAGAACCCGAGCACACCGAGCCGCGATTTGCCGCGCTGGTTTGCCATCCTCATCCGCAACACGGCGGCACGATGCACAACAAGGTGGTCTACCGGCTGGCGCGCGGATTGCGCCGCTCGGGCGCCGTCGTGCTCCGCTTCAACTATCGCGGTGTGAATCTGTCGGAAGGCAGTTACGACTCCGGCGACGGCGAAGCGAACGATGCGCAGGTTTGCCTGGACGTGTTGCGAGAGCGTTATCCCTCGCTTCCCTTCGCCTTGGCCGGATTCAGTTTTGGCTCCCGCATCATTCACAATCTCCCTGCCGCTGTTCCCTCGGCGCAGTTTCTCATGCCCGTGGGATTCCCAACACGCTGGCGCGATCTGCCCCAGTTTCGAAATTGCCTGGCGCGGCGAATCTTTATTCAATCGACGAACGACGAGTTCGGCCCGCGGGCGGAATTCGAGCCTTGGTTTGAAACGCTCGATCAACCAAAGCGCCTTATTTGGATCGACGCACAGGATCACTTTTTCGCCGGTGCGCTCGACGCTTTCGAAGCGGCCGTTACGTCCGCCGTTCCGGCGCTTCCATGATCGCTCTGGCCCTCTGCTGGCTTATTCTGTTTCGCGCTTCCACCGCGGCCGGCCATCTGATCCTGCGCTTCGTCGATGCAGCGCCGCCCGACGACGATCATTGGTTCATTGCCTTCTGGGTGGGACTGCTCTCGATTGCCGCCGTAGTCTTCGCCGTTGTTCCCTTTGCACCCGCATCCTATGCCTCGCCGGTGTTGGTCCTCGCTCTCTATCGCCGAGCGCCGGCGCCGCCTCGTTTCTTTTGGCCAATCGCGGCGGCAATGACCTACGTCGCGTCCAGCCCCGTCCGGCTCTACGACACCGCTCTCTATCACCAGCCGGCCATCGAGTGGATGTCCGCGCGTGGCCTCGTTCCCGGTCTCGCGCTGGTACATTTCCGATTCGGGTTCACCAGTTCGTGGCTAGCGCTCACATCGTTGTTCAATGTGGGACCGCTACATGCCAGGGCGAGCGTGGTGATAACCGGCTTGGTCGTCGCGGTGATGTTGGCGCATTGGATTGGCCTCCACCACCGAAACAATTCCCGAGAATCACGTTTTTACGTGGCGGGTCTGCCCTTGTTGTTACTCTTCTTCTTCCTGGATTCAGCCATCGTGTCGCCGTCGCCGAATTTGGCGGCGGGGCTGGCGGTGTTCACGGGCATCTGGATGTTGCTGCGTTCTCCCGGAAATGCCGCCAACTTACTCATCGCGGCGGGCGCCGTGGCCATCAAGCTGTCGGCAGCGCCCCTGTTCCTCGTTGCGCTGGTGCGCGCCCCACGCACCGCGCGAGTACTGGCTGTAGCAGGCGCCTTCGCCGCGCCGTTACTTGTGGCAAACTTCCAAACCACCGGTTGCCCCTTGTTTCCAGCGATTCTAGCCTGCATCGACGCGCCTTCCTCGCTCCCCGCAACCCATGTAAGCGACATTGCCCACGAGACACTCAACTGGGCCCGCTATGCCGGCCCGTATCCCGCGGCCGCCCCTTATCTGTGGGTGGACTGGATCCCGCGAAACCTTTCCATGCTGCGCAACGCGCTGGTTGCCGCGATCGCGCTTGTGTCACTGGCATTCTTGTTGATCCGCCGTCAGTTCGATGCAGCATCGGCGGCGGCAATTTTCGGCAGCATCTACGTATACGCGGCTGCACCCGATCCACGTTTCGGGGCCGGATTTCTATTCGCCCTACCCGCTCTTGCGCTTCCCGCCTTGCCGCTTCCCGTAATCTCCCGCTCGGCACTAGCCGCGGCGCTGGCAGTGTCGCTGACCATCGGCGCAATTGCCTGTGAATGGATTTCCAACCACAATTTGCCGGACGCGCGATACGAAGTGAGCCCCTTGCGCTTACTGATCCCCGCCCCTGCATGGTCACCGCCACGCGGGGTGGTCGCCTTCGATCACAACGGCACTCGTTTCTACCGTCCTGTCGCAACGGATCGCTGCGGGACGGCACCCCTGCCCTGCACGCCGTACCCAATACTGCCCACATTGCGGCCATGTGGCCGCGGCTGGTGCCGTTAGGGAACGCTTTCCGCCTCCGGCTTCTCCTTCTTATTCAGACTTCCATAAAAGGCAAGGTCCACGTCCAACAGAGCTTTTGTGGCGAACGCAATTTGCCCCGTGTGGTAGCTGAAGTGCTCCAGCACGTGGATGATGCCTTCTAGAGCGGTGATGTCGTATTTCTGCACGTGTATTTGTTTGGCCAACTCGGCATTTCGAATGACGCCGTTCGTCTGCTCCACAACTTCACGAAGCCCGGCCAACAGTTCTTCGCGGCTGGGGCCTCCGCGAGCGGCAAACTCTTCGTCGCGCACACGCACATCCGGCTGTCCGCCGACTCCATGCAATATCCACTGCCGCAAATTACCGGCCAAGTGCAAGGCCAGATTGCCAAGCGAATTCGACGCTTCGCCCGGTCGTTGCCAAATCTGTTCTTCGGTCAATCTTCCCAGGCAATCGGCGATGCGCCCGTAGTTTTGCTCGAGCTTCGTCGCTGAATACTCGCGAAAAGTCTGTTCCAGGTCCATCGTCATCCCGCGCACCTCTCCGGTTTCATCGTCTCGGCCGAGCGTTTCGCATGCAGGCAGATGTAATTCGCGCGCTCGATATCGCGCCAAGTTATGGGCTCGGGCTTGCCGAGGTAAATATGTTCGAGAAACTCGACGAACAGCTCACGCCGGGCAGGGAACTCGCGAATCACCTCGGGCCCCTTGTCTTCGCCCACCAGCGTCACGCCCGTTGCGGCCATGTACTCAAGCACGCCCTTCGAACCCGCCACGCGCATGCGGTCGTCGCCATGGGTGGGAGCGGCCTTCGGGCGGAAGTAATCCATGCGCAGCATGGCCACGCCCCGGTTATCCATTTTGAATACGCTGGCCGTCACACTTTCCATCGTCGCGGTCTTGCCGTAGTCCATCACGGATTGCATTGAAAATGTTTCGGTGAAATCCCGGCCCGTGACATAGCGCATGAGATCCACCATGTGGATACCGATCCACGGAATCGTGCCTCCGTAGTTCTCTTTCGTCAGGCGCCAGTCCCCCGGCGAGGGCGCCTTGTAGGACTTTTGCGTGGATACCTGGACTACGTCGCCGATCTCTCCGGACTCGACGATCTTCTTCATGGCCAGCCACTCCGGCTCGAATCGCATCGGGAACAGCGTCGTAATCTTGCCCTTCGACGCCTTTACCTCCTGCGAAACCTTGGCCATTTCTTCGAACGTCACGCCCAATGGTTTTTCGGCGATGATGTGAAGCCCGCGATGCGCGCATTCGATCACGGCCTCGGCCCGCGCGCCGTTTGTGTTGCAGACCGCCGCGATGTCGAGCTTGTTCTCGTCAAGCATCTTGCGGTAGTCGGTATAGATTTTTGCTTTGGGGAACTGACGCCGTGCCTTTTCGGGATCGGCATGCATCGCCGCCACAACTTCGACATCGGGCAAACGGGGCAGCGGGTCTTTCACTTCGGCGAGATGACCTTCAACGCCAATCACGCCAACCCGCACTTTTTGCGGCAGCTTGACGCTCGCCGCCTGCGCCCACAACGCTCCCGTTGCGCCGCCCGCGACGACACTTCTTCTACTCAATTTCCGCATGCAGCTAGTGTACTGCGGTGGGGCGGATAGTTCGTCCGCCCCATGCGGATCGTTCGTCCGCCCCGTTCGGATGAGTCTAGAGGACGGCTTCGCTCCAGCCTTCCAGAATTGCCTTCACCTTTTGGCAGAACTGGTCGGCCATCGCTCCGTCGATCAAACGGTGGTCGAACGTGAGGGCCAATTGCGCTTGCGAGCGAATGGCGATGGCGTCGCCTTCGACCACAACAGGCACCTTCTCAACGGCGCCGATGCCGAGGATCGCCACCTGAGGTTGGTTGATCACCGGCGTCGCGAAAATGCTGCCGTAGCTGCCGAAATTGGTGAGGGAGAATGTCCCGCCCTGCACGTCATCCGGCTTCAACTGCTTCGAGCGGGCGCGGGCGGCAAGGTCGACAATCGAACGTTGCAGACCCACCACATTCTTCTCGTCGGCCTGTTTGATCACCGGTACGATCAAGCCATTGCCGCCATCGAGTGCGACAGCGATTCCGACATTGATCTCGCCGTGATAGATGATGTTCGCTCCGTCGATCGAGGCGTTCACGATCGGGAAGGCCCGCAGGGCTTCCGCCGCCGCGCGAACGATGAACGGCAGGAACGTAAGGCCAAAACCATAGTGCGAGGCGAATTCGTCCTTCACCTTCGCGCGCAGCTTGGCCACCTTCGTCATATCCACTTTGTGAACGGTGGTGACATGCGCCGACGTCTGCTTGGAGAAGATCATGTGCTCGGCGATCTTCCGGCGCATGGCCGACATCGCTTCCACACGGGCCTTGGGTGCCTCGGCGCGCGCTGGCGGGGCAGGCGCGGGTTGGCGGCTCTCAGAGCCTAAGATCACCGGCGGCGGCGGTTCCGGCGCTTCCATCATGCCGCGGCCGGATCCCTGTGAGCCGATGTACTGCTCCACATCGTACTTTGTGATGCGTCCGCCGGCGCCCGTACCGCGCACTTGCTTCAAATCGACATTGTTCTCGCGCGCCATTTTGCGAACGAGCGGCGATAGCGGTCCGGCGGCTTCCATGTCGCCGCCACTTGACTGCACGCTTTCGGGCGGAAGGATTACAGGCGGGGGCGGCTCGGGAGCTTCCGCGACCACGGGGGCCGGCGCCGGTTTGGGTGCCGGTGGCGGCGGTGCGCTCTCCTGCACGGGCGCGGGAGCTGGAGCTGCTGCTCCACCCGCTTCACCAATCCGGGCAACAACGGTGTTAATCGAAACCGTCGCGCCTTCCTGCACCAGCACCTCGGCCAGCGTACCGGCGGCAGGGGAGGGAATTTCGCTATCCACCTTGTCGGTGGAGATCTCGAACAAAGGCTCGTCCCGCTCTACCTTGTCGCCGACCTTCTTCAGCCACTTGGTCAGCGTGCCTTCTACAATGCTTTCGCCCATCTGGGGCATTACGACGTC
>JBDTVQ010000040.1:0-27119 GCA_040007195.1 Acidobacteriota bacterium | reverse complement strand
ACCACCACATCGACGCCTACACGCTGATGATGGCGGGCGGCGGGCTGCAGACAGGCCGGGTGATTGGCGGCACCGACGAGTTCGGATTCAATCCGGTTGGAGACGGCATCGGCGTCCATGACGTCCAGGCGACGCTTCTGCACATGCTAGGCCTGGATCACGAAAAGTTGACCTACCGGTTCATGGGCCGCAATTTCCGCCTGACGGACGTATCCGGCAAAGTGATCAAGCCGCTGCTTGCCTGATACGCCGGTGATCTCTCGAACTGCGACAAGGCGGCAGGCTGCCCGCGCGATTGTAGGCGCGATCCTCCCCGCTCGCTGTTTCGCCAACGACAACGTTTCCAAAGTCGACGTCTTCCAGTCCGGCGACGACGGCTATCATTCCTTCCGCATCCCGGCACTGCTGGAAAGTCGCAAGAAGTCGCTGCTGGCGTTTTGCGAAGGCAGGCGCGGATCGCGCAGCGATTCCGGCGACATCGACCTCGTCATGAAGCGAAGCGGCGACGGCGGCAAGACATGGTCGGCTCTCCACTTGATCTCAGACATGGGACCGAATACCGTCGGAAATCCGTGCCCCGTTCAGGATCGCAAGAGCGGACGCATTCTGCTTCCTCTCACGTTCAACCCCGGCAACGTCACGGAGCGGCAGATGGTCGACCGGGAAGTCGAAGCCCGGCGCACGGTATTTCTCACCCACAGCGACGACGACGGCCGGACCTGGGCGCCGCCGCGCGAGATCACAGCGTCTACGCGCAAGCCGGAGTGGACCTGGTACGCCACCGGTCCGGGTGTAGGGATCCAAACGAAAAGGGGCCGCATCGTAATTCCGTGCGATCACGCGGTCGAAGGCTCACGCGATTTCTTTTCGCATGTCATCTATAGCGATGACGCGGGCCGCACCTGGCAACTCGGAGGCAGCGCTGCCGTGGGCACGAACGAGTGCCAGGTGGCCCAACTGCGCGATGGAACGCTGCTTCTCAATATGCGCAGCTATCACAAGAAGAACCGGCGCGCGATCGCGCGCAGCCGCGATGGTGGTCTTTCGTGGTCGGCTTTGGAGTGGGACGAGACGCTGATTGAACCGGTCTGCCAGGCGAGCCTGATCGCGGCAGGCGGCGTTCTGTATTTCTCCAACCCTGCGTCCACCAAGCGCGAGCGGATGACAGTGCGGGTTTCGCGCGACGACGGCCGCACTTGGACCGGATCGCGCGTGCTGCACGAAGGTCCGGCCGCCTACTCTTGTCTGACGCCAGTCGGTTCAAAAGACCTCGGCTGCCTCTACGAATGCGGCGATAAGGAAGCATACGAGCGCATTGTGTTCGCTCGATTTCCAAGAGCATGGGTGAATTCATGACGACTGACATACACGGCATCCTTCCAGCGCTTGTGACGCCGCTCAATGATGCCGGCGAACTGAATACTGCCGCGCTCGAAGCGCTGCTCGAACGCCTGTACACTTGCCGCGCCGACGGCGTTTATGTGTGCGGCCAGACAGGCGAGGGCCTCCTGATGGATCGCGCCACGCGCGAGAAGGCCGCCGAGATCTCGGTGCTCAATTCACCCGAAGACAAGCAGGTGATGGTGCATGTTGGTGCTGCGTGCATTCCCGATGCGATGCGTCTGGCGCGGCACGCAGAGCATATCGGCGCGGGGGCGATCAGCAGCCTGCCGCCGATAGGTCCGTTCAGCTTCGAAGAAATTCGCGCCTATTATGTGGACCTCGCCGCTGCTACCGGGCTGCCGGTGCTGGTCTACTATTTCCCTGAGGTCGCACCTGCTATTCGGACGCTCGAACAGATTCTGAGCCTCTGCGAGATCCCCGGCGTTGCCGGATTGAAGTTCACAGACTTTGACCTCTACCGGCTCGGCGAGATACGCCGCGCGGGACACACTGTGATGAACGGACGTGACGAGGTGCTCGCAGCGGGTCTTTACATGGGCGCGAATGGCGGGATCGGCACATTCTACAATCTGATACCGCGCACGTTTGCCGACATCCAGAGCGCGACGGATGCCGGCGATTGGAAGAAGGCACGGCGACTGCAGGACGGCGTAAACCGTCTCATCCGCCTCACGCTCGCTTACCCGGTTTTCCCCGCAGTTAAGTGGATGCTCGAATGGTCTGGCATTGCGGCGGGCATTTGCATGAAGCCGCGCCTGGGTCTCACCGCTGAGCAAAGGGAGAGTCTCGAACGAGATCTGAGGGCCGCAGGCTTCACTCCCGAAGGATTCGCGCAAGGCCTTGTGGCGTGACGCAGCGCCGGGGCGCTTGGGCGATGGTGGCCCTGTTGTGGGTGGTGGTGCTGCTGAACTACCTCGATCGCCAGGTGATCTTCTCCCTGTTTCCCTTGTTGCGGTCGGACCTGAATCTGTCCGATGCACAGCTCGGCCTGGTCAGTTCCGCCTTCCTTTGGGTCTACGCGCTGGCCAGCCCCCTGGCCGGATATCTTAGCGATCGCCTGGGCCATCGCCGCCTCGTTTTGTTCAGCCTGCTCGTCTGGTCAGTCGTGACGGCACTCACGGGGCTCGCCCGCAATTTCGGCGAACTCGTTTTGGCGCGCGCGGCGATGGGGTTGAGCGAAGCCTGCTACATTCCGGCTGCTTTGACGTTAATAGCCGGACACCATCCGGAAGCCACCCGCGCCCGAGCGGTTGGCTTTCATCAGAGCGGCATCTATTTCGGAATCGTAATTGGTGGAATGGGCGGCGGTTGGATGGGGGAACACTATGGCTGGCGCCCGGTGTTCTACCTGCTGGGAGCCGCCGGGATCGCCTATGGATTACTGCTGACTCGCGTCCTCCGGGCGCCCGCGAATCCGCTGCCGTCCTCACAAGAGTCGTTCTGGCGGGCTGCCTCCGCTCTGCTCCGAGTGCCCGGTTTCAAAATCGTCCTGACGGTCTTCGCCGTAACGTCGCTGGCCAACTGGCTCGTCTACACATGGCTGCCGCTGTTCCTGTTCGAACGGTTCTCCCTGAGCCTGACGAGCGCTGGCTTCGCCGCGACGTTCTACGTGCAAATAATGGCAGTAGTGGGAATCGCCGCCGGAGGCTGGGTCTCCGACCGTTGGACCCCTTCCCAGCCAAAGGCGCGCATCTGGGTGCAAGCAATCGGCCTTGCCGTGGCGGGTCCCTTCCTGATTCTTTCCGGCTTGGCGTCAACACCGCTGGTGCTTTACCTCGCCCTAGTAGCTTTCGGATTGGGCCGGGGCGTGTACGACAGCAACATTATGCCCGTCCTCTGCCGCCTGGTGGGCGACAACAGGCGGGCAACCGGCTACGGCCTGCTGAACTTCGCAGGGGTCATGACGGGCGGTCTGGCGGCGTATGGCGCGGGTCTGGTGAAATCGACAGTAGGCTTGGCGGGGGCCATGCAAATCGCCGGTGCGCTGGTGCTGATCTGCGCGGCCGTCATTCTAGCCATCCCGCAGCCGCCGGCCCAAGAGCCCCAGGAAGTCTAGCGGCAGTGTACGCTGAGTGTCGTGACCGGGCTAGCAGGCGGGGAAGAGCTTCCCGTCGATGTAGTTTCGAAGATCGGGCGTGGAGACCGCTCCGCGGAGGATGCTTTTGCCCAGCATTTTTCGCGCAGAGTGTATGCCCTGGCCTGGGCCCGGCTGCGAAACGAAGAACTGGCGCGTGAGTTGGCTCAGGACATCCTGATTGCGGTCATCGTGGCGTTGCGCGCAGGCCGGGTGCGGGAAGCCGAAAAGCTCACCGGATTCGTCCTGGCCACCGCACGGAATCGCATCGCTAACCATTTCCGCGAAGAGAGCCGCAAACCGGCGATGGAAGAGGCCACCGAAGCGATCGCTGCACCGCGCCTGGAAGATCGGCTGGAAGCTGGGCAACGCAGGGAACAGTTGCGTAAGGCCCTGCAAAGGTTAGAACCGCTGGATCGGGCGATACTCCGCCTGAACCTCGTGGAACAGGTTCGGCCCGAGGAAATCGGATCTCGCACCGGTCTATCGGCGGAGAGCGTGCGGCAAAGAAAATCCAGAGCGATTCGCAAACTGGGGGAATGGATGGAACGATTTCAGTCACAAAAGACAGGCCGGGTGTACTAACTAGCTGAGGGACGTTGATGGATCATACGCTGAGCTGCGATCAAATCGAACGCGACGAGATCGTGGAGAGGTACGCCGCGGGCACGCTGCCGGAAGACATAGCGGAAGCATTCGAGGAGCACTACTTCCGCTGCACGGCGTGTTTGGCCAGGTTGGAGGCCGTGCAGGAAACGGCCACCGTCATGCGGATGCCGATGCCGATGCGGCGCTTCGCCTACGTGGGGCTGGCGATAGCAGCGAGCCTGGTGGTCACGTTGGCCGGCGCCCTGGTATGGAAGCTCGCTCCGGTTGCGGAACGGCCAGCGCCGGTGGCGGTGGCTCGCGTTGAGGCTCCTATGGAGAATCCCTGGGCGGAACTGGGTAAGTTTCCGCCGCCGCCCTATCGCGAAACCAGGCTCCGGGGAGCGGGCAGCGCGTCCGCCGATCTATTTCAGAATGGAATCTCCGCGTACCAGCGGGGCAACTACGCACAGGCGGCGCCGCTGCTGCAGAAGGCAGCCGAGGCGAATCCTGGCGACGCCCGGACGGTATTCTTTGCTGGCGTCAGCCTCCTTCTCGCCGGCGACCCATCGGCTGGTCTGGAAGCGTTGCGCCGCGTGGATGCCTTGGGAATGACGCCATACCAGGAAGAGGCACGGTTCTATCAGGCAAAGGCGCTTCTGCAGCAGGGTGATGCGAAGGCGGCGCGAGTTGTCTTGACCGCCATCGCCGAAATGCATGGAGATTGGGAGGCGCAGGCGAAGGAGTTTTTGACCCAGATCGGCAAGTGATCCGCACGTTCGCGATGTGAGTGCGCTAAGCTACGCGCAGGGATATCCATGCGCGTATTGGCCTTCGCGCTTGCATTCGCCGTGTGCCTACCGGCCCAAGTTCCCGCCGGTTTAGACGAGGCACGCAAACTCTACGAAGCGCGCGACTTCGAACGCGTGGAACGGCTGTGCCGGGAGCAGATCACCGCGTTGCAAAGCGCCGGCCGCGCCGAAACGCTCGACGCCCTACCTTTCCTGAACCTTTTGGCCCGGGCCATGGCACTCCGCGGCCATGTGCCGGAAGCGCTGCCGGTGGCGCAACAATCTCTCCGTATTGCGGAGAAGCTCTTCGCCGGCGACGACCCCAAACTACAAGATTCGCTAGAGACACTTGCCTTTGCATACCGTTGGAATGGCGAAGCCGCGCAGTCGCGGCTATTAATGGAACGAATCCTGGCTGTTCGTATCAAGGCTTATGGGCCCGGCGACCAGCGAACATTGGAAGCATTGGAGAGCAAAGCCGCCGATCTGTTCCAACTAGGCAACTACACCGAAGCGGCATCGATCTTCTCGCAGGTAATGGCGAGCCGCGAGAAAAACCCGGATCAGGATAGACACCGCTACGTGCAATCCATAATGGGCCTGGGAATGACCCGTTGGCGCCAAAACCGGCTGCAGGAAGCAAGGTCGCTGTTGGAGCGGGCGCTGGAATTACGGCTGGCACTGGCCGGCGAATGGGATGTGTACACCGCTGCCACGATTCATAATCTGAGCCTGATTGTGGGCGATCAGGGAGATATCGCTGCTCAGCTCGAATTACAGCTGCGTGCATTGCGCATCCGCGAAAAGGTCTGGGGATTGGAACACCAGAACGTCGCCAACGGACTATTCACGGTCGGCATGACGCAACTGCGGTTGGGCAAAGTCACCGAGGCCCGCGCAAGTTTCGAACGGTCTCTTCAAATGCGCCGCAAGACGCTGGGCGACGAACACCGGGAGACCGGCCAGTCATTGAACGCTCTGGCCTTCACGTATCTCGACGAGGACCTGCCTCGGGCCGTCGACATGACGCTGCAGGCCCACGCAATCCAAACTACCTGGCTTCGGGCGAATATTCGGGCACTATCGGAACGTGAGGCGTTGCTCATTTCCGACGTCAAATGGGGAAACCTGAACCTGGCAATCAACGCCCTGCGTAGGCCCGAGGCCACGCTGGACCTGCAACGCAAGGTGTGGGATGCCGTGGTGCGCGCACGGAGTTTGGTGCTCGACGAAATGATGTGGCGCAAAAGCCTGCCCGATCAGGAGCAGTTGGCCGCCACGCGCGGAGAGTATTCAAGAAAGCTGCTCGGCGGCAGGGGGAAACTCGATGCGGCGTCCTATGCGCGCGAACTTTCCCAACTCCGCGACAAGTCTGAGGCCGCCGAACGGGAGCTATCCACGCGCAATCAGCGCTTCCGCGAAGCCCGGCAGCAGGAATCGGCGGGCTTGGAAGAGGTGGAACGCGCCTTGCCCGCAGGGGCGGCGCTGATCAGCTATGTGCGCTACCTCGATGAAGGGCCCGTAGCGCAGGAGAACCGGTATGGCGCCTTCGTGCTGGATTCGTCCAAGGTGGGCATGAAGTTTGTAGATCTCGGCTCGAGCAGCGAGATCGATAGCGCCGTTTCGGCATGGCGAACCCAATTTATTGACGAGGCATCCTCGGGCGGACGAGCCCCCAAGTTGATGGAGCGGGCCAGTCGCACGGCGGGCTTGGCTTTGCGAAGGAAGATTTGGGACCCGCTCGCGTCGTCGCTCAAAGGAGCATCGAGGATCTACGTGGCGTTCGACGGTCCTCTCCATCTGGTGAGTCTGGGAGCACTTCCGTCGGGTGAATCCAAGTACCTCATGGAAACGGCTCCCGTGATCCACTACCTGAACACGGAGCGCGACCTGCTTCGTGAACCCGCGGTGAACGCCGGTGTGGGCAAGTTGCTGGTGGTGGGCGATCCGGCGTTCGGGGCCGCACATCTACAGACGAGGGCTGCCGGCTGGCGCGGTGAGTCGCCTCCATGCTTCGATCCGTCGCAAGTGAAGTTTGAGGCGCTTCCTTCGTCCGGAGTGGAAGCGCGCGAAGTGCTGCGGGCGTGGCACCGCGCCGGAGGCGAGGGGACCCTTCTGGATGGCGCGCGTGCGACCCAGGATTCGGTGGAGCAGTCCGCCGCTGGAAAGCGCGTGGTTCATTTCGCCACCCACGGCTTCTTTTACCGGTCGCGATGTGGGGCGGCAACGGAAGCCGTGAATCCATTGAGCCTGGCGGGTTTGGCGCTGGCCGGTTCCAACCGCGCGGGAGGCGGCCTGCTCACAGCCGACAAGGTTCTTCAACTCGACCTGCAGGGCACGGAGTGGGCTGTGCTGTCGGGCTGCGATACCGGCTTGGGCGACACCGGCGCGGGCGAGGGTGTAATGGGACTGCGGCGTGCATTCCAACTGGCGGGCGCGAGGACTGTAATCATGAGTTTGTGGCCGGTGGAAGACGCCTCGGCGCGCAGGTGGATGGCGGTGCTCTACAAACAGCGCCTAGTGGATGGCCTTGGCACGGCAGAAGCCGTTCGGGCAGCGAGTCTGGCCCTCCTCCGTGAAGCCCGCGCGAAGCATGCCAGTACCCATCCCCTCCACTGGGCGCCATTCGTCGCAGCCGGCGACTGGCGCTAACTTTTATTGTCACGCTTCCGGCAGAATCGCTACCTTCCTTGGTGACATAGGAGGAAACGATGACACACGTACGCATGGTGACGGTTTGCATGGCAATGGCCACGGTACTGCCAGCGGGCACTGTCGTGAAGTCCAAGTACACAGCAGACGGCAAGACGAGCAATATGACCGTCTACTCGTCACCCGGCAAGCAGCGCGTGGACATGGGCGACAGCAAGACGATCCAACAATGCGAAACCAAACGATACGTACAGGTGGATGAAAAGACGAAGACGTTTATCGTTGTTCCCGCTCCCACCGCCCCAGCGGCGCCCACTCCGGACCAGGCCGCCGCGGCGTGTACAAATAAGCCCGTTGCCGCCGATACCGGCGAACGGAAGCAGATGCTCGGGCTAACGGCCCAACGCTGGAAGACAACCCTCGAAGGCTGCGACGGCACAAAGATGGAGATCGATGGTTATTACGCAGGCTTTGAATATGCGGTTTCCTGCGACCTGGCCCCGGCATTCAGCACGGGCGCGCCGGGCAGCCCTTTGGCTTACAACATCACCACGACGGATAAGGCCGGGAAGTCGAACACGGTCAGCTACGTAGTCGAAGGCCTCGAGTTGACGAGCGGTCCGCTGGAGTCGTCCATTTTTGACATTCCTGGCGAGGCCAAGGAGACCTCGATAGAGACCGCGCAGGCAGTTCGCAATCCCGACTTCATCGAAGCGGTAGCCGCGCCGAAGCCGGCAGTTCCGAATCGCGTCGGGGTAGCAACCGCGGGCGGCAAGGGCACGATGGACGTCGCCCTCGTCAAGATGCTCAAAGACGCCAAAGTGGACGCGGTGCCGCTGGGTTCCGGCCCTGACGCCGAGATTCAGGCACGTGCCGAGCAGGCGAAAGCCGACTATGTTCTGATGATTGAAGTCGGCGAACTGAAACCCGGAGGAACCAACAAAGCGGCGGGGTTCCTATCGAAGGCTTCCAGTCTTGCATCGGGTGCGGCGGAGCGCCAAGCCTATAACGCTACGATCAACTACACGATGATGTCGCTGGGCGGTTCAACGCCGAAGCTGGCGGCATCGGCAGTCGGCTCCACCACACAGTTCGGCCTGAAGGAAGCGATCGCACTCGGCCGCGTCGCCAGCATGTTCACACCGATGGGCATGATGATGCGTCCGGGTATGGGCGGAATGATGCCGTTCATGATGCAAATGGGCATGAGTCCCGGCGGAATGGCCGGTGGCTACGGCACGGGGATGGGCCTTCCCGCGCTCATGCGGTCCGTCGATCCCGGCATGATGATGATGCAGCCGGCAGTGCAAGCCAGCCTTCAGGCGGCAGGTTCCCTTGGAGGCGAGAGCCAGGAGAATGCGGTGTCATCGGCGCTGGAAAAGGTGAGTAAGGCCGTTGCCATCTCGTTGCACCCGTCGACTCCCGATGCGAAGGCTGCTACCGGGAAGCCTGCAAAGGGCAAAAAAAAGAAGTAGGACCTCGTTGGTTCAGGCGCCCAGCAGAAAGTTTGTGAACTCGTTTTCGCCGTGCACGTCGGTGAGGCGCATGTCGCGTCCCTGATAGAAATAAGTCAGCTTCTCGTGGTCCAGACCTAGCATGCGCAGGATGGTGGCATTCACGTCGTGGGCCACCATCGGGTTCTCGACCGGCCGCAATCCGAATTCGTCGGTCGCACCGATCACGCGGCCGCCCTTTATCCCGGCGCCGGTGAACCACATGCTGAATGCGTAGGGATGATGGTCGCGGCCGTTCTTGCCTTCGGCAAGCGGCGTGCGCCCGAACTCACTACCCCAGATGACAAGCGTCGAATCGGAGAGGCCGCGCGCGCGTAGATCCTTCAACAAACCCGCGATGGGCTTATCGGTTTTGGCAGCCATCTTGTTGTGCGATCCGGTGAGGTCGGTGTGGGCGCCATCCCAATCGTCTCCCAGGTGCGTGCCCGAATAGAGATGGATAAACCGGACGCCGCGTTCCACGAGGCGGCGCGCCAGAAGGCACTTCCGTCCGAAGTCGTCCGATAGCCCTTCTCCAATTCCGTACAAACGCTTCGTGGCTTCGGACTCTTTGCTGAAGTCCACGGCATCCGGCGCCTCGGATTGCATGCGGAAGGCAAGCTCATACGAGGCGAGCCGCGCCTCAAGGTCGCTGTCATACGGCCGTTCGGCCAGATGCTGCCGGTCGAGGTCGCCGACCAGGTCGAGCGTGGCGCGCTGCGTCGCGTTGCTCACGCCTTCCGGATTGGCGAGATCGAGCACGGGGCTTTTGCCGCTGCGAAACATAGTGCCCTGATAGACGGCCGGGAGGAATCCCGCGCCATACCCTTGCGGGCCGCATTTCATCGCGCCATCTGTCATTACGACAAAGGAGGGGAGATTCTGATTCTCCGAACCGAGCCCGTACACAACCCACGATCCGAGGCTCGGCCTGCCTGGGAATTGCGAGCCAGTCGCGTGCAGGTACATCGCCGGCGCATGGTCGAACGCATCGCCGTGGCAGGAGCGAACCAGCGCCAGTTCGTCCGCGAGCGAAGCAATATTCGGGAAGAGATCGGAGATCTCGATGCCCGATTGCCCATGCTTGCGGAATGACCAGGCGCCGCCGCGTGCCAGAGCCTTGGTGAAGTCGATGCGGCTGGTCTTCAAGCCCTTCACGAAACTAGCAGGGAGCGTCTGGCCCGAGAGCCGCGCGAGCTCCGGCTTCGGATCCCAGGTGTCGACGTGGCTGACACCGCCATGCATATAGAGGTAGATCACGGCCTTCGCATGCGCCGGCTGGGGTGGAGTCTTCGGCGACAAGGGACTACCGGCGGCAAAGCTTGCCGGCAACAGCGACGACGCCGCCACGGCGCCAAAACCGCGTCCGGATGTTGCGAGAAATTCACGGCGGGATCTAATCGACATAGAGAAACTCGTTTAGGTTCAAGAGTGCGCGAATCAGTTCGGTGACGGCACCATTACGTCCACCTTGGACGCTACTTTGGGCCGCGAGAAATGCGCTGGCTCGCTCGATTTCCGGGAGACCAGGTTCGCGCGCCAACACCTGCGTCCATGCCGCGCGGATGACGCCTTCAACCGATGCGTTGTTCGATGCCAGTTTGGCGGCCAATGCGCCGGCACGCTCCATGGTGAACGTACCGTTGAAGAGTGAAAGGGACTGCGGCGCGGTCGTGCTCGATTCACGGCGTGAGCATGTGAGCATCGAGTCCGGCGCGTCGAACACTTCCATGAGCGGCATCCGGAACGTGCGCTTCTGGATCATGTAGAGGCTGCGCCGCGTGTATTCCGAAGCGTCTGCCGTCAGCACCCAGGCATCGTCGGGCCTTTGCGTGAGTGTGGCTTTCTCTTCGGCCGTCAGCGGCGGCACGACTGGCCGTCCGCCTGCCTTGGGGTTCAATGCGCCGGTTGCCTGTAAAACGGAGTCGCGCACCTCGTCGGCGTTCAATCGCCTGCGCGAATAGTGCGACAACAACAGATTCACCGGATCGCTGCTGGCCGATTCTTTGGTCGGATTGGAACTCTGGCGATATGTGGCTGAGTTCATGATGACCCGATGAAGATGCTTCACCGACCATCCTTTTGAGACAAACTCCGATGCGAGCCAATCGAGCAGTTCCGGATGGGTTGGCTTACCACCGCGCACGCCAAAGTCGCTCGGCGTCGCAACCAGTCCTCTGCCAAAGTGATACTGCCACACCCGATTCACCATCACGCGCGCTGTCAACGGATTTTCGGGATCCGTAATCCATTTGGCGAGCGCCGCCCGGCGCCCGGTGGTCGGCATGAGGGGGATTGGGCCCGTGGACTCGCGCTTCTCGGCAGGCGGAGGAACCTCGCCGCCGCCCAGGATGGAAAAGAATCCCGGCTGCACTTCGCGTTCTGCGCGCGAGCCACGCGCGGGAAGAAAAGTTCGCGGTGCGACGTTCCAGGAATCGGCGATTCCGCAGGCAAATGGCTTCGATTGGTAATTGGCGTACATGCGCACCAGCCCCTTTTCGATCTCGTGAAGGCGGGCCGTCTCTTCGGAGGTCATGCATGATCGCATGTCATCATCCGATCTGGCGGTAGGGCTTCGCTTTCCCATAGGGGCGTTGTTTCTGCAGCGCGCCTGCACCGCCCGGATCTGTTCACCGATCTCGCGCAACTTCCATTCACGAACACTCTCGCTCACGTCGTACCCCAGCGAGGAGAGGCGGTCGAGCGCCACCTTTACCTTCACCGCAGGGGCGAAATTAGCGCGTACGCGATAGTAGTCTTCCTGCGAAATAGGATCGAACTTGTGGTCGTGGCAGCGGGCGCAACCGGCCGTCAGCCCAAGAAAAACAGCCGACGTGGTGTCGGTATAGTCGGTGAGAACTTCATCCCGATTGATGTCGGCCTGGTCCGGAAACAAGTCGCGATTCGGGCCCACACAATAAAGGCCCGTGCCGGTATGCGCGACGGGGTTCTCGGGGTACAACTCATCGCCTGCTATCTGTTCGCGGACGAACCGATCGTAGGGCTTGTCGTCGTTGAAAGACTGCACGACCCAATCGCGGTATCGCCAAGCGTCGTGAATATAGCTGTCAAGTTCGAAGCCTGCGGTGTCGGAGTAGCGGACGAGGTCCAACCAGTGGCGGCCCCACTTCTCCCCGTAGTGCGCGGAGGCCAGCAGCTTGTCGATCAACTTCGGCCAGGCATCCGCGGACTCGTCTCCGGTGAACTCGCGGACCTGTTCGAAGGTCGGTGGCAAACCCCATAGATCGAGATACGCCCTCCGGACCAGGGTCGCCTTTTCGGCGGCCGGTGACGGATTCAAGCTCTTTCGCTTGAGTTTCGCCAGAATGAACTCATCAATTTCGTTTCGCGTCCAACGATCGCCGGATCGCGGAGCCTCGACCTTCGCAACCTTTTGGAACGACCACCATTCGGTTCGCGGAGCGGCTTGCACAGCGGACGATTGGGGCCACTCGGCACCCCGGTCAATCCACCCGCGAAGTACCTCGACGTCCCCCGCCGCGAGCGCCTTCGCCGGCGGCATCGCGAGCTTGCCTTTGCGCTCGACGGCTTCGATCAATTTGCTCTCGGCCGCTTTGCCGGCGACCACCGCCGCGCCGCGCGAACCACCTTTGATCGCCCCCTCCCGCGTACTCAGGTCGAGGCCCGACATCGCCATTGTTTTCGAATGGCACTGGCCGCAATTGGATTGGATGATCTCGATCGCTTTGGTGGCGTCGGCTTCGGCGCCGCTAACCGCGACGACCGTGACGACAGCCAACGCAAGGCTCTTCATGCTCGTCCCCAACACCATCGCCGGCCTACCTGCGCGCGACCGATGTGCCGGCCGTAATGGCCTTGATTTCAGCCATGACATTTTCCGGTTCAAAGACCGATGCCCAATCCGGCTGGAACAGCTTCTTCTTACCGCGTTCGATTGCCATCAGCGCGCCGTCTGAGAAGGGCGATCCAATGTAGCCGAACAGGATGCCGATGTTCACTTTGATGTGACCCAGAATGAACTCCCGCGCCGCTTCTTCCGGCACGCCGCGCTTGACGGCCTCGTCAATGGCTTCCCGGATGACAGTCATGCAGGTCGCGGCCACCGTCTCCGAAAGCGCCGGCTCAAGAATGGCCATTTGCTCCACCGTGACGCGGTAGGCCTTCATGACAGGAGCAAACATCTGCCGCGCAACGGCTTCCCCGATCACGTAGTCCGATTCCTTGCCCTGCATCAACGCGCAGACGATATGTTGCTTTGCCTTGATTGCGCCAAAGAAGTCCATTTGGGCTTCCGGTTCGGTCTCGTCATGAATCACCGGTGGATGGCAGGGATGCGTGATGAAGTAGGCAATGTCGGCCCGCTCGGGAAGTTCGCCACCATGCGGCGCCGCCGGATCGAGGCAGATCACCATCGCACCCGGCTTCAGTCCAGGTACGATTCCAGGCGCAACTTTACCAATGAGCGCATCAGGTAGCGCCAGAATAGCAACGTCGGCCTGCTTTACTGCCTCATCTTGCGGCGTCACGGAAAGGCCGCGCGAGGCAAGCCTCTCGATTCCAGCGGGATTCACCTCGACATACAGCATCTGGTGGGCGGAATCCCTCAAGTTGTCCGTTATTCGGCAGCCCATTTTGCCACCGGCGCCGAAGAGAGCGATTTTAAGCGTCATAAAATGGTGTGATGAGTATATCACTTTGTCGCTGAGTTGGGCGACGTGCCCCGAAGCAGGTCAGTGAAAAGGGATTTCTCGCCCACCTGCCCGCCTTTCAGCAGGATTTCGCTGCCGTCTACTGCTTTGTCATCGGACCAGATCCGGCACAGCGGTCCACCCCGCGCCACCGGTGCCACCATCGTCAGCGCCTGAATTCGCAGTGCCTGGCCAGCGTGCCCGGAGGTGTCTCCACCAGCGATCAATGTCCGCCTCAAACCGTGGTTGCGTAAGAGCTCTCCCGCGATCGCCCCAAGACGCTCACCAAGTTGCTGGCCGAAGCGACCGTCACCGCCCGCTTGGGGTATCACGTCGTTCGGCCCCTCCGCCGAATACACGATCGGACTGCCGCCATCGGCAAGGATACGGCTCGCCGCTGCGATCACTCGCGCGAACTCCTCCTCGCCCGAGACGAGCGCGACAGGATCCGAGGCAACTCGTGTGAATCCGTTCCGCGCGGCCCATTGAATTTGCATTGCGGTGACGGGCGAACAGCTACCGGAAACAACGAGCAGCCTATCCACTGGCGCAACTGCTGGCGGCGGTGGCCGCGGCGGAAGCATTCCCAAGCGGTCCCACCATTCCAACAGTGCATATTCGACACCGGACGAACCCGCTATGAATGACGGAGCTTCGCCGCGCGACTCCCAGATAGCGCGGCCCGCCTCGCGCAGGCTATCGGTATCGAGCGTGTCAAAGAACACAACCTCGGTGCCTGCCTGCCGCAGTTCCTCGTATCGCGACAGGCCGCCTCCGGCGTGAAGCGCGAGGATGTCAACGAGCCCCGCGGTGAGTTCGGACTGACGCGCAAAGTGGCGGCGCAAGTCCCCTTCGTCCATGGGTGTCACCGGATGGCGCGACATCGTGGGGTGGCGGTCGATGCGATGCGTCTCGCCTTCGACCGTGGCAAAGAGATTTCCGAAGGCGACGTAGCGCCGGAGAGCGGGCGCTCCGACGATCATCGGCACGCACGCGCTCTGAAATACACACTTTCCCAATTCGACAGCTCGCCCGATGTTGCCGTGAGTAGGCGAGCTGTCAAAAGTCGAACACACCTTGTAATGGCACAAGGGTGCGCCCAATGCGCGCAAGGATTCGAATACAGGCGGAAGGTTTACGTCCATCCATTCGGGCGACTGGCTGCGGCTGAGACCGGCCACCCCAACGGCCCGGCAATCGGCAAATCGCGCGAGATCTTCCGTGCCCGGCGGCTTCAGGAAGAGGACCGTGGAGATGCCATGCACAGAGAGAGCTTCCATTACATCGGTCGAGCCCGTGAAGTCATCTCCGTAGTACGTGAGCAGCAACTGGCCGTGCGCCATCGCCGTCATGCCGGGAACTTCTCCAGCGCCTGCTGTAACTCGACGTGCGTCGTCGCGTATTGATCTACGGGAATCCCCGCGATCGCTGCTTCCCACGCCTGGCGCATAGCCCGCACGCCCGCAGCCACACCGCCTGGATGCGCCATCAAACCGCCTCCCGCGGCATGGATAAGGTCGGTTGTTCCCAAGCCACTCCACGTGCTGTTTGCCTGCCGCACGGTTTGGCCAGACGAGAAGACAGGCATCACTTCACAACCACGGCCCGGGCCGTCGAACATCGGTGTCAGACACTCTCGCGCCGAAGCGAGCACCGATGAATCGTCTTCACAAAACTTGTTGCGCAACCCGTTCACGTGCATGTGGTCCGCGCCCGCCAGACGCCAAAACTTCTGATAAGCCACGTAACTCATGCCGATGTGCGGCGAGCGCTGGAAAAACCCCCAGCCATTGCGATGCGCGTGGATCGCCAACCGGCAATGGCGGCGCAGGTGCGCAAGTCCGGGCAGCCCAATACTGTTCAAGCTCACCATCACGCACGTACCGCCGGCACGCTCCACCTGATCATGTTGCCTGAGCATTTGATCAATCTCGCCCGTGATATTAAACGCGTACATCACCTTCTTGCAGGTTCGTGAGGCGTGGTCATTGATGATGCGCATCACTTCGACAACACGTTCGACGAAAGGGCAGTGCGGGCCATCGGCCTGCAACTCATCGTCCTTGATGAAATCGATTCCGCCATAAACGAGTTGCTGAACAAGATGGGCAGTCTCACCCGCTGACAACCCTACACTCGGCTTCACTATTGTTCCGATGAGCGGCAGCCGCCCGACTCCGCTCAACGCGCGCGTCCCGGCGATTCCGAATTGCGGTCCGCCGTATGCGTCGCGAAACTCGCTTGGCAATTTGACATCGAGCAAACGCAGCGCAGAGAGCTGCTGCAGCTCGAACAGATTGCCGGCCACGGTGGCAAGGAGATTGGGCAGGCTCGGCCCCATGTTCTCGATCGGCCACGAAAGAATCGTCTCGGCCCGGCGCCAAACCGGAGTGGAGTCGCCTCCGGGGCGCGCCGCTCCGGGCAGCGATGGCGCATTCAATTCGGCCACTTCGCGGATCGACTCAACCCGCGCTCCGTATCTCTCCTTCAGTTCAGGAGTTTCACCAGGGACCTGCAGAAACGTGCCGCTCGATTGTTCGCCGGCCATAACGGCGATGGCATCCTGAAGCGGATACGCAGACTCCACCTCATAACGCGCGTACACGCGACCAAGGTTGCAATCAATGGGAAATGAGCCCGAAGGGGCAGCTGGATTGTGATCCATTTTGATTGATGGTATGCTCACCATACCATGCGCGTCCCGGTTGCGCCGCTTCGCGTAGGATAATCCAAATCATGAGCACACAACCGATCATTCGCCGTAAGCTCGCGGACGAGGTCCGAGACCGGCTGATGATCATGATCCGCAGCGGCGAACTCCGTCCCGGTGACCGCCTTCCGTCCGAGCGCGATCTGATGGACCGTTTCGCAGTGGGCCGGCCCGCCGTGCGCGAAGCTCTTCAGGCGCTCGGCTCGGCGGGGCTGATCGAAATTAACCACGGTGAGCGGGCGCGCATTGCGGTGCCCGATACCCGCGTAATGTTCGACCGCATCGGCCAGACAGTGCTCCACCTCCTGCAAACTTCCCCGACCACGCTCGAGCATCTAAAAGAAGCTCGCATCATGTTTGAGGTTGGCATGGTGAAAATGGCCGCGCAAAATGCTACCCGCTCCGACATCGAGCATCTGAGTGTCACGTTGGAGAAGCAACGCGAATGCCAACACGACGCGCCGGCCTTCGTGAAAGGCGATATGGCCTTCCACACCGCCATCGCCACAGTGAATGGCAATAGCGTGTGCACGCTCCTGAGTGAAGCCATGCTTGACTGGCTGTTCAATTTCCGCCGCGACCTGCTCCGCATGCCCGGCTCGGAGCTGATCACGCTGGCCGAACATGAGCGACTGCTGAATGCAATCGCAGCGCATGATACCGGCGAGGCGGAGCGCGCCATGCTCGACCATTTAAGGCGTGCCAACGAGCGCTATCGAATCCTCGAAGATGCCATGAGCCGGCGCTCGCCTGCCGGCGACGAATCGCAATAGCCTACATGCCCGCCAGCAGATCCCCCGGCTTGGTTTTTACGCTCGCATTGTTGCTGACGGTCTGTCTGGCGCTCCTGTTTCCTGCCCCATTCCTGCAACTCGGTGCCTTTCAACCCAAGACGCTTATCGTTCCCTTGCTGCAGTTCATCATGTTCGCGATGGGCACGCGGGTTAGCGTGAGTGATTTGCGCCAGGTTATCGTGGCCCCGCGTTCAGTGGCCATCGGGCTGGGACTGCAGTACCTCATCATGCCGTTCACCGCGGCAGGCTTGGCAGCCGCGTTCCGGCTTCCAGCCGAGGTGGCGGCAGGGGTCATTCTCGTCGGTTCGGTCTGCGCGGGCAACTCCTCGAACGTGATGACCTACTTCGCCGGCGGCAACATGGCACTGTCAGTCGCCATGACGACGCTATCGACGTTACTCTCACCGCTCACCACACCGGCATTCATGCAATTGCTCGCGGGACGGTCCGTCCCCATCGAATTTTCCGCGCTCGCCCTGTCGATCGTGCGCATCGTGGTCGCGCCCGTAACGGCCGGCCTGATCTGCGAGTATCTGCTGCGTAAACGCAAAGCGCAGGCCGAACGCTGGCTGCCTCTACTGGTCATCACGGCCACCTGCCTGGTGAACGCCATCATCACCGCCAATTCGCGGGAGGCACTGCTCTCGATCGGCGTGGCTCTCATTATCGTGGAGCTATTGCACAACTTCGCCGGATACACGCTCGGGTACGCAGGGGGCCGTGCATTTGGCCTGAGCACCCGCGATTCGAATACGATGGCCATGCAAGTCGGCATCCGCAATGGCGGACTTGCCACCGGCTTGGCCTACGACGTACTGAAGAGTAGCAACGTGGCGCTTGCCAGCGTTGTTTTTGGTACCGTGCAGAATGCATCCGGCGCGCTGGTCGCCGCCATGTTGCGTAAGCGTCAAGAGAGGATTGGAGAGAACCTATGAAAATCACCCATGTGTTGCTGACTACCGTCTTGTTAGCCGGATGTGCCCCGCCGCCGGCGGCGGAGAAGAAAGCAGAACCCCAGGCACCACCCACCTCGCAAGCCGAATTGCTGGGAAGCGACAAGACCTGGGGCAATACGGAAGGGCCCGCCGTTGACTCGAAGGGTACCCTCTATTTCACTTCGCGAGGCACCTATAAGGGCATAGTTTCCTGGAACGAAAAGGACGGATTCAAGCAGTACCTGGCCGTAGCCACAGGCGCGGGTCCTGGCGGGTTGTGGATCGACGACGCCGATAATATCTTCCTCACAGCAACCGACGAACGCCAAATCCTGAAGGTCACGCCTCAAAAGAAAGTCTCCGTCTTGGCGTCTAAGTTCGAAGCCGATGCAAAAGTTGCTAAAGGCCCTAACGATCTCGTGCTCACTAAGAGTGGGACCATTTACTTCACCGACCCCAACGGATATGACGGTACGGCGCCGAACGGAACCGTGTACGTCACCAAAGGCGGCAAGACCTCAGTCTTCAGTTCCGAAATTACCGGCCCGAACGGAATCGGTCTCAGTGCCGACGAAAAGACCCTGTACGTTTCTCACAACATCAACGCCGACACGTCGAAAATCGTTCACTGGTCGCTGAACGAGGATGGCACGCACGGCGCAATCGCCGAACTTGCCACGGTCAATCCCTGCGTGGCCGATGGGATGGCCATAGACAAGGAAGGTGCCATGTGGCTGACCTGCTACTCGTTCGGCACGGCGTATCGCATCAGCACGGAAGGCAAGGTGCTCTCCACGATCACCACGGAACAGAAAGCGTTAACCAACGTGATGTTCGGCCGGGCGGGCGCCGAAACCACTCTCTTCTTCTCCAGTTCCGATATGGCGCGCGTCACCGGCTACGTCTATCGCGCAAAGGTTCAGGTACCCGGCTTACGCTAATCCCGTTCAGTTCTTAAGAGTTGTGTGGGCGCGCGGCAGAATCGTCCAAGAAATGCAACGTATTTTGCTAGATGCGCCCTCGCGACTCGGGAAAAATAGTGAGCGCCGAAGTTTGGCGCAGCCTCCTATGAAACTCACCCGCATCCTGCTCGCCTCAGCCGTTCTCTATCTGCTGCCCTTCGCAGCGGCGGTGGACATTGAGCAATATCACCGTCACGACTTCACCTTTCGCGCCAGCGTTTCCGGAAATCCATTTGATGTGGTGATGTCGGCCGAGTTCGTCGGACCGAGCGGCGTTCATCTCAGCGTGCCCGCATTCTACGATGGCGATAGCACCTGGAAAGTCCGATTCGCGCCGACCGAACCGGGCCAATGGTCCATGACGACCTCTTCCAGCGTTCCCGCGCTGAATGGCCAGAAGGACGCGGCAATCAATTGCACGCCCAATCGCGACCCCAATGTCCATGGCCGTCTGGAGGTGGACCCCAGCCATCCCTACCACTTCCGTTACCAGGACGGCACCCGCTACTTCCTGCTCGGATACGAAGCCGATTGGCTGTGGGGCGCCGGGGCGCTTGATCCACAGCGAAAGCTTATGCATACGCTGATAGACCAGATCGCCAATCGTGGATTCAATCACGTGTTGGTGAATATCTTCGCGTACGACACAGGATGGAGCCCCGGCCGCAAGCATGAATGGGATTTTGGTCCGCCAGACATCTTTCCGTGGGAAGGCAGCAACGAAAAGCCCGATCACAAGACCCTGAATCCGCAATTCTTCAAAATCTATGACGGCATGATGGACGCCCTGCAGGCGAAAGGCATCGTCGCTCACATCATGCTGAAGGTATACAACAAACGAGTAAACTGGCCCGCCAAACATAGCCCCGAAGAGCTAAAATATTTCCGCTACGTAACTTCCCGCTATCAGGGCTATTCAAATGTCGTTTGGGATTTCGCAAAGGAATCCTACAACGAGAAGGACGACGCGCTACAGTCGTCGCTCATTGACTACGTGCGCGAACTCGACGCCTACAAGCACCTCACCACTGCCCATGACGATGACCTCTACACGTGGACGCCGAGCCTGAACCGCAATCTCGATTTCCGCACCGATCAGCAGCATACCGACTGGGCGGAAATGATCGCCTTCGACCGCGCCATTCGCGCGTACCCCGTCCTCAACAGCGAGTTCGCCTACGAGCGCGGCGTCGACAAGATGCCTACTTACCGTACGGAGCACGACTGGCAGGAACAGTTACATCGTGGCTATCTGGTCTACATGGCCGGCGGTTACGGCGTCTATTACTACCACAACACCGCTTGGGACGTTTTCCGGCCGGAACCGGAAGCTCCTGGTATGAAGCCATTCCAATTATTGGGCACTACGCTCTCTTCGCTGCCCTACTGGCGTATGGAGCCGATGAACCAGTTGGCCGTGGGCGGCCCGTGCCTGGCGCTGGCTGGCGATACCTACGCCTTCTACGTTCAGGGCACTCAACTCACTGCGAATCTTACTAAACTGGAGACTCCCTCGACCGCCACGGCGGAATGGGTAAACACGTGGACGGGCGAGCGCGCAGCAGCGCAACTGAGCGGTGCGGCGGTAACAAAGTTCAAGAAACCTGAAGCGTTCCAGGCCGCGCCGGCATTGCTGATTGTGAAGCGCGGGGACCGGTAGCCCCCTGAATGGCCTAGTCGGGACTGCCGAAGATTCGGCAGGCAGTCCCGCACAAAATATTTCGCTTATCCTCGTCGCTAATTTCCAGCTGCAGTATCTTCGACATCTCGATATTCAGATTCTCCGGAAGATCCGAACCGGCCATCAAGCGTGTGCTCGAAACGCGCTGCAGGACCTCAAGCACTTGATGGGGCATCAGGCTTGATAGCTCGAGATAGATATTTGGGAACAGCGACGCAGCGACAATGGCTTCGCCGAAAAATATTCCACCGCCGCCGCAGTGCGCCATGATGATTGTCAGTTCCGGGTAGCGTTTCGCGGCCAGTAAGTACATCGAAGGCAGAGAGAAGGGAATACCCGTTCCGGTGTGCACAATGAGCGCCATCTTATTTTCGATGGCCGTCTCGAACAGGAATGAGCTCGACTCCAACAGCGGATTCAGTCCCTGGTATTGTGGCTGAAACTTCAACGCCCGGAAGCCGAACTGCTCGCGGCACCGGCGAACTTCACCGCGAAACTCCTGCTCCGGAACAAATGGATTGAGGCACGCGGCACCGACAAACCGTCCGGGATAGTCGCGGATCGCCGCGCCAATCTCGTCGTGCTCTTTGCGGTAGTCGTCCACGACCGGGAACGGAATCGCAACCGACTGGCTCACGCCGAACTGGTCCATCGCGCCGACGATATCCGCGGCATGATGCCTGCGTCCGCTATGGCGCGCCGTGCCAATGTGAATGTGCGTATCGAATATCGTGAAACCGTCTCTCATGGATTGCAAATCAGCGTCCCGTTCCCGTCACTTCCTGAGCTAATTTAAAAAAGCCCTGTTTGCGTTCCGTATTGATGCCCCAGTTTACAGGGGGACACTGATAACCATCGGAGTAGTCGCTGGCTCCGGGATCGAAATAGCCCCACGATGCGTACTCTGAGAGGGCCGACATCATGTTATTTTCCGGCTTGTCAAAGTCGAAGTGGTCGTCTTCGTTGAACACGATCGGCATGGGACGGTATCCATCGACTGCGCGCGTCAGGCGAACCATCTCGGCGATGCGCTTGGGGTCCTTCACACCGTTGCCATGTACCAGCAAGAAGTCGGAACTCTTGACGACGTTCGTCTGGGGGATTCCGTTTCCACCGTATGACGTACCCACCAGCAATCGCCGTCCCTTTCGATTCATCCCCTTCACGGCATCAATCAGTTCGTGAATTCGCGCAGGCTTAAGGATCTCATGGTCGTAAGCACGTACGTTGGTCTCGTTGTCGACCTCGACTAAGATGTTCCTGTAATCGCGGTCCAGCAACCAGTTCGTGGCGTTTTCCACGGCTCGGCGCACCGCCGCTTCATCTTTCACACGTTGATCCTGACCGAAATAGAAGTAACCGACGATGGCCACCATGCCCAACTGATCGGCACGGTTGAGAATGCGCTCCAACCGGCTCATGAAATCCGGAAGCAGCGAGCCATCGGGAGCAATACCCGAGGTGTCCCATGGCTGGTTCTTCGAGTACCCTTCCGGACTACCACCCTGAATATTGATCGTAAACCCCAAAACTCCATGTTTTTTCCATTCAGGCATGGAGGCAATGAATTCACGCACATTTCTTTCGGGGTCCCATTTCTTCGTGTCCGGATAGGCCCACTTGGTCACGGTCTCTGGATTCTTATCGTCGAAGATTCCCTGGACCATCCGGGTGTTCATCAAAAGGCCTTCAATCTTGTGTCCCTTATAGGAGCGGCCCGGATAAGTGGGCTTGCCGTTGATGAAAAACTGGTCGCCGCGAATCGAGACTGCCGTCTTGCGGGCGGCTGCGGGCAAGAGTGCCGGAGCCGCCGCCATCGTGAGTAGCGAACGTCGGGTAATCATTAGAATTTGAAGCTTAGCGCGAACTGAATCACTCGTGCGGAGCGCGCTGAGGTCACTTGGCCAAGGCGCGTGTTCACCTGATTACCCGCTGCGTCAAACCGGGCTGTCGAATCCACCCCGGCAAACTGCGTGTGATTGAACATGTTGTAGAACTCGCTGCGGAATTGGATGATGCGCGATTCCGAGAAGACGGGGAAGTTCTTAAATATGGAGATGTCCCAGGAATTGATGCCAGGACCGCGGTAGACATCCTTCGGAGCGTTGCCGTAGTCGCCGCGCGCCGGGCGGGCGAACACCGTCGGATCGAACCACCGCGAATAAGTCCTGTCGCCGAAGGGAAGTTGAGCCACGCTTCGCACGTTCACCCGGTTACCGTCTCCGCCGCCTGTGATATCGGCGTTGTCCACCGTTGTGAATCCAACGCCGGCCGGGAAACCGCTGGCCATGGATCCAAATCCGGCGATCTGCCAGTTATCGAGAACTATCTTAGTGGCGCGGTTCGGCAAATAGCGGCTGGCCTTGGGTACATCGTAGGTGAAGTTAATCACCAGGATGTGCGTTTGATCGTAACCGGCTTTGCCATAAAGGAACCCACGTGCGCTTCGATAAACGGGCATGTTAGCGGGCGTGTCGGAAAAGTTCATCGACTTGGCGTACGTCCAGGCTCCGCCGAATTGCAGCCCGTGGCTGAACCGGCGTGTAACCGTCGTTTGGAGCGAATTGTAGTTGGAGATACCAGAGTTTTCCAGCGCGCTGATTCCCTGATAGCCGGCATAGGGGGCAAGGAAAGTATCGGGCAAGGGACGACCGGGACTCGTCGGGTCTTGCGCCCACGGTTGGAATCGGGTGCCGTAGGGGAGGGTATTCAAGTTACGGTTCTGCCCCTGATGGAGGCCGCGATTCCCTACGTAGGCAACGCTCAACACCGTGTCGAAACCAACGTTGTGCTGGACGTTCAGCGAATAGTTATAGACGCTAGCCGGCTTGTAGTTGAGCTCAAAAGCGCGGACGGTTCCTGGCGGGAAGAGTGAACCTGCGGAAGCCCCGGTTGAGCCGCCAAACACGTTATCGATCGAATCGTAGTAGATGTTGGGCTGAATGACGATGGGGGGGACGGCATTCACCGAGCTATTCGCATAGGCGGAGTTGATCTGGGTCTGCCACGTGATGCCAAAGCCGCCGCGGATGGCCGTTTTGCCGTCTCCGAAGACGTCATAAGCGAAGCCGAAACGCGGCCCCGGTCTGAGACTGGGACGATTTTGCCAACCGGCGGGCGAGCTGCCGTCGCTACCCAGGACCATGCCGTTGTAGGGATCGCCGACTCCCGGAACGAGCGCTCCAATGAGCACGGCCGGAACGAACTGGCCATTGACGGGGTTTTGTCCCACCCGGCGCCCTGTGCTGTCAAACGCCGGCCGGTAGAGTTGTACGGCCTTGGCCGGGTCATAACGTTCTTTCACCCACGCCGCGCCCTCCTGTCCCGGTTGAAGCCGCCACGGTGAAAACGCCGACATGCGCAGGCCCATTTCTAGCGTCAGGCGGCGCGACACTTTCCAGCTATCCTGCACGAAGAACTCAAACAGATAGTTCTGGCCGCCGCGGAAGTTGCGCTTCGACGACTCGGAGTAAGAGCGGAAGTTACCGAGAGCGGCGTTCGCGAAGGCGTAGTTGGCGTCGCGTGGATTATTCGAATCCGCCGTGAAGTCGAAGCAACCGGTGAAGCAGCTTCCGGCGATGCCTTCGTCGCTGAGGTTGAACTCGTAGTACATGCCGGCCTTCACGTTGTGCGTGCCGCGCGTCCAGGTGAGGTTGTCAGCGAGGGAGAATCGCGTGTCTCCGGCACTGATGGGCCAGCGGTTGTCGTAGGCAATGGTCGGCGCGGCAACAACACCACCAAAGGTCATCACGGGAATGTAATTGTCTGGGTTGGCGCCAGGGTAGAGTTGCTTCAGACTACCAAGCCCCTTCGCCGATTTGAGAACCGGGCCGGCTTCCGCCTCCGTGGGCTTGGGCGTGCCTTCTCCCATCACGCGCCCGCCGATTACGAACTCGTTTAGAATATTCGGCGTGATCGTGCGCGTGTAATTGAGAAGTGCGCTGCGTTCCGTCTTGGCATAATTGTTGTAGTAGTGATCCCAGTTGGAGCTCCATCCGGCAATCGCGGAATAGCCCTTCGAACTTTGCTTCCAATCGCGATAGCGGCCGCTGATGCGGTCTTTTGCCGTGATATTGTAGTCGACTTTCACTTGATCCAGCCGCTTGGGCAACTGGCGAATGTCTTGAAACTGATAGTTATAGGCTCCGCGGCTGATGTTACGATCCAGGAAGTTCGGCTGCGGAAAGATGTTCAACATCGCCTGGCCGAGTGAGTTCAGGCGATTCGTGGGAATGATGTTCCCCGCGAATGGCAGTTGCGTATTGGGGTCGCGAACGACGATCAGCGAATTGTTCTGGTTCACCGTCTGCGAAAAATTGCCCTGGCGTTCAAGCGCCGTCGGCATCGTGGTCTGTAGAATTCCCTGCGGCTCGCGCGCCAGCCATTGCTCGTGAGCATAAAAGAAGAAAAGCTTTTCACGGCTCTTGTTGAACAATTTGGGGATAGTCAACGGACCGCCAAATGTACCGGTGAAGGTATTGTAGCGGTAGACAGGCTTACGCAGGCCGTTCAGATTGTTGAAGAAGTTATTCGCGTTGAACATCTCGTGGCGCTTGAACCATGAGGCCGAACCATGATAGTCGCGCGTACCGGACTTGGAGATGATAGAAACCTGCGCCCCGGCGTTGCGGCCATACTCGGCCTGGAAATTATTCACCAGCACTTTCACTTCTTCCACTGCGTCCATACTCACCGCGGTGATGCTCACGTTCACGTTGTCTGCGTCGCTGCCGACCATACCGTCAACCGAGACCGTGCTGTCGGTCGTGCGGAGGCCGCCGATGTTCGGCGCCGAGGAACCAATCTCGCTGCCCAGCGAGTTCGGATCGCTGTTCTGCGAAACGCCCGGCATCAACCGGAGGAGTGACATTACGTCGCGGCCTCGCGTCAGCATCGTGCTCATCTGCTTGGATTCGAGCATCGAGGAGTTTTCCGCGCTGGCTGTCTGCACAACAGCGCGGCTGGCCGTGACGCTGATCACCTCGGTGGTTGCGCCGGGCTGAAGTGTGATGGTGCCCGCCGGCAGGTATTCGTTGGATGCGATGACCATCCCCTTGCGCTCGACCGACTGAAAGCCTTGCATGCCGACACGCAGGGTGTAGGTGCCGGCGGGAATGCCCGGCATCGTAAAATTGCCACTTTCCGTGGAGGCGGTTTTTCGGGTGTCGCCCGTGCCTTCATTCGTGAGAACAACTTCGGCGCCTAAAACAATGGCGCCACTGG
This sequence comes from Acidobacteriota bacterium, assembly GCA_040007195.1. Taxonomy (GTDB): domain Bacteria; phylum Acidobacteriota; class Terriglobia; order Bryobacterales; family Bryobacteraceae; genus JAFLBB01. The sequence continues at coordinate 1,145 of JBDTVQ010000040.1, read as the reverse complement.
AATCGACGACAACGCCGGTAACGGTGCCTGTATTGAGCTGCGCGGTCAAAAGGGCGCAGAAACATAGCGAGAGCCAACAGAGCTTCCTCATAGTCTAATTGATATAATATATAAAACTACTTTGTGTCAAGCCCACCGGACGTGAATTCGCCAAATTCGTATATAATGTGGGGACAGAGTGTCCACTTTTGCCAAACCGTCGCCCGGTGACGTCCTTCGTCCAAAATCCCTCCGCGATGAGATCGTTCATTTCCTCCAGCACGACATCATTACCGGCATTTTCCAACCCGGCCAGCGCATTGTCGAACGCGAGTTGATCAACCGTTTCGGTGTCAGCTCGATTCCCGTGCGGGAAGCGCTGCAGGATCTGGAGAGCCGCGGATTGCTTGTACGGCGCCTGAATCATGGGTATTCGGTCGTTCAACTTACATACGAAGATGCAATCCGAATTTGCGAGCTGCGCCGCCTGTTGGAGCCGAAAGTCGTGGAGTGGGCCACCGCGCGCATCACGCCAGAGGGCATCGAAGAACTCGAGCGCCAGCTCGATGAGGTCGAGGTGGCGGCGAGAGAAGGCGATATGGCGGCGTTTTTTCACTCGGACCTGGCATTTCATCGCATGCTGTGGAAAGCCTCCGGCAATTCATATGCGGCCAAGGCCCTCGAATCGTCCATGGGTACTCTGTTTGCCTCGGGACTGGCCCGTAGCGAGCGCGATACCAAGGCCGGAACAGCGGTGGCCATTGATAGACTCGGCGAGGTTGAGAAGCACCGCCGCATGACCAAGGCGATGCAGGAAGGCGATGCGCAACGCGCGGCGCTGGCGTTGCTCGAAATCGCCGCAGGCTTCGAGCGGCACTTCCAACGCGCGGACGACTAGCCTCGCCGGACGCCCGCAGCTTCGGCCAACAACTTCAAATGTTGATTCATTGGAGCCATTGCGTCTCCGCCCGTAAGTTGCCCCCATTTCCCGCGCGAGGAAGCGAGCACGATTCCGTGCGACGGAAAGATCGCGGAGCAGTTCCCACCGGCCCCAATCGACAGAATTGCGTCCGCCGGCGCATCGGGCCATGTCGTCTGAGCCGGATGAAGGCGGCTGGTCTTGTTAAACCACCAGTTGAAGCCATAGACTCCCGGCCCAAACTTCG
>JBDTVQ010000039.1:0-27303 GCA_040007195.1 Acidobacteriota bacterium | reverse complement strand
ATTTTTTCGCGATACTCTTCGAGCACAATCAGGCGACTGGCCGCTGCGTCCTTTGCTTTCGCACGTTTCTTGAGCAGCCCCCCTGAAAGCTTCGCTTTCTTCGATTCACATCTTGCGAGGAGCCGGCGGCCGGTTTATTCATGCCCGCCCGCTGGACTCCGAGTCGCACCCGCTGACTGGCCAACGTGCCCCAACTGTAATCCGTAGCAATCGCTGACACGGTCCGGGCGGAAACTCCGCCCGGCCATTATTTCTTACTGCCGACGGCCACCAGGGCGATGCCGCCGATTAAGGCCACCGCGCCGGCAATTGGTGATAGCGGCACGTGTTTGGTGGATTCTTTGTTTACTTCAATCGGCCCAATATCGACAACCTTTTTCTGGGTCGTATATGAGAACCCCTGCCACACCAATGCTACAAGCCCCAACACGATTAGAACGAGTCCTGCAAGCTTCATACTCTTCCCCTCCGTTTCTGGTTCGAGTGTCTGAGAATCTGGCGTAGGCCGGACTTCATGGCTTGGACCACGCGAGGGAGCTAATTGTTACATCACTTTTGTCCAGCCTCGTACGAAGTAGACATATCGGCGGCCGGGAGGGTGAAGTAGAACACCGACCCGTCTCCCGGCCGCGATTCAGCCCATATCTTCCCGCCACGGCGCTCGACGATGCGTTTGCAGATCGAAAGGCCAAGTCCTGTTCCACTTGCGTGCGAATGAAGCCGGGTAAACAACTCAAACACCTCGTGTGCCTGCTGGGGAGGAAACCCTACCCCACGGTCGGAAATCGAAAATTTCCAAAACCCGCCGTCCCGTCCCGCGTGAACAGCGATGCGTGGCCTCTCGGTGGGCTTGCTGTATTTGATCGCGTTGCTCAAAAGATTTTGGAAGACCAGAACCGTCTCCCAGTGTTGGCCGAGCACCACGGGCAGATCGCTGATGATCACCTCTGCATTGTTTTCTTCAATGAGCATCCGTAGATTACTCAAAGCTTCTTCGAAAGCTGCGGCGCTGCTGACTTGGCCGTTTCGCTGGCTGAGAGCACCCGGTTGATTTGCTTCGAGCCGGGCATAGGTAAGAAGCGAACGAATGAGGTCGTTCATCCTCCGCGCGCCGTCAATTACAAAACCTAATACACGCCGGCCTTCTTCGTCGAGCTGGTCGCCATACCGGCGCTGCAACAGCTGCGCATATATCAGGATCATGCGTAACGGGTCCTGCAGATCGTGGCTGGCGCCATACAACAACCGGTCGGCGGCCTCATGGACACCCTCTCCCGTGCCGCAATCTACGCCATGAAACCCCACGATGACGACGGTGGGCGACGATCCGATTTCCAACAGACGAAATTGCAGCCGCAACGCAAGAGGTGGTTCGTTCCTCAGCGAGTACTTTGCTTCCGCGTTCGCCGATCCCTTTGCCGCCGCAGTCGCAATGGCTTCCCTCACGGCAATAGCGCTTTCGGAATCGCCAAAGCACCACGAGCACGCCCACAACGGCATGCCGAGGCACCCTGTTTCGGAGGCGGCTTTTGATTCAATGGGCCCGTTGTCGAAGTGAATAACCCGGCCGTCGATTCCGGTCACGGCTAGCAACACAACCTCACCGGTTTTTGTCTTGTTCAATAAACGCTCTCCGAACGCAAATTTGTGGAACGGCACGACCAGGGGATTGAGGTTCCGAATTACGGATTAAATCTTCCGATAATTTCGAATTGCCCTCTTCAACGATTATTGTCTGAGGGGATGGAGGCGTGAGAAGTAACTTACTGTAATACCCTGCGGGTATTACGTTAATTGGTGGCGGTCGGCAGACATACGGAAGCGCGGAAGGGCTCCAGGAGCCCGCGGGAACGGAGCGGGTCGTACGCCGGGTCTAGGTCGATTTCGATTAGCCGCACCGATCGGTCATGAAGCGCTGCTTCCAACTGCTTCACGGCCTCGTCGTATTGCTGCAGGCTGACAGCGGCCAGCGCGAAAACCACCGGACTCACGTATTGGCTCTGCTGTTTCTTCTCGAGAGTCCGTGCCAGCCGTCCCGCTTCCTGACCCTGACCGGCGGCGGCAAGGCACATGATGGCAACGGCGGCCGCCTTCGAGTTGTCCTCGACAGCGACCGCAAGCTGTGCCGTGGCCAGAGCTTTTTGGAACTCTTTCATCTCGAGGTGGCAACGCGCCAACCCGAGCAGGGCGTCAACATAGTCAGGCTTGCCGGCGAGCAACGTGCGGAACTGCGACGAAGCCTCGCCGTATTCGCGGCGGTAAAAACGAATGCACGCCAAATCGTGCCAGGCTTCCAGCGAATCTGGGGCCGACTCGGCAGCCAACGCGGCCGCACTCAGGGCCTCGTCTAGTTTTTTCAACGGCGACAGGTACTGCACCGCCCAAGCTTGTTGTACGGCGGCTTCGCAGCTTCCAGACTTGAGCGCCTGGTCAAATCGTTTCTCTGCTTCGGGCCAGTTCCAGTCATGAGCGGCGTGCGCGCTTCCCAATGCCGCATGCGCAAGCCCGGATGCGGGATCGAGCTCTAGCGTTCGCTCGGCGGCCGACTTCACAAGCAGCCAACCGTCTTGAGGTGCCCGCAACTCATTCCAAATCAGTTTGACGCGGGCTCTCGCCAGCGCTGCGTAAGCGGCGGCATAATCCGGATCTGCTTCCACGGCTCCCGCCAGCAGGCTTTCGCTCCGCAACAAATCGGCACGCAGCGGACTGCGCAGCAATTGCAAGCCCTGCAAGAACCGCCGATACGCCTCAGGATGCTCGCTCTGCCTCCGCTGGAGCAACAGCGTCACCGGCAACTGGCGCTGCTGGCGCACGGTATCGACGATGGCATTGGATATCTTCTCTTGCACGTCGAACAGATCTTCCAACTCCGTATCGTACGTCTCCGACCAGAGATGAAAACCCGTGCTCGCGTTGGTCAACTGGGCTGTAACCCGGAGACGTTTGCCATCGCGCCGCAAGCTGCCTTCCATCACGGCGACCACTCCCAATTCCGCGCCAACCTTACGGATGTCCTGGCCGGTACCTTTGAACTGAAAAGCGGAACTGCGTGACGCCACGTGAAGCCCCGGAACCCGCGTTAGTGCGTGGATCAACTCTTCGGTGAGGCCATCGCAGAAGTACTCATGGTTTCCGTCTTCGGTCATGTCGGCGAAAGGAAGCACGGCAATGGCCGTCCCCTCGCTCACCGGCTGAATTGCCGGAATTGCCGGCTCGGCCACCTTCTCCGTCCGCTGAGTGAAGTTCGGACGATAGCCGCGCTTGCCCAGGTCGATCAGAACCGAATCTTCACGGCCCTCGCCCGCGTAGTAGTCGTTCAGCCGCGCGCGCAACCGGCGGGCCTCTACACGAACGATTGGATCAAGCCGCACATCAAAATCGGAGGGTTTGTTCAGGACCTTGCGGGCTATTTCGTATTCCTTCAGCCCGCTTCCTTGCGATTCGAGTGAGTCCGTGACGACATACGTCAGAAAGCGCGATAGCTGCGGAGAACGCTTGAGCAACTCGGAGGATAAGATTTTGTCTAGCTGAGCACGAACAGCGTCAGGCGGAACTTCCCCGAGACCAATACAATGAGGCTCGCCCGATTCACCCGCACCCGGTTCTACATTGCGGGACTCGCGCTGCTCGGTCATCTGGTTGAGTATACCAGCCACCCGATTCAGGGCCGCCACGCATTGAGCGGTTCCGGTATCAAACGGAGAGGCGCCGCGCCTCTGCGCAAATTGCAGTTAGCCGTATAGCCATTTCGTCGTATCCTTCCAGGTCCATTGGCTTGGTCAAGACGGTGCACCCGAGCTGTTGCAGCTGGAACTGAATATCGGGCGGGATCGCGGACGAGGTAAAGACGAGGGGAATCCGGGGATCGCGATCGGGGCGGCTCAAGTACACTTTGGCCAATTGATCACCCTGAATCCCCAGGAGCTTCCAATCCAACAAAATGAGGTCGAAGCGCGACGGCTCCATGCTTGACAACAGCGCGATCGCTTCGGAACCTTCGGCAATGTGGGTGAATTCGACCATGGCCACAGTTTCCATCGCCTGCCGAAGTAGCCTCGCCTCGTGCGGATTGTCGTCGACTATGAGCACTTTCATTACAGTGACGCCTGCCCAAAACCCATGTGAAGATGCGGCTGCCCACTCGAGGGCACGAGATTAGCACACATCGTCCCAGGTGGGAAGAATGTTCCCGTACAGACCCTGATTGTCGCTGATATACTTGGCCCAACTCAAAATGAAAGGCGATGTTTCAGCCGGCTGAACAGAGATTTAGGATGCAACGCCGCGCGGCTCTCAGTCTATTCATTCCGCTTCTGCTGGGAGCTCAGCCTTCACCGCCGCGTGTCGATTCGCAAGCCTTCATCAACAAATATTGCGTCGGATGCCACAATCAAAAACTCCGTACGGCCGGGCTGGCGCTGGATAGTTTGGATGCCAGGAATCCAGGCAGCGCTGCGAAGGTCTGGGAGAAGGTGGTCGCAAAACTCCGGTCAGCCTCCATGCCCCCGCCCGGAAGCCCGCGTCCCGACACTGAGACCTATCGCTCCGTCGCGAGTTCGATCGAAAAGGAAATCGACCGCGTGTGGATCGCAGGGCCGAATCCCGGCCGGATCAACGCCGTCCATCGCCTCAACCGCGTCGAATTTAACAACGCGATCCGCGATCTGCTCGCTCTCGACATCGATATCAAACCGCTCCTTCCAGGCGACGAAACGGCGGACGGCAGCTTTGACAATTTTGCCAGCGTTCTCTCGCTTTCAACCGTTCATCTCGAACGATACATGTCGGTGGCTCGCCAGGTGACGCGGCTGGCAACGGGGATTCCACCCACGAGTCCCGCGGTTGAAAAGTTCGACATCCCGTTGCATGTACTCCAAGACGACCGCCAGAGCGAAGATCTTCCCCTCGGATCGCGCGGCGGCGTTGCGATTCGAAAGAATTTTCCGGCCGACGGAGAGTACTTGATAAAAGTCCGGCTGCAGCGGCAATATCAGGATTACTTGAAAGGAATGGGCTGGCTGCAGCAACTCGATATTCGTCTGGATGGAAAATTGCTAAAGCGGCTCACTGTGGGTGGCGGTGCAAAAGGCCGCGCTGCGGCCGCCAGCTACGCAGGTGATGGAGAACCGGGCTTTGCAGGCGATCCCGAGTGGGAGCGATACATGCAGGTCACCGGGGATGCCGGGCTGGAAGTGCGCGTGCCGGTCAAGGCGGGCCCTCGTGTGGTCGGCGTTTCGTTTGTGCGGGAACATTGGGAACCGGAAGGGCTTCCGCAACCGCTGCAAAGGGGTCGCGTGATCGCAAACGACCAGGTGTACATGGACTATGCCAACGTGGGCTCGGTCCAAATCGGGGGGCCCTATCAATCTTCAGCAACGGCCCCGGATACGCCCAGCCGCCGCGCAATTTTCGTGTGCGAACCGAAGGTTGCTGGCGAGGAACGCGCCTGCGCTTCCACAATCCTTTCGCGCATGGCGCGCCTGGCCTATCGCCGGCCGGCAACAAGCGAAGATCGACAGACCCTCCTGCAATTCTTCGACTCCGGCCGCAGGGACGGCGGAACCTTTGACTACGGGATTCAGTTCGCGCTCGAACGAATGCTCGCCGATCCGGACTTTCTATTGCGCGTGTACCGGGATCCAGCGGTGCCGGCGAATGCCTACCACTTGAGCAATCTGGAAGTGGCTTCGCGCCTTTCCTTCTTCTTGTGGAGCAGCATCCCAGACGATCAGTTGCTCACTCTTGCCGAGCGCGGCGAGTTAACGAATCCATCGACGCTCGACAAACAGGTGCGGCGCATGATGGCCGATCCTCGCGCAACCAGATCGCTCGTGGATGCCTTCGCCGCGCAGTGGCTGAACCTGCGGCGCGTCGGCGAGGTAGTAGTGGACCCTCTCCGCTACCCCAACTTCGACCTCAGTTTGCTGCAGGCATTCGGGCGGGAGACGCAGTTGTTTCTCATCAGTTCTCTACGCGAAGATCGCAGCGTGCGGGAACTTCTCAACGCGGACTACACCTTCGTCAATGAGCGGCTTGCACGTCACTACGGCATTCCGGGGATCTATGGCAGCCGTTTCCGGCGAATTACCCTGCCGAATCACGACCAGCGCGGCGGCCTGCTGGCACAAGGGGCACTGCTGGCGACAACTTCCTATCCCGACCGCACCTCTCCGGTGCTCCGCGGCAAGTTTCTGCTGAACAATATTTTCGGTCTGCCGGTTCCGCCACCGCCACCGGGCGTCGACACGAATCTTGACACGAAACCTGGTGCCCAGCATGCGTCTATACGCGAACGGCTCGAGCAGCATCGCAACAATCCTTCCTGTAATAGCTGTCATTCGGTGATTGATCCGCTCGGGTTTTCGCTGGAGAACTACGACGTCATCGGCGGCTGGCGGACTCACGACGAATCGGGTAAGCCGGTGGACGCCAGCGGCTCGATGGCAAATGGCATGAAAGTGGAAGGCCTCGCCGGCTTGCGCCGGGCACTGCTCGACGATCCCGAACAGTTTCCCCGCGCCCTAACAGAGAAGCTGCTGGCATACGCACTCGGTCGCAGGTTGGAGTATTACGATCAGCCGGCTGTGCGCAAAATCGTACACGACGCCGCCGCGCAGGATTACCGCTGGTCTTCCCTCATTGCCGGCATCACGCAGAGTCCGGCATTCCTGATGCGGGCCTCCCAAACACCACCGAACTGACAAGAGAGAGATCTACATGGCTTTCCTCACCAAATCGATGCCGCGACGTACCGTGCTACGGGGCCTCGGCACCACTCTCGCACTGCCCTTTCTGGACTCCATGCTCCCTCCGTCATCGCTGCACGCGCAGGCGGTCACGAAGCCGGTCCACCGCTTCCAGGCGTTCTACGTGCCGAACGGAATGGCAATGGAGTACTGGTCGCCGAAGGGAGAAGGCCGTGCCTACAAACTTTCGCCGATCCTCGAGCCGCTTGCGCCCTACCGCGATCAGATGCTCGTGCTGTCGGGCATCAAAGCGAATTGGAACTACATCCACGCCGGTGCGTCGGGATCGTTTCTCACTGGCACCACGCGCGGAGGACGCAACGAGATCGAGATCATAGCCGATGTATCCATGGATCAGTTGCTGGCTCGGCACTTTGCCAAGGATACGCAAGTGGCGTCGCTCGAAATGGCGATGGATGCGCCGGCCAACGCGGGCGCATGCACAGGCAATCTCAGCTGCGTCTACACGCACACGCTCTCCTGGCGAAGCCCGACGCAACCGTTGCCCATGGAATGGAATCCGAGAGCGGTGTTTGAAAAACTCTTCGGCGATAGCGGCAGCACCGACCGCCGCGCTCGCCAAGCCCGGCTGCAACAACAAAACAGCATCCTCGATTCGGTGACGGCGAAGTTGGCCTCCTTAAAGAAGGAGCTTGGGTCGCGCGACCAAACGAAGGTCGATGAATACACGGAAGCAATTCGCGATGTGGAACGACGCATCCAACTGGCAGAGCGGCAGCACGGCATTCAGATCCCCGAAATGGAGCAGCCGCAAGGCGCACCACCCGTGTTTGAAGATCACCTCGCGTTGATGCTGGATCTGCAGGTGCTCGCGTTTCAGTCCGACCTCACACGCGTCATCTCTTTCATGCTTGGCAAAGAGCAGAGCGCGCGTCCATACCCGCAGGTCGGCGTACCGGAGGCGCACCATCCGTTGTCGCATCACAACGATGTGCCCGAGTTGATCGCGCAGATGTCTAAGATCAACTGCTACCACACACAGCTGTTCTCGCAGTATTTGGCCAGGCTGCGGGCCACGCCCGACGGCGACGGCTCACTTCTCGACCACACGACGATCCTCTACGGTTCGGGCATTTCCAACAGTACCCGGCATTCCGGCGACAACCTGCCGCTGCTCGTAGTGGGCGGTGGTGCAGGGAGTCTGAAAGGCGGCCGCCATTTGAAGTTCGCCAAGAGTCCACCGATGGCAAACCTGCTCGTGACCCTCATGGACAAAATGGGTGTTCCCGTCGAGCGCCTCGGCGGAAGCACTGGCAGACTACCGCTTGAGACGTTATCCGATGTCTAATTTGTGTCTGATCTTGTTGGCTTGCTCGCTGGTGGCGCAGGGGGGCGACCAAGATGCTTCCACGCCGCTGCTGGCGGCGAGTGATCGCGATGACATGGAAGCCGTGACTGCGTTGTTGCGTGGCGGCGAAAGAGTCAATGCCGCAAACGACCTCGGTGTCACGCCGCTCTGGGCTGCCTGTCAGAACGGAAACGCGGCGATGGTGAAGAAACTTTTGGACGCCGGCGCGAACCCCAATGCAGCATTACTTGCGGGCGAAACGCCGTTGATGATGGCGGCGCGGACAGGCAACGTGGACATTGTAGAGATGCTGCTTGCCAAACACGCCAATCCGAATGCGCGGGCAGCGCGCGGCCAAACGGCACTCATGTGGGCAGCAAGCCAGAAACATCCCGATGTGGTGAAGGCGCTGGTCGCGAACAGCGCGGACGTACATGCACGCTCGGAACGGTGGAGCCAGATGATGGCCGTTCCGCCGCACGGCTTCCTGCCGTACAACATGCTGGTCCCGTTTGGAGGCGATACGCCCCTGCTCTTTGCCGCGCGCGCCGGTGATCTGGACTCGGCAAAGCTCCTTGTGGGAGCCGGAGCCAACGTAAACGATGCCGATGCCTGGGGCGTCAGCGCCACCATGTTCGCGGCGCATTCAGGGTTCCCCGAACTCGTCGAATTCCTGCTCGACCACGGGGCGGACGCCAACGCAGCCAAGGCCGGTTTCACCGCGCTGCACGAAGCAATCATGCGGCGCGACGAACGGATGATCAAAGCCCTCCTCGACCACCGCGCCAATCCCAACGCGTTGCTGCGAAGCTGGACGCCCACGCGGCGTTCGTCGCGCGACCTCAATTTCCAACCGGAACTGGTGGGAGCATCACCATATTGGCTGGCAGCGCGTTTCCTCCAGCCCGCCGCGATGCGGCTCCTAGTGGAACGTGGAGCCGACCCGCTGTTCGTGCATTACTCCAATCACGTCTCCGATGGACGATTTGAGCATCACAGCGAAATCACCACCGCCGTTACGGCCGCACTCGGCATGGGCGGCGGCAAAGCATGGGTCGAAGTGGATCGCGGCAATCGTGAGGCGATGACTCTCGAAACCGTCAAGCTGGCTGCCACACATGGAGTCGATCTCAAGCTCTCCAATACCGACGGCCGCACCGCGCTTGACGCGGCCAAAGCCCTCAAGTTCAGCACGATTGTGAGCTATCTGGCGCCGCTGATGGCGCAGGTGCAAACCGAGAAGCGCCCCGGCATCTCGGCTACGGCATTGGCGCCCGATCCAAACATGCCGCGCCCCATCGACGCGCGTGATTCGGTATTCATGGAAGAGCTCACATGGCTGGAAGTGCGGGATGCCATGCGCGCCGGCAAAACCACTGTGATTATCGCCACGGGCGGAGTGGAACAGAACGGCCCGTACCTCGTCTCGGGGAAGCACAACATCGTCCTGCGGGCAACAACGGAAGCGATCGCGCGCAAGTTAGGCAACGCGCTCGTCGCGCCGATCGTGGCTTTCGTGCCGGAAGGCGACATCTCGCCGCCCACCGGCCACATGAAGTATCCGGCGACGATCAGCCTTCGCCAGTCCACCTTCAAGGCACTGCTCACCGATATCGCGGAAAGCCTGAAGTCGCACGGCTTCCAGCATCTGATCTTGATTGGCGATAGCGGCGGCAATCAAACGGGGATGAAAGAAGTTGCAGCCGAACTTACGGCGGCATGGACAGGCGGCCCGGCGGCGATTCATTTCATTCCCGAATACTACGACTTCTACGATGGCGGCTCGTTGTCGAAATGGTTGGAGTCGCAAGGCATCCACGAAAAGGACGAGGGATACCACGACAACGTCGCCATCACGGCAATGATGATGGCCGTCGATCCGACCGCGGTCCGCATGAGCGAGCGCCGTGCCAAGAACAAGTTCTCGATCAACGGCGTCAGCCTCGATCCCGCGGACGAGATGATCACGTTAGGCAAAAGGGCCGTCGCCTCTCGTGCCAATGTCACCGTCGAGGCGATTCACAAAGCGTTCGCTGCCAAATAGCGGGAATGCGCGTCAATCGCCAGCGGGAGCCAACGCGCTCTCGGATTCCGATGCGGCCTTGTGGCTGCGCGCATCGAAGCGCGTTTGGATACCGGACAAGTACAGATAGACCACCGGCGTGAGATACAGCGTGATGAGCTGAGAAAACATCAGGCCGCCGACAACGCATAGCCCAAGCGGACGCCGCGCTTCGCCGCCCGCTCCGTGCCCGAGCGCGATGGGAAGGGCGCCGAGCAACGCCGCCATCGTCGTCATCATGATCGGCCGGAAACGCGTCAGGCATCCCTTGTAAATGGCGTCGTACGGCGACATTCCCTGATTGCGCTGCGCATCCAAGGCGAAGTCGATCTGCATAATCGCGTTCTTCTTTACAATGCCGATCAAGAGGATCAGGCCGACGAAGGAGTAAATGTTCAAATCCAGCCCGAAAATCCACAACGTCAGCAACGCGCCGAAGCCGGCTGACGGTAGCCCCGACAGAATTGTGATCGGATGAATAAAACTCTCATACAGGATGCCGAGCACGATGTACACGACAAGAATCGCCACCAGCAACAAAATCCAAAGGCTCTTCAACGACTGTTGAAACGCCTGGGCGGCGCCTTGGAAGGCCGTCGTGATCGTTCCTTTAAGTCTACGGTCGGCCAGGTCCTGGATTTCCGTTACGGCATCGCCCAGCGATACGCCCGGCTTTAAGTTAAAGGAAATCGTGATCGCCGGAAGTTGCCCGTAATGGTTGATGGAGAGAGGTCCAGCCTGGGGCTCCATGCGCGCCAATCCGGTCATCGGAACCAGCCTGCCGTTGCCGCTGCGGATGTACAACGCCGAGAGCAGCGAAGGGTCTTCCTGAAATTCCCGCTCCACTTCGAGCAACACGCGGTACTGGTTATCGGGCGCATAGATGGTGGAGACCCAGCGCGGGCCATATGCGTCGAACAGGGCGTTCTCGATCTTCTCCGGCGTGATATTCAGGCTCGACGCTTTGTCGCGGTCGATCACTACGTGCAGTTCCGGCGACTTGATCTGCAGATCGCTTGTCACATCCTGCAATCCAGGAATCTTTGCCATCTCCATTTCCATCGTCTGCGCGCTTGCGTAGAGCTGTTGGATGTCCGTGCCCATCAAGGTGAATTGATACAGGCTCTTCGTGAGCGAACCGCCCAAACGGATGGCCGGCGGATTTTGCAGGAACGCGCGCATCCCTGGAGTCGAATTCAGCTTCGGCCGCAACTCATCGATCACCTGATCGACATTAATCTTTCGCTCGTCGCGGTCCTTGAGATGAAAGTAAAGGCGGCCGAAATTGGGACCGCCCGATTGCACCGAGCCAGATGTTCCGCCCATGCCCGCGAAAAAGGCACGGATGTTGGGGTCCTTGCGGGCAATGGTAGTCAATTTCTGGATGTTGTCGTACATTTCCAGGTGCGAAATGCCTTGGTTGGCTTCCAGCGTGACGAATATCTGGCTCGTATCTTCGCTCGGCAGAAAGCCTTTAGGGACTTGTTGAAACAGCCAGATCGACCCGCCCAGCACGGCGAAAGAAAGCATGAGCACCGCAAACCGCCAGCGCAGGGTCGCGACGAGTGTCCGGTCGTAGACGCGTAGCATCGCTTCGAAGAAGCGCTCCGTCACCTCGTAGAACCGGCCATGATTCCCGTGATGGTTCTTCAGGAAGCGTGCCGACAGCATTGGCGTCAACGTTACCGACACGAAACCCGACACGAGAATCGCCACGCAAATAGTAACGGCGAATTCGCGGAACAGGCGGCCCAGAATGCCGCCCATGAACAGCAGGGGAATGAACACAGCCGCCAGCGAAATGGTCATCGAGACGATTGTGAATCCAACTTCGCGCGATCCCTCGATCGCCGCCCGCATCGGAGGTGCGCCCATCTCCATGTGGCGCACGATGTTCTCCAGCACCACGATGGCGTCGTCCACCACGAACCCGATGGCCAGAATCAGGGCCATCATCGACAAATTGTTCAGGCTATACCCGCACAGGTACATTACGGCGAACGTTCCGATCACTGAAACCGGGAGCGCGAGCGATGGAATCACCGTGGCGGAGAAATTGCGCAGGAAGAGGAAGATCACCATGATCACCAGTCCCAGCGTGAGCAACATCGTGAACTGCACATCCTGAAACGATTCGCGAATCGTCGCCGAGCGGTCGGTGAGAATCTCAATATTCACCGACGGCGGAATCTGCGCGCGGAATTGATCGAGCAGCCCTCGCACACGGTCCGCAACCTCGACAGTGTTCGTACCCGGCTGCCGCAACACGGCGAGCACTATTGCACGCGTTGACGATTCCGGTTTGTTGAACCAGGCGAACGCCTTGTCGTCCTCCACGCCATCAATAACCGTCGCCAGATCGGACAGCCGCACCGGCAGGCCGTCCTTGTAGGTCACGATCAGAGGCTTGAAGGCCTCCGCATTCCGGAGTTGCCCGGAAGCCTGGATCGTCATCATCTGGCTTGCGCCATACAAGGTTCCCGTTGGGATGTTCACGTTGTGCTGGCGAAGAGCCGCCTCCACCTCGTCGATCCCAATACCGCGGGCGGCAAGCGTTCGCGGGTTCACCTGCACGCGCACGGCGTACTTTTGCGAACCCATGATCTGCACCTGCGCCACGCCCGACACCATCGAGATGCGCTGGGCCATCAGTGTGTCGGCATACTCGTGTAGACGATATGTGGGCAGCACCGTCGAGCTGACCGCAAGATAGAGAATCGGCTGGTCGGCGGGATTTACCTTACGGAACGACGGCGGGTTCGGCATCCCCGGCGGCAGCAATGGATTGGCCTGCGTGATCGCGGCCTGCACGTCCTGTGCGGCGCCATCCAGCGAGCGGTTCAAATCGAACTGCAGCGTGATCGAGGTCGTGCCAAGCGCGTTCACCGACGTCATCGACTCCAGGCCTTCGACGGTGGAAAACTGGCGCTCAAGAGGCGTCGCCACGGCGGCGGCCATCGTTTCCGGATTGGCTCCCGGCAGCGACGCATTCACAACCAGCGTTGGCAGATCGACGTTCGGCAGATCGGAAACGGGCAGGCTCCGATACGCGATGGCCCCGAAAAGTACAATCGCGAACATCACCAGCGTGGTCGCCACGGACCGGCGGATAAACAACCCGCTGAAACCGCTATTGGAGAACATGTCGAACTTCGTCATGACTCGATCCTTACGCGTGCGCCCGGCGCCAAGCGTATCTGACCTTCGGTGACCACGGTTTCGCCACTATCTAAACCTTCCAAAATCGTCACCAACCGGTCCAGGCGCGCTCCAGTTTTCACCGGGCGCACTTCCACCGTTTTGTCCGCCTTCACGACATAGACGAACGAGCCGTTCTGCCCCACCTGCACGGCGTTGCCAGGTACAACAACCGCGTTTCGCTGTTCCTCAAGCTTTACGCTCACATCGACGAACTGGCCTGGCCACAGCTTGGCATCAGCGTTGGGAAATACGGCTTTCAGCCGAATGGTGCCGGAGTTGCGATCCACCATGTTGTCCATGAACACGACCGAGCCTAGCGATGGCGCTAAGGATGTATTGGGAACTGTGGCCGTTACCGGCAGCCTGCCCATGCGCGCCCGAATCGTCGGCAGGTAGCTTTCGATGACGCCGAAGATCACGTTCACCGGCTGCACTTGGTGAATTGTCACCAAATCCACGTCATTCGCCTTCACAAGGTTGTCTTGCTTCACCAGAATCTGGCCGGTGCGCCCGGTGATCGGCGAGCGAATCGTGCAATAGGCCAGGTTTAGCTTGGCCGTGTCGAGAGCCGATTGATCGGCGACGATGGATGCCTTCGCGCTATCGATGCCCGCGCGTTCGGCCTTCACGCGAGTGCGGCGGGCGCGCGCCTCGACCTCAGCCTGATCGGCCTGTTCCCGCGAGAAGATGCCTTGCTCGGCCAATTTCACATAGCGCTCTGCCTGCTTGCCGTAGTGCGCCTCTTGCGCCTCGGCGCTGGCCAAATTTGCTTCATCCTGCGCCATCAGCGCGCGATCGCGGGCGATGTTGGCTTCCGCCTGGCGAATCGCCTCCTGATACGGACGTGGATCGATCTCAAACAGTAACTCGTCCTTCTTTACCAATTGGCCTTCCGTGAAATAAACCTTCGTCAACGCCCCACCGATCCGCGCCCGAACCACGATGGTCGTCACCGGATCCACACTGCCGATGGTCTTAATTTCAATCGGAACCGTCCGAGTCTCCGACACGGCAACCTTCACCGTCGCGCCAGGTGCGTCGGCGGCCTTCGCGGACGGATTCGCATGGGTCGTGGACGTGCAGCCGGACAGTACCGCGGCCGCCGTCAGCGCAGCCCAAAAAACTACTTTGATTCGCATTCAATTCCTCTCCACACGAGGTCAAACACCAGCGAGATCGTCGATTCAATCGATTCGTCCCGCCATTCCAAGACATGTTTTGCTACCGCCGCCCGTACATACTCATAGAGCAGATGGGCCGCTCGGTGCGTATCCAGCACCCGCAGTTCGCCCGCGGACACCCCCGAATCAAGAAGCGATTGCAGCAGCATCACCTGCTGGTCGTACAAATCCTGAAACTCTGGCTGCGAGGAGGAACTGCGTACCTTCAGGTTGGCGAACTCGGTGTAGTAGATCCGAAAGAAATCCCGATTCTCACTGAAGTACCGCAGTCGCGCACCGATGAATGCCTGTAGCCGCGCCGCGTTCGTATCCGCAGCCGTGATTTCGAGCAGCGCCTGCTCGTGCAGCTCGGATAGCCCCTTGCGCAAGGCCGCGCGAAAGACCTCTTGCTTCGAGGCAAAGTATAGGTACACGGTACCCTTGGCAACCCCGGCTTCCTCGGCGATCTGATCGACCGTCGTGTCGTTATAGCCGGCGCGCCCGAAAACACGCCAAGCCGCTTCCAAAATCTCCGCCGTGCGGAATTCCTGCACGACCTCTCTTTTTGTTCGACCGAGAACTGGCATTGACTCCAGAATACATTTCACTGACTCGCTGGTCAATAAAAAGGACCGAACCAATTGGCGCAATCATTCCCGACGCACACTCGATATAATGGGCGGGCCGTGCGCCATATAGCTCTCTTCATTGCCCTCTCCTCCTCCTTGCTAGCCGCGGGCGCCCTGGAGGAGCAGGCGTTCAACATTCTGCAGAAGAATTGTTTGGGCTGTCATGGAGCCGCCCTGAAGACGTCGAGCCTCGATCTGCGCACGCGTGAATCCGCAATCGCCGGTGGCGAGCGCGGAGAAGCAATTGTTCCCAATTACCCGGAGCGCAGCCGCGTTTATCAGTTTGCTTCGCATGCGCAAAAGCCCTCGATGCCCCCCGGAAAGCAGCTCGCAGATACCGATTTAGACATCTTGGAGCGCTGGATCCGCGCCGGTGCCGTGTATCCGGCCGCGCCCGCGGAAAAGGAAGATGACGCCGCGCATAAAGCCGCGCTTGCCGCGATGGAAGAGCGTCCGATTACGGACAAGGATCGTGCATTCTGGTCGTTCCAAAAGCCGGTTCGTCCCGCGGTGCCGCAAATCGGAGCGGCCAATCCGATTGACGCTTTTCTTGGCGCCGGCTGGAAAGAAAGGGAACTGACGCCATCGAAGCCCGCCGATCGCCGTACGCTGGCGCGTCGCATTTATCTCGACGTTCTCGGACTCCCGCCGACGCCTGAACAGGTGAACGCATTCGTTGCCGACCAGTCGCCTAACGCCTGGGAAAAGCTGGTGGATTCGTTGCTCGCCTCGCCGCACTATGGTGAACGCTGGGCGCGTCACTGGCTGGATCTGGTTCGGTACGCCGACTCGGGTGGTTTTGAATACGACCGCGACTTCAAGCAGATCTGGCGCTATCGGGACTGGGTGACGGAGTCGTTGAACGCAAACATGCCGTACGACCGGTTCCTGAAGTTGCAGCTCGCCGGTGACGAGTACGAGCCCGGCAGTGCTGAGGCGATGATCGCCACCGGATTCCTGCGCCTGGGTCCGGAAAACAATATCAAGACCGAGCAGACACGGATGGATGAACTGGACGACATCGTTTCCACGACATCATTGTCGTTTCTCGGCATGACGCTCGGTTGCGCGCGCTGCCACAACCACAAGTTCGATCCGATTCCGCAGAAGGATTATTACCGAATCCAATCGGTCTTTTACTCCACGCGGGCGCGCGACTACCCGTTGGTGAGCGATGCGGAGGTGGAGCGGCACAAGGCGGAGTTGAAGCGGATTGACGAAATGATCAAGCCGCTTACCCAGCGGCGAGAGGCGATCGAGAAGCCCTACCGCGATCAGATCTTCGCCGAGAAGGTAGCCAAGCTCCCGGAGTATATGCAGCTCGCCTGGAAGACACCCGCCGACAAACGAACCGACGGGCAACGCTTAAACGCCAGGCAGATTGAGCGCACCCTGCAGATTGACGAGCCTGAACTGCTGGCGCGCATGAGCGCGGCCGATCTAGCCGCTCACAAAGAGACACTCGCCGCCGCCGATGCACTTCGGAAGCAGCGCCCCGCCGAATATGAAACGGCGATGGTAATCGCCGAGGAGGGCCGGACACCACTGCCTAGCTACTTCCTGCATCGCGGCTCGCCAGGAAACAAGGGCTCCGAAATGCAGCCCGGCGTACTGTCCGTTGCCGCTTCCGTAGAACCAGAGTTCCCTACCCCTCCCGAGACGGCTACTTCCAGCTACCGGCGCAAGGGCTTTGCCGAGTGGGTTGCTTCGGCGGAGAATCCGCTCACCGCGCGCGTGATGGTGAACCGCATCTGGCAACATCACTTTGGCGACGGGATTGTCGCCACGACTTCTAACTTTGGCAAGACAGGTATGAAGCCATCGAATCAACCGCTTCTCGATTGGCTTGCTACTGAGTTTGTGTCATCCGGTTGGAACATGAAGCACATCCACCGGCTGATGCTCACCTCCCAGGCATATCGAATGGCCAGTGACGACATCGAGTCGAATCTCAAGACCGACCCGCGCAACCGCGCCCTTTGGCGTATGCCGCGCCAGCGCCTGGAAGCGGAAGCTCTTCGCGATTCCATCTTCGCTGTCGCCGGTACGCTCGACCTGACAGCGGGCGGGCCGGCCGTGCTTCCCTATATCGACCCGGCGCTCTTCCAAGGCAGTTCTAAACGCACCTGGAACGGAAAGGCAGAGGATGACCGCAGCACCTGGCGCCGGTCGCTTTACGTGTTCAACAAGCGGAGCATCCGCTATCCGCTGTTTGAGTCCTTCGATCAGCCCGACATGATTACCTCGTGCTCCCGGCGGAATTCATCGACCACGGCGCCGCAGGCGTTGCTGCTGATGAACAACGCGATGGTACGCATGCAAGCCGCCGAGTTCGCCAAGCGGCTGCACAGAGAGTCGGGTAGCGATACGAGTTCCCAGATCAAGCACGCCTTTGAGCTTGCTCTCGCCCGCCCGCCATCGCCGCGCGAAACGGACGAGATTGCAAGCTTTCTCGCAACCGGTGGCGACCTCGCGCTGGCCGAATTTTGTCAGACACTGTTCAACTCCAACGAATTCGCATTTATTCCCTAGACCCATCGCCATGAGCAATTGCAGCCACCATTCCACGCAACGATTCTGGAGCCGCCGCGACCTACTGGGACGCTTTGGCGGCGGCATTGCGTCGCTGGCGGCAAGTGAGATGCTTGCCCGCGCCGCAAGGCTCGATCCCATGGCGCCGCACTCACCTCACTTTCCGGCCAAGGCGAAAGCCGTCATCTCCATCTTTTGTTATGGCGGCGTGAGTCACGTCGACACATTTGATCCCAAGCCGATCTTGAAACAGCGCGCCGGCGAGGCGCTCACCGGTAAAGGGGAAGTGGTTGTCGCGCAGGGGAACCCAGGTGGATTGATGCCTTCGCTGTGGGAGTTCAAACAGCACGGCCAGTCGGGGCGCTGGGTGTCGTCGCTGTTCCCGCACATCTCCAAACAGGTCGACAATCTTGCGTTCATCCATTCGCTGACTTCGATCTCCAACGATCACGCGCCCGCGTTGTTCCAGATGAATACCGGATCCATTCAGGCGGGTTACCCTTCGATGGGCTCGTGGATCACCTACGGACTGGGTAGCGAGAGCGAGAATCTGCCCGGCTTTGTTGTCTTCACGGATAATCGCGGCGGTCCGATCGGAGGGGCGCCGAACTGGGGGAATGGCTTCATGCCGGCCGCGTATCAAGGTACGCAGTTCCGTTCCTCAGGCGATCCCATTGTCGATTTGTTACCGCCCAAGGATTTGCCGCCCGAGCGGCAACGGCGCTGGCTCGACCTTCTGCAGAAACTCAATCAGGAACACGCAGGGCGCAATCCCGCCGATACGGAGTTGAGCGCGCGTATCGCCGCTTACGAACTGGCTTACCGCATGCAGTCGCATGCAGTCGAGGCCGTGGATATTGACCGCGAATCCGAGGCGACCAAGAAGCTATACGGCGTCGGCGAGGAACCGACGCACTATTTCGGACGCCAGGCTCTGATGGCGCGGCGGCTGGTGGAACGCGGCGTCCGCTTCGTGCAGATCTATTCCGGCGGCGGCAACTTCCAGGAATCGTGGGACGCGCATTGGGATATCAAAACCAATCACGAACAGCATTGCGGCGAAACAGATAAGCCGTTGGCCGGGTTGCTAATGGACCTCAAATCGCGAGGCATGCTCGATTCGACACTCGTCATCTGGCACGGCGAATTCGGCCGCATGCCCATTTCGCAGCGGATGGACGGGCGCGATCACAATCCCTACGGCTTCACTATCTGGCTTGCCGGTGGTGGTATCAAAGGCGGCACTGCCGTTGGAACAACCGACGAGTTTGGCTACCGCGCCGAAGAGGACAAGAAGTCAGTGAACGATGTCCACGCGACCATGCTGCACCTGCTAGGGATGGATCACGAGCGACTCACGTATCCATTCAACGGGCGGCAAATGCGGTTGACGGACGTGAGCGGCCAGGTGATCAAGCCAATCGTGGCTTAGCGCTCTACGCCCTCAAATGCTTGTCGAACCAGGCAATGGTCCGGGCCCATGCGTCGCACGCAGCTGGGGCGTTGTAGGCCGCACCCGTGTCGTTGTGGAATGCGTGGCCGGCACCTTCGTAGACAACAAACCCGAATGTCTTTTGCTGCTGGATAATGGCGGACATCACCGGAGCCATGCTGATGGTCAGATTGCGGTCACGCTCGGCATAAATCGCCAGCGCGGGAGTCTGTAGATTGGCGATGCGGTCGAGGGCGGGCACCGGAGTTCCATAGAACGGAACCACGGCGCGCAATTCCGGCGCCACGAGCGCCAGATTCCATGCGTTGCCACCGCCGGCGCAGAATCCAACCGTTCCAATGCGATCGTGAATGACGCTGGGCACGGTCTTGATATAGCCGAGCGTCGCGATAAGGTCGGCTTGCCGCTCGACCGGGGTGGTCCGATTGTATGCCTGCGACTGCTGAGTTGCGTCGGGGAATTGTGCGACGCCGCCTTGCCGCGAAAGCAAGTCCGGCGCAATGGCCACGAAGCCGGCCCGCGCCACGCGCCGCGCCACGTCGCGAATGTGTTCGACGAGGCCCCGGTTTTCATGAATGACGATCACTGCGGGCATTTTCGGCGGCCCACTTTTCGGATAGGCCAAATACCCCATCACCGATGAGTCCTCGCTGGGGTAGGTGACGTCTTGCGTGATCAAATCAGGTGCATCCGCAGGCACCTTTACGTCGGCCGGACACGCTGTCGCCGATTGCCCATATGCTTCGTAGCCCTGCAGCGTGGCAATGGCAGCGCCGACGCTGCCGGTGTATTTCGCTACGCGCCTGACAAGCTCGCGGCGGTTGAACGCACCATCCACCCAAAGGTGAACCAGAGAATCGATCGGGCCTTCTTTTTCGTCGAACATTGCACCCCCGTTATGCTGGCCAGCCTTCTACGGCAGCGGCAGCTTGACCGCCGCGTGCGACTTAATGCTGGCTTTCGCCGCTTCAATAATCTCCACAACGTCCACATTGATGTCCAGGCTCACCATCGGATTTAACATCTGCTATTTCCGGATAGCGGCAATCATGTGCGCGATCGGCTCGGCGTTCTCGGGCGCCAGTGCCTGCATTGGCTTTTCTTCGCCCGGACTACGCCCTTTGCGCACTTCCAACTTGTCGCGCGTCATGTGCATGCTGCCCTCGAGCCCAAATACCTCGAGATCCTGAAAGCTACGAGGCAAATCCCAGCTACCTTCGAACAACCCGACGCCATTCTTGTAAGCAAAAATCATCGTCGCGTTGTCTTCCACCTTGGGAAACGTTTCCGGCCGCAGGTGATTCACCGTGGCATATACGGACTCTGGCTTGCCCAGGTACCACAGGCTCCACAGCGCGTTGTAGCAGCCGAAGTCCATCAACGATCCGGCGCCGTTCTGCACCGGATCGGTTAGCCAGTCGAAGAAGTATTGGTTCCGCGGGCCTTGCGATCCGGGTCCACCATGGCCCACCACGCCGCGCAGCCGCCACACTTTGCCGAGCGAGCCGGAATCCGCCTGCGCCTTGGCCATATAGTTGGTTGCCCACCACGCCATCTGGTAGTTCGTCAGCACAATGATTCCGCTTTTCTTCGCCATATCGCGGATGGCCCGGGCGTCGGCGAGGGTGGAGGCCAGCGGTTTCTCGAACATCACATTGATTTTCCGGCCAGCGCAAAGCTTCACGATTCGCAGGTGGTCGTTGTTCGGCGTGAACGCCCAGACGATATCCGGCTTGACGTCGTCCAGCATCTTCGCCGCGTCGGCAAAGAACAAATCATCGGCCGCCCCCATTTTCTTCGCTTCGGCGATAAGCGCGGGATTGGTCTCGGCGATGCCCACCAAGCGCGCCGGCTTGCCCTCAATCATCTTCGGCAAGTGCCCCCACACGTGCGAATGCTGCAGGCCAATGACAGCAATTTTTGGATCCTGCGCGAGGGCCATCGCCATCCAAGAAAAACTGAGTAGAAGAAGTCGCTTCATATAAGGTTGGTCTCCCCCGGGATTTTACACCCGTCGGCTTGCCACGCATCCCCCGGCTGACCTAGAATTCGGAGATCTCGGAGGGATTCGGCCCTGCTGTGCAGCCGTTCGCGACCCGGGCTTCCGGCCGCCGCAACGATGGTACAGTAGGAGCCAATAATCGAGAGGAGGGTCCCGCGAGGGATCGAGGAAGATGTATGAATAGAGTGCCTCTTGGCTTCATTCAGAAGTTCCTTTGGTTGGGTGTGGTGGCGGCCTCTGGCGCGTTGGCGCAGGATGCCGCGTCGCAGGCCGGCAGGCTCGAAGCCGAAGGCGACGCCGCCGGGGCCCAACGTGTGCTTCGCGATGCCGCGCAATCTTCCAACGCCACTACGCCGCAGTTGCTCGGCTACGCCGAATATCTCGATCGCTATCGAAATCCAGGTGCGCGGGCAGCCTACGAAAAGGCCATCGCCGCGCTGCCGTCGGGAACCGCAAAAACGAGCGCTCTTCGGCGCCTTGCGATTCTAAACCTTCTGGCTGGCGATCGCGCCGCGGCACAACGGCATCTCAGCGCCTATCGTGCCACGGGGGCAACGGACCTGGCGGCGAACATCCCGGCACCGGCGCCTGAAGAGATCCTGACGTCGACCATTCCCGGACCGTTGCCATCATTTGCGAGAATGGCGGCCCTTTCGCCCGACTTGAAGCCTGAGGAACTGCTTCCGGCGCTTGCCCGGAACGTTGTCACCAACGGTTATCAGGCCTCGAATTCAAGCGAAGGTCTGGAGCAGACCGAGTACCTGAAGCTGGTTTTCCGTTACATGGGTCAGGCGCGCGAACTGGAAAAGCTCGCCGGAGAGTCCAAGATCATCAAGATCGAAACCTGCGACACGCCGCAGACTGGTGAACTGTTGAAGTTACTTGGGTATCGCATGCGCGGCGCCTGCGGGGGTGAAGTTGTTCTGGAAACGGTGAATGCCAGCCGTGCGTTTCTCACCATCGATTCGGGTTTTCCCCTGGCGGAACTTGAGGTTGCGCTTCGCAACAATCGCCCATTCAGATACGACTTTCAACCTACAAGAGTCCCTGTACTGTTCGGACCGGAATACTGGATGTCGGCCGAGAAAGAGAAGAAAGAGTTCATCGACACCTTTCTTTCCGATCCCTCCCTCTGCCGCCTTTATCTTGGCCTATCGAAACTCGACGCCCACACCGCGGCCGAGATGAAGAAATCCATCACCATCCAACGCCTACGCGCCTTTGCCCACGTGCTCGATTTTTTTGGTGGCATGTTCGTGGTCCGCAATGGCCGTGCGTTGGTTCCGGGCAGCGCCGCCACTATCGCGGCATGGACGGACCTGGTAGGCGCCAGTCCGGACAAGGGCGTGGAATTCTACGACAAGTTGATTGCCAAGGATGACGGCTGGTTGACCAGTTATTTCGATTCGCTGATGCGCATCGACGGGCCGATCCGCGACTATCTTACCGATCCGGAACGTTTGAAGCGCTTTTACACGGCCCTTAAAGGACGCATCACCAGCCCAGGCCCAGCCCGACCCGTTTTCCGGTCGAACACCGATCTGATGCTGCTGACCACACGGTTACGCCTAGACGCAAATGGCCAGCCGCATGTTCCTGGGGGCATCGAAGTATGGAAGAACCTTTTCGTTAACCATCCTCAGGGCAAGTACGACGGGAAACTGACGAAGCTCGCCACGACATGGAAGACCGCCGATGACATCCTTGAGGCGCTCTTTGCCCTGTGCCGTAAATCGGTCGAGAACGAACCGCTGAAGATTTTCATGGCGGTAAGTGACATGAACCGCCACCGCGCGACGCCGCTCGAGCCGGCCACGATCGACAAAATCGCCAGATCATACCGCCTTTTCGGAGCGCAAATTCCGGTTCTGGCGGAACAGCCGACCTTAACCGATAAGTCAATCCAGCAGTATTTCGCGACCGCGCAATCCATTAGCGAAATTCGCGACCAGGCGTTACGCGCAGACACGGCTGGAAGCTTTCAAGCGTTGCTGGGTCTCTGGCAGGTGTTCGGGCGCAACGATTTGATCCCGGAAACGCAGCGCGATGGCGTGTTCGCGGGTATCGTCGAAGGTTTCGCCAAAATCCGCAGCGACGACGACCTCTTTGAGTCCAGCCGCACGGGAGCGGTAAACCTACTGAAAGCCACTTCCGCCACTCAGGGCTCGGCGCAGGATCGCATGTTCGATCTCGTCGCGGGCTCGCTCAAACCGCGCGATCAGGAGGCACATACGCTTCTGGTACAGGAGATGACGCGAATCTTTGATTCGCAAAAGCTGATCTCGCTGAAGCTGCTGCTCGACATCGCCGACCACACGGAGGCGATTGCCAAGGGCGAGAAGATCAACATCGCGCTGCTCAACCGGCTGAACACGCGCATGCTGGAGATCCAGCTTCCGCGTGCATCTCTGACAACAGCCGAGCGCAACGCGCTTTCGTTCGGTTATTGGACCGAGCGGCACATTGAGCAACAACGCAAAGTGAATATTCGCGCTGAGGTGGAGAAGGCCGGGGCGGACCCGGCGAAACTCCGGGGCGCCCGTGGATCTCTCGCGGCAATGCTGCGTGACACGCTCGTCGGATTCAACTACCTCTACTACGCACCTCCTGGAGCCCAAGTTCTGCGCACGAATCCCTTGTTTGCGCGCAGTCACGATTTTCTGGGCGTTCAGGGCACGAACCAAACTTGGCGCAATACCGAAGTCCTCGGTACAGGCTGGCCTTCTAGCGCTGGCGGACGTCTTGTTGGTTCGCTGGCGGGCCTCGGCTACGCACTTGCGGAAGCCGAACAAAACTTCCTGATTCCGTCGCGCGAACAGGCACTCATATGGGGCGACCTGGTGCCCCAAATGATGCTCATAGCGAAGTCGCCCCGCTGGTGGAATGCCACTCACGAGCAGATGCATTGGGTGGGCCTTCACATGCGCGAAGGGCAATCTCTGCTTGCTGAAAGTGTGCTCAACCCTGCCACGAGAGCAAAGGTCGTCGAGATTCTCGGAAAGCAGGCCGCGCCCAATCGCACCGCGCGCGTGGAGCAGTTGCTCACACGCGGCGATCTCAGCCTCGCGCTTGAGAATGTCACGCCCGCTGAACTTTTCCAGATCGCCATGGGGAGCAAGAACTCGACCAGTCCCATGGGCCGCGAAATTCAACGCCTGGCTTCCTCTCCCCGCGTTTCCCCGACCGCCATTTCGCGTGTATTCGGTACGCCCAAACCCACGCTCACCAGCTCCAATCGGGCCGAGCTTAATTTCATGCGCACCTTCCCGACACTCATGGGATACTCCAGCCGCATCATGGCTGAGAGCTGGGAATCGAGCATTCTCTTCTATGCTTCACTCGCCGACGAGCTTCAGATCGATCCCGGCCGCATGGCCGTCTCCGTTCCCGAGTGGACTCAACATACCGTGCAACGCATCTTCGCCACACACCTTGAAGACTGGCCCGCTCTCCTCCGAGCTCTGAGCGTGGTTGGCGAGGAGGTCCGCGCCCGCGGACAAGATGCCTCAATCAGTTTGTCCACTGGAGGATTCTGATTCATGTCTGCGAACCCTAATAATGCCCGCGGGAACATGACCCGCCGACTTGCCCTTTGCACCGGCCTGCAAGCCGCCGGCGCCATGATCGCCGCGCAGAACCCGGCACAGCCATCGCCGCAGGATTCGGGCGACGAAGATAGGCCCACGTTCCGCGTCAAAGTCGACATGGTGGTACTAAGCTTCACCGTCACGGATAACAAAGGACGCTACATGACGGGGCTCAAGCCGTCCGACTTCAAGGTGACCGAAGACGGCATCGTACAAAAGGTTGGAACATTTTCCGAAGGCAACAAACCGCCGGTACAGGTCTTGGAAGACGGCAGCACGCGCCCCATCGTAGCCGCGGCGGCAGCGCCTACCGCGGCACCCGAGTCGGCCGAGGCCCGTGGCGACGCATTCGTTGGCACCAACGTCTTCGTGCTCTTCGACACCAGCAATTACATGTATCGCGGTTTCGTTTATGCCTCCGATGCAATTGCCGATTTCGTCCGCGGCCTCGACCGCGCCGACTCGGTCGCCGTCTATACGTTTTCTCGAAACCTCTCGCGGGCGGCCAACCTTACGCGCGATCGCAACCAGGCCATTATGGGACTGCGCAAAGCGGTCGCAGGCGACGATGCGGCTCTTTATAATGCACTCCTACTAGCCCTCCGAGATGCCGCGAAGGTCCCCGGCCGCAAAGTCGTGATCGTGTTTTCGAATGGCCCCGACAACGCGAGCATGGTCGCCCCCGACGATGTTCGGGCCGTGGCCGAAGACGAAGGCATTCCGATTTACGTTATCTCCACGAACGACGTCAATCGAGACGCAATCTCATCGAACGTTTTCAAACGCATTTCGCAACGCACCGGCGGACAAGTCTTCTTCGCAAAGACGTGGCAGAAGCAGGTGGAGGCGTTTGAATCGATACGGGAATCTCTCGGCAACTCGTACACGGTGACCTACTATCCGCAACCGAATCCCAACGATGGTTTCCGCCGCATCAACATTGAGATCGTAAGCGATGCAGCGAAGAAGTTGCGAGTGCGTGCGCGGCCGGGATACAGGCCGAGCAGGACGTTTTAGCGCAGCGGCTTCCGTAACGCTTGCAGGGCCATTTCGCCGGCTTCGAAGAACTCGCGTTCGCGGGCGGCGCTGCCCCAGGATAAGCCAGCCCCGCGATACTGCTTCATTTCGGCTTCCCAACGATCCGCGATGGCACGGCGCGCCGAGGGAATCATGACAGGTCCGCCGGGATACATCGCATTCGTGTGCGCCTGAAGTTCCGGTTCGTCTTTCTCCCTCTGTGCGCGAACGCGGGCCGCATACCAACCATCGCGCGCAGCCTTCACGGTCAGCGCCAACCGCCGCCGCGCACCATCGCCGGCAACCGACGCAACAACCTCGCCGTTCCTCACAATTTCGAGCCGCTCGAGCGGACGGAAGAATGCCGCCGACGCACGCGCTTCCCCGCCCTCCAACGAGAGTTCCACGATGGGCCCATTTGAGACGACCACCTGCCCTTTACGCACCCCGTCGGCCCAGGCGGCGAAGCCACCGGACGACGTGCCGGACTTCTTCACCAGAGCTCGCTCCGGTCCGATCAGCGGCACCCAACGCGGATATGGTTTGAGGCGCTGGACATAAACGGGGAAGTCGCTGCCCGCCACGCCCGTGATGCGAAATCCGGCGTTCAGCAACTCGTACCAAGGTTCGGTCGTCAACACTCCGAATTGAAATAGCTCGATCAGATCCAACTTGCCGAGCGCCAGATCCATATAGAACGTCGACTTGGTGGGAGTTTCGCGGAAATGAGCGTACCCGGTAAGCGCTCGAGCCTTGCGCGCGAGGTCGAACAGCAGCGTATGAAACGGATAGTCGTCCGGCACATTTGCGAGTTCCTTGCCAGTGCTCATTGGGCGCACTAACTCGTCGCCACCGAGCATGAGGATGTGGCCGAAGGACTGGTTGCGCGTCTCCTGTCCGCTGCGAATGGAATATCCTCGCCGCGCAAATTCGCCCGCCTTGCCAAACGCATACTGTGCCGCGGCATCGCTCTGCCGCTGCAGCGCGAGGAAATTCGCGACGTTCAGGTCCTCCGCCTCCAACCAGCCAAGGAAGACGGAGTTCTCCCGCTGCGTGCGCGTGAGGTGAATATGATCGTCGGCGGAGATCCACTCCTCTGGCCGCACACCGTCCCATGGCTTCAGCGGTAGTGTAATCGTTCGCGCTTCATCCGCCTTCAGCTCGAACTCCACTCGCGTGGGGCTATAGAAGAAACCGCGATACGCCTCCAGCGCGTATTTGCCTGGGGGCAGGTTGAAACTGGCGCGGCCCTTCAGGAGTAAGTAATGATACTCGTCGTTGCAGATCAGTTCCAATACATCCGGGTCGGCACCTTCTATCCACAACCGGTCTCGATAGAACAGATCGCTTTTGACCGGAAGGGACGCCTGAACCGGTTGCAACCGGAACGGCTCACCATTGCGCAGCAGATAGATGCGGGCAGGCATGCGCGGTTCCGTGCTCACCTCAATCCGGGCGGACGCCTTCGGGGGCCCCTGGCTCCGAAGCCCGGCTGCAATGAGAAGGGCCCCAAACACTGCCAGCGAAGCGCCGCGTGAAGTGTAGATCATCGAACGAAATTGTACACGCAAACCGTGATATCGCGGTTCACGAGACAAGAATTCG
>JBDTVQ010000038.1:0-28069 GCA_040007195.1 Acidobacteriota bacterium | reverse complement strand
GGCGCATCTTTTCCAGTTGCTGTTCGGGGGTCAATTGCGGACTCATTCCTTCCTAATATGTTACGCGCCGGAAGGCTGGCGTAGGGGGGCGAAAGCCAAAAAGCCCATGGTATATTGGATGCTGAACCTGAGGGCGGCTAGCTCAGTTGGGAGAGCACCACGTTCGCATCGTGGGGGTCGTGGGTTCGAATCCCACGCCGTCCACCAAGTTCACCTCACCTCAGAACATATCCACGCTGGTCAGGTTCCGTAATTGCTCTAGCGTAACGGAATTTTCATAGCCAATCACGAATTCCAGGTTGGCCGGGTCCACGCATCGAAGTGGATTTTCCATGAGCCGCCTGGAGTGATCCAGAGTCAACGCTTCGCCCGTCCCGCCTGCCAGCCGCGGCATCGTAGTGGGTCCGTTTGGAAATCGAAACCCGGCGCTTTCGATTCGCAGTCGCAGGGCCGAATTAGCCGGTTGCCGGAGCCGGGTCATAAACCGATTTCTCCAGTTGTTATAGGTGACACGCGCCAAACGGCGCGCTTGGAGCTTCGAGGCATCATCGCCAAGCTCCCAAAGCCGGCGGACCTGGGCCAAGCCGTCCGTTGCCGCTTGATTTCCGCATTCGCTCCAGACGCGAGCAAAGTCTTCCGGCAGCCCGGCTGGCGCGCGCAAGCTGCGCCAATGCGCCAGTTGCTCTGCGGTCAGCGTCACACCGGGTTCGCGCACTCGAATCAGTTTCATAACACCGGTTTCGAACTCGGCGCCTTCGGCAAATGCAGCCTCCACGGCCCGGCTGATTTCAGCATCCACTCGCAGCATGCCTTGCACCTGCCGTTCCCGCCCCAGCGCTGCCATCAATCGTTCGAGGCCAGGCAATCTCAGCATCACCGCGCGGAGGCGAGTCGCCAATTGGGCCAGGCGGCCCCCGCCCTGGCTCGCCTCGCCCAACACCATGCCTGCGCGCGCGGCGTTGCCCACGCCCTCGGTTCCGGCGGCCAGTAGAACCTGAATGATCACTTCGAACGCAATTTGGCCCGCAATCTCTCCGATGAATTCGCCCAGTTGGCGGGCGTTGCGAGCGGAAAGGTCCTTGGTGATGGCCGAGCCGGCATGTTCGCCGAGTAGTCGTCCAATATCCCTTCCCAACGCAACGTAGTCCGCTGGCCGCACAGCCATGTCCGCCAGAGTGGCAGCGATCGCGGAGGTGAGTGCGCGTGCATCGGCAACCTGTTTCCGCCTCAACTCGCGATGTGCCGCATCCGTGAGAAGGCTTGTAATTTCCCGCGTCAATGCATAGGTGATTGCCGGCGGGCTGAATGCGATGGCCAGCTTAAACAAGTCGACCAGTGCACTGGCAAGGTTCCGAAGCCCCATGCCCAGGCCGTAGATGCAGCCGACGTTGTACCCGAACATGAACTCGACGGGACTGGCAGTAATTTTAGAGGCGAGCGTGCTTTTGAGCGAGCTCGGGATGCCGCTGCTCAGGCCGGAGAGGAAGCCATCTATGAATTGGTCGTCTAGTTGAGTCAACACCAAGATCGACTGGCCGTTCTTGGCGGATGCGGGGTTGGCTAAACCAAGCTGTTGGTATTCGATCGTGAGTGTGTCGCTCATCACTGTGACAAGCGAGAAAGAGTTTCAATCACCGCCAAAATGCCAAAGGGCGCTGCCGGCGATTGCGGCCAACACCAGCACCGTCCAAACAATGGCTAGCGTTTTGTGGGAGGGGCCAACTGTTGTCACCGGTACGAAGGCGGCTTCCACGCTCAGAACTCGCGCCATTTCCCGGGCACAGGCGAGTGCCTCCCCTTCCGTCGAAAACGGACCAGCGAGGTCCAACTGCCAGCCCTCCCTGGTCTCGACGCCCGCCATCAGATACTCGGCAAAGACTCCGGATGCCTGCTCGGTCTCCTCCAGGATCTTCCTTGCGTGGCACAGCCGGATGGAGTCGCGAGGGATGCGATACGTGCCACAGACCGGGAGCGGGCTGATGGCAGCGGTCACACCCTCAGACGTGATTTCAGTCCGCCTCTGGTTCACAAGTAGGGCCGCGGTGACATATCCGGCCAAGGCGACCACGGGAATCGTAGCAGGATTCACCCTCGTGAGACCGTAAGCCACGGCCAGAAAGTGTGGCACAGCTATCGCGGAGATCCACCAGGAAACCCACCGTCGCCGTAGCCGCAAGTCCACATCCTCGCACGGTCGCGGCGAGATTCGCCAAATTCGGGATTGGCAGGGCGAACCCTTAGCAATTCTTCAGCCATTCTTCGCCCCTGAGCGCAATCCTGGCGGTTTTGGCGGCAGAAATCCATGCGAGGAGGATTATAATGAGGGCAGATGAGCTTACTGTCGCCCCGGCTGCAACTCAAAGTCGCGCAGAAGCAGATTCTGACGCCTGGCCTTGTCCAGATGGTGTCTCTCCTCCAGATGAATCGTCTGGAGCTAAAGGATCTGATCGCGGCTGAAGTCGCGGAGAATCCTGTCTTAGAAGAGACCGCCGATGGCGAGGAACTGACGCCGCAAGAGGTTCAATCGCTGCTTGAACGCGAGCGGGCAGCCGATCCGGCCGACCAGAATATTCTCGACGTATCGGAGTCCGCCGAATCGATGCAAGGGGCAGAGGCTACGGCGGCCGAAGCGTTGGCCGAGCCCTTCGCCGAATCGTTCACCGAATCTTTTACGCCGGGCGAAGAAGCCGATGTCGTTCCGATCGTGGACGCACCACAGTCGTCTGACCCGTTCGACGAGATCGACTTCGGCAGCTTTTTCGACGATTATCTAGACCCTGGCTTCAAGTCTCCCGCTGCTGAGGTATCCGACAAGCCGTCGTTTGAGACGTTCCTCTCGTCACCGGTCACGCTGTCGGACTACCTCGAATCGCAGCTCAGTCTGGTCGTATTGAACGACGATCTGCGCTCGGCAGCCGATGTCATTATCGGCAACCTGGACGAGGCCGGTTACCTGACCGATCCGCTGGAAGAGCTTGCGCTCGACGAAGAATTCACCACCGAACAACTGGCCGAGGCCCTGAAAGTGGTGCATTCGCTCGACCCGGCGGGGGTGGGCGCGCGGACGGTGCAGGAGTGCCTGTTGCTCCAATTGGAGAGCCGCAACGGCAAGGGCGGCGTGGCGTGGCAGATTGTTGCGAACCACCTGAATCTGGTCGAGACGCGGCAGTTGAAGGAACTGGCGAAGGTCCTCGGGCGACCGATGAACCATGTGGAGATCGCGCTGGAAGTGATCCGCCATCTCGATCCGCGGCCCGGCCTGCGGTATTCCGGTCCCGGCGCGCGGCAAATCGAACCGGACGTCTACATCACTAAAGATAGCGACGGCTGGATCATCCAACTCAACGACGACGACATACCTGTTTTGCGCCTGAACTCGCAATATCGCCGATTGCTCGACCGCGATCAGGAACCGAGCAAGGAGGTCCGCAACTACGTCAAGGAGCGGTTCACCAGTGCGCTGCTGTTGATGAAGAATATTGAGCAGCGCAAGCAGACCATCATGAAGGTGTGCGAATCGCTGGTGCGGCGGCAAACGGAGTTTCTAGACTTCGGCCTGGATTTTTTGAAGCCGATGATGATTAAGGAGATCGCCGAGGAAATCGGCGTTCATCCCTCGACGGTCAGCCGTGCCGTGTCGAGCAAATATGCGCACACGCCGCAGGGCGTGTTTGAACTGCGGTACTTCTTTTCCGAGGCGGTCCAAGGCCCGGCTGGCAGTGGAACGCCCTTGCTGCTGTTAAAGCGCAAGGTAAAGAAGATGATCGAGGAGGAGGATACCCATCACCCGCTAACCGACGATCAGATTACGGCGCTGCTGCGCGACGACGGCATTCAAGTCACCCGGCGGACGGTAGCAAAATACCGGGAGGACATGAAAATCCCCTCCACGCACCAGCGAAGAGTTCGCGACTGAGGGCAGCCTGGCGCAGGGCCGCACGTGGGTTTGGCCATGCACCGGGGATGAGGAGGACCGATGAGAATCGCATATACCGGAAAGCTTGAGAAACTCGATCCGCTTTCGCAGAAGAAGTTGGATGCCCGCGTGACCAAGCTGGGTAAGATGCTCGATGGCCACGGCGAGAAGGAAGCTCATGTCATCTTTACCCGCCAGCGGCACGTGCATCAGGCCGAAATCACGGTGAACTATTACGACCATCCACTTGTAGGAGTGGGCGACTCGAGCGAAAAGCTGCCGGCATTGCTGACGGCGATCGACAAGCTGGAAAAGCAGCTTTTGAAGCACCGCGCGAAATGGCGCGACTCCAAACGCAGCGGCGGCGGCGTATTGAAGATTGGCGGCGTGTTGAAGAATGGCGTGGCTGCAACGGAACCGGCCGCGGCCGCCGAGGAGGCTCCCCCACCCCGCATCAACCGCGTCCGGCTGACACGCAAGCCGATGAGCGCCGAGGAAGCGATGATGGAGATGAACGCGAAGAAGAACTACATCGCGTTCCGCGATTCCGAATCCGGCGGGGTTTCCATCCTGATCCGGCGCACGGACGGGCACTTCGATCTGGTCGAGGCCTGACACGAGCCCATGCCGCCGCGTTCCCCGGACAGCAAAACCAAGAAAGCCAAACCTACCAATGAGAAGGCGGCGGGACGTAGGGCATCGGCCGCCAGCAAGGCTACGGAGCCCAAAATTTCCGTGCCCGCGGCGGCTACCCTACACGATCCGGAACTGATTCTGATTACCGGTCTGAGCGGTTCGGGCAAAGGCACCGTGCTGCGCAGTCTGGAAGATCTGGGCTTCTACTCGGTGGATAATCTGCCGTTGGAGTTGATGGAGAAGTTCGCCGAGCTCACCAAGGATTCGCCGAACATCCGGCGAGCGGCATTGGTCGTGGACGTTCGAGAGGGCCGCAACCTGGAGCGATTCCCGGCAATCTATGCGGCGTTAAAGCGCAAGCTGCGCTGCACGCTGGTGTTTCTCGAAGCCGAGCGCGACATTATTGTGCGGCGATTCAGTGAGACGCGGCGGCCGCACCCGCTGGGCACGCAGCGTTCGGTGACCCGTAGCGTGTTGATCGAGCGCGAGCAGCTTGCGCCGATTCGCGGCATGGCCGACGTCATATTGGATACGTCGCGGTTCAATGTCCACGAACTCAAAGAGGTAGTAAAGGAGAAGTTCTCGAGCGCGAATCCGTCGGAGACGATCCGCGTCTACGTCACCAGCTTCGGCTACCGCAACGGCGTGCCGCACGATGGTGACCTGGTGTTCGACGTGCGATTCCTGCCCAACCCGAACTACATCCCCGAGTTCAAACCGCTCACGGGCCGCAACGCCAGCGTGGCGCGCTATATCCGGAGTTTCCCCCAAACACAGGAGTTTGTCTCGCGCATCTCCGAA
Source organism: Acidobacteriota bacterium (assembly GCA_040007195.1). GTDB lineage: Bacteria > Acidobacteriota > Terriglobia > Bryobacterales > Bryobacteraceae > JAFLBB01. The sequence continues at coordinate 22,716 of JBDTVQ010000038.1, read as the reverse complement.
ATGCTCGTCTACCTCCTTCCTCATTACATACGGGAAGGCAAAAGCTACCTCACCATCGCCTTCGGCTGCACAGGCGGCCAGCACCGTTCGGTATTCATCGCCGATGAGATCGGGAAACAGCTGAAGAAGGCCGGATTCCACGTTCGGACGACCCATCGCGACGCGCCGAAATCGTGATTCTCTGTACACGAGCGGTACCAAACTAAGCACCACATGAAGGTGTAGTTCACCACCGAATTGGCGATGATAGGGCGAATAAGACCTTAGAGCGCCCCCTCCAACCCCCGATTCCACCCCCCCTCATGCGCCTGGATACGGGCCTAGAACTAGTACTTTTTCAAGTTCCAAGTTGTTGAAAGATCGAGCAGGGCGGTGTGTGGAATAGTACCCAATAGGCGCTTGTAAGCTATTGATCTCATAGTACTTTTACGATTCTCCACACTCAATTTGAACCTGCCCTCACCCCCCCTCCGGTCGCTATACTCCTTGCGAGAGTTGTCCAAAAACACTCAAAAAGTCTGGAGGAGACGAACGAATATGAAAAAATTTTTGTTAGTAACTGTCGCCATGTTGGCGCTAAGCGCCAACTTGTCCGCAACACTACTGTCTGACCTGATCGCGAACAATGGAAGTATCCTTGTGGGCGACAAGCTGTTCAGTAATTTCACTTTTTCGATGACCTGCTCAACCAATCCCAGCAATCCGGTTTCGGGAACCTGCGCTCCGACCGACGCGTCGGGCATTAATGTGAGCGGTATCACCCAGGGCGGTATGTTCGGCATCGAATTTCAGGGCGCGATCAAAGTTCTTGCACTCAATCCTGGATTCACCGTTGGCGACTGGTTACTTGGATACACTGCGACAGTCGTTGGCACGGACTTTCTGATCAGCGATATGCACCTGTCTTTCAACGGTTCTAACATCGGGCAGTTCGGTCAGGCAGTAATTGTGGAGACCATTTACGAGGCCGGTACGCAGAACGTACTCGGCCAACTTCAGGTCAACAACCCGCCGGCGAATCTGACCGCGCAAGTCGACCTGAGCAAATTCGTCAAGTCGATCGACGTGAAAAAGGACATCAGCCTGTCAGTGTACGGCGCGTTCCCGGACTCGGCAGAGATCAGCTTCATCGATCAGTACCTGTCCCAGACCGGCGGCGAAGTTCCGGAACCCGGCACGTACGCCATGATGGGCGCTGGCCTGATTGCTCTTGCGGCGATTCGTCGTCGCAAGGCCTAAACGAATCCCAGGACAACTCCTCGGAGTGAAGGACCCCGGTGCAAACCGGGGTCCTTTTTGTATTTGGGGATGAGATAAAATTCTTGCATGGCTTTCTGTGCGTCCTGCGGCGCTGAAGCAAAAGGTGCTTACTGCGAGCAATGCGGCGCCCCACTCAGCTCCCCCGATGCCATCATCCGCCTGTCCAGCGAGGAACGCGCGGGCGACCTGCCGGAAAACGTTGTGTGCGCCTTATGTTATTTCCTAGGCTTTGTGACGGGAGTTCTCTTCCTGGTATGGCCCGCCTACAACAAGAGCCCGAAAGTACGTTTTCACGCCATCCAGTCCGTCCTTTTCTCAGCCTTTTACATTCTGATAGTCTTCACGGTCGGAGTAGTGCTGCCATGGGGGTTGTCGCAGATTCTGGCGCCGGTGATCCAGTTGGGGAGCCTGGCCATCTGGCTGCACATCATGTGGCAGGTGTACAAGGAACGGGAAGTGGTGTTGCCTGTGCTCGGCGACCTGGCAAAAAAGCAGGCGTAGCCGGAAGCGCACGGCGCGCGTCGTATATGGCAGTGATCAAAGTTTGGCTGTCCCTGCTGACCTTCTGTGCCCTATTGCCGGCACAAGGGCCTCCAATCGGCATCATCGACTTCTACGGCCGTCAGCGCGTGCCGGAAGAGAAGCTGGTGAAGGCGCTGGGGAAAAAGGTAGGCGATAGCCTGCCCCGTTCCAAGGGAGACGCCGAGGAGGCGATTGAGCAGGTGGAGGGCGTTGTACGTGCCAACCTGGAAGCCGCCTGCTGCGAGGACGGAAAGGCGATTCTGTACATCGGCATCGAAGAAAAGGGCGCGCCGCATTTCGACTTCAACGCGCCAGGCGCCGGTCCCGCAGTTCTTCCCAAAGAGATCCACGATGAATATGTGGCGTTTCTGGCAGCCGTCGGGCTTGCGGTGCGGGCGGGCGTGACGTCTGAGGATCTGTCGCACGGCCACTCGCTCATGGCCGACGCCACCTGCCGAGCTCACCAGGAGAAGTTCCTGGAGCTGGCTGAGGCCGACCTTCCACGGCTGCGCGAGGTCTTGCGAACCTCGTTTGACGAAGAGCACCGGGCGATTGCCGCCTACGTCATCGGCTACGCGCCGAAGAAGGACGCGGTGATCGACGATTTGCAGTATGCGCTGCGCGACCCCGACGACACGGTGCGCAACAATGCGATGCGGTCGTTGGGAGCGATCGCGATTCTGGCGCAAAAGCAGCCGGAGCTGGCGCTGAAGATTTCGCCGACGTGGTTCATCGAGAGCCTGAACTCAATCATCTGGCAGGACCGCATCACGGCAGCGAACACACTCGTGACATTGACCGAGTCGCGGGATGCCTCGCTGATGGCCCAACTGCGCGAACGTGCACTGCCGGCGATCCGCGAGATGGCGGCTTGGCAGCACCTGCCGCATGCGCTTCCCGGGTTCATCCTGGCTGGACGCCTGGCGGGAATGGGCGAAAGCGAGATTCAGGGCATCTGGGAGCGCGGCGACCGCAGGGCTTTGTTCGACAAGCTCAACGCTTCAACCAAGCAAGCAAAGCAGCCGGGTCGTCCGAAATAATCGCGTCGACTTTCGCATCGACCAGCTTCCGCCACAGGTCTTCTTCGTTGGCGGTCCACGGGACCACCTGCAAACCGGCCTTATGCGCGCGCTCGACGTATGCGTTCGTGACCAGACGGTAGTGCGGCGAGATGATCTGCGCGCCCGCCTCGACAGCGGCTTTCACTGTATCCCACGAGCCGAAGGGTTCAAAGAGCGCCGACAGGCGGACTTCGGGCGCAAGAGCCTTCATCGCGGTGAGCGTGCGGAAGTCGAAGCTCTGTACGATGACGCGCTTCTCCAATTTGTGCTTCCGAATGGCGGCCAGAAGGAGACGCGCGAACTCCTCAGCTGGCGGCGTGAGTTCCGGTTTCTTGGGGAATATCTTCGTCTCCACGTTGAATTCGAACGTGCCGCGAGGGGCCAGCGCAAACACTTCGTCGAGCGTGGGCACCTTCGTACCGGGCACTGGCTCCTGGCGCGGAAATTGGGGGTTCTTTTTCGCGCCGCAATCCCACTGGCGCAGCTCAGCCAGGGTCATTTCACGAATCACGTCCGGGCCCTTCCAACCGGCAGGGGCGGTGCAGATGGCGGGATTCATGTGGGGATCGTGCGACGCGACGAGAACATTGTCCTTGGTGACCGCGACATCCAGTTCGAGCACATCGACGCCTATGCCGATGGCGTACTCGAAGGCGGGCATGGTGTTTTCGGGCCGGACGGCGCGCGCGCCGCGGTGGCCATGGACGAGGATCTGCGAGCCGGCGTAGGCGTTCATGAGGAAGAAGGCGAATAGTGAGGCGGTTCGAACGGCCATTGTACGAGCCTATATTATGATTGTCACGGCTCTATGAAGGACACCACCCCCTCTCCTGTTTCCAGGCGCGGTTTTGCGCGCGTGGCCGCGGCTGGCGCGCTCAGTTACTCGAGGATTTTAGGCGCCAACGAACGGCTGCACATGGGTTATATCGGCGTGGGCAACCGCGGCGACCAGGTTCATGACGCCTTCCTCGAACATGGCGATCAGGAGACCGTGGCGCTGTGCGATTTGCGCGAAGACTACATGGACTTCGCGGCCAAGAAGTCACGCGCGACACCGAAGAAGTACAAGGACTACCGGGAGCTTTTGGCCGACAAGAACGTCGATGCGGTGTCAATCGCCACGCCCGACCATTGGCACGCCATTATGTTCAACGCCGCGTGCAAAGCGGGCAAGGACGTCTATGTCGAGAAGCCGCTTTCGTTAACAGTGGTCGAAGGGCGGCGTATGGTGGAGGTGGCGCACGAAACCAAACGTGTCACGCAGGTGGGCATTCAGCGGCGTTCGGCCAAGTTCCTGCAGGAAGCGGCTCGCATCGTACGCGACGGCGGCATCGGACACGTGACGGTGGCGCGCGGCTATCACCTGCAAAACGAGTGGCCGAAGGGAATCGGTAACCCGCCCGACGAGCAGCCTTGGGACGCCGAGGCGTGGGACAAGTGGCTGGGGCCCGCGCCTAAGGTTCCCTACAACCGTAACCGGGCCTTTTACAACTTCCGCTGGTTCTTGAGCTACTCCGGCGGCCAGTTGACGAACTTCGGCGTGCACTACATGGATATGCTGCGCTGGTGCCTTGGCAAGGAGTCGCCGAAGGCCGTCGTGGCAATGGGCGGCAAATATGTGGTTGAGGACAATCGCGAAATTCCCGACACGCTTGAAGTGATGTGGGACTTCGGCGGCACCATGGTGAACTTCGTGCAATACAACGCCAACCGCGCGCCGGGCAATGCGAAGGGCAGCGAAATGGAGCTACGCGGCACCAAGGGCACCATGTACCTGTTCGGAAACCGTTGGGAGATTGTGCCGGAGAACGTCAGCGATACGGGACGGCCGGGACGCTCGCCCGTGGATCGCCAGCAGGAGAAGAGCGCCGGCAAGGTAGCGCCGGCGATGGAGGCGAGTTCGATGCAAGGCAGCATGGACACGGCCTTCCATACGCGCAATTTCATCGACTGCGTGAAGAGCCGCGCCAAGTGCAACTGCGACATCCTCGACGGCCACCTCTCGACGTCGGCGACGCTGATCGGCAACATCGCGCTCAAGACGAAGAGCTATCTGGAATGGGACGGCAAAACCGAGAAGTTCACAAACAATGCGGCGGCGAACAAGCTGCTGCACTACGAGTATCGCGCGCCGTACAAGCTGGGATAGAGGCTCCGGCGCCGGCCCAAATATTTTTCGCGCCGTTGTCCAAATGGCCCCGGGTCCAAGCGTCTACGAGGTGAAGGAGACATCACCGTGAAGTACATTCTGATGGACTATGTGGGCGAAGCCGGTTGGCCCGAGCTCTCAAGTGGGGAAAAGGAACAGTGGCTGGGCGCCTACATGGCGTATGTGGAAGCCATGAAGGCAGCGGGCGTGCTGAAAAACAGCACGGGCCTGCAGCCGAGCGCCACGGCGACGACGGTACGCACTACGAATGGCAAGACGCAGGTGCTCGATGGTCCCTACGCCGACACGAAGGAGCAACTGGGCGGCTTTCACATCATCGAAGTGGACGATCTGGATGCCGCGCTCGCCTGGGCCACGCGTTGCCCGACGTCGGTGCACGGGATCGTGGAGGTGCGGCCGCTGATGGATAAGTCGCTGACGCAGATCCGCGGGGAGTTGGCGCAATGAGGAAGCTCACCGTTTTTAATCACGTCAGCCTCGATGGCTACTTTACCGACGCCGGCGGCGACATGAGTTGGGCGCATCAAGGCGCCGACGATCCGGAGTTTCAGCAATTTTCAGCGTCCAACGCGAGCGGAGAGGGCGAGCTGCTGTTCGGCCGGGTGACCTATCAGATGATGGCCGGCTTCTGGACGACGCCCGCGGCGGCACAGATGATGCCGAAGGTAGCCGAAGGCATGAACCGCATGCGCAAGAACGTCTTTTCGCGGACGCTCGACAGCGTGTCGTGGGACAACACGCGGCTCATCAAGGGCGATCTGGTCGCCGAAGCCCGCAAGCTCAAGGAGCAGCCCGGGCCCGACATGGTGATTCTCGGCAGTGGCAGTGTTGTGGCGCAATTGGCCGCAGCCGGGCTGATCGATCAGTTTCAGGTGATCGTGAATCCGGTCGTGCTCGGTAAAGGGAGGACAATGTTCGAAGGCGTGCCGGAACGTTTGCAACTGCGGTTGACCAGTTCCCGCACCTTTGGAAATGGAAAGGTATTTGTGACCTATGAGGCGACGTGACTTACCGGCGCTGTTGATTGCGGAGATGGCGGCCGCGCGCGCACTATTCGGGCGCGGCGCGTCTATTCAGGAGACGCTCAGGGCCGGTGTCGAACGGCACAAGATTCCGGCGGCAACGGCGATGGTAGGGAACGCGGAGAAGGTCATCTACAGCGGGGCATTCGGGAGGCGCGACTCGGCCTCGACGAAGCCGTTGGCAGTGGACGCCATCTTCAACATCGCGTCCATGACTAAGGCCATTACGACGGCGGCGGCGATGCAGATGGTGGAGCAAGGCAAGCTGGCAATCGATGAACCCGCGTCGAAATACCTGCCGGAACTCGACAAGGTACAGGTGCTGCACGGATACGATGCCGGGGGGAAACCGATTCTCAAGCCGCCTACGAAGACCGTCACGCTGGGAAAACTGATGACGCACACGTCGGGCTTCTGCTATTCGATTTGGGACCAGCAAGCTTTCGAGTATCAGGCCAAGACGCGCGGAACGCCGGCGGCCAACGGCGCCTCGCTGACGTTGATGTTCGAACCGGGCACGCGCTGGCAGTACGGGACGGGTATCGATTGGACGGGACGGATGGTGGAAGCCGTCACCGGCGTCAGCCTGGAAGACTACTTCCAGAAGCATCTGCTCGGGCCTCTTGGAATGGTGGACACGAGTTACATCCTGAAGCCGGAGAAGTTCGACCGCCTCGTTGGGAGCTACTCGCGGGAGGCCGGAGGACCGCTCAAAGAGGGTGAACGCAAGATGCCCGCCCCACCCAAGAGTTTTAACGGTGGTGGAGGACTTTATTCGACGGTGGGCGACTACACACGGTTCATGCAAATGATTCTGAACAAGGGCATGGCTCCGGGCGGACAGCGGTTACTTTCCGAGAAATCCGTGAAGCTCATGTCCACGAACCAGACTGGAAGTCTGCAAGCCGGCAAGATGCCGACTTCCATGCCGAACAGTTCGCTCAACGTCGATCTGCATCCAGGCGAGAGCGATCGTTACACGTATGGGTTCCTTTTGAACCAGAAAGCGTACCCCGGAGGCCGGTCGGCCGGAAGCCTTGCTTGGGGCGGCTTCTACAACACCTACTATTGGATCGACCCGAAGCGGAAACTATGCGCGACGCTGATGATGCAGTACCTTCCTTTCGTCGACAAGGAAGCGATTGCGCTGCTCGGCGAATTCGAGCGCGCGGTGTATGCCGCTTGAGCCCGGCGGATGTCACTTGAGGAAGTAGTCCGGCGCAGCTACGGCAAGCTGGTAGCGTTTCTGGCCTCGCGCACGCGCGATGTAGCCGCGGCCGAAGACGCCTTGTCCGAAGCATTCGCCAAGGCACTCGAGCATTGGCCGGTACAGGGCGCGCCGGCGAATCCGGAAGCGTGGCTGCTGACGGTGGCGCGGCGGAAGTTCATCGACATGGCGCGCGCGCGGCAGCGTCACGAGAGCGCGATCCGCGAAGGTCTAGACGCCGCGGCAAACGAGGCTGAAATTCCCGATCAACGCTTGGGTCTGTTATTTGCCTGCGCGCATCCGGCGATCGATGAGGGCATCCGCGCGCCGCTGATGCTGCAGGCCGTCCTGGGCCTGAGTGCCGAGCGTATCGCCTCGGCCTTCCTCTCCTCCCCCGCGGCGATGGGCAAGCGGCTGTCGCGCGCGAAAGAGAAGATCCGGCAGACACGCATTCCCTTTCTCGTGCCCGCCCGCGATGAACTACCGGCCCGGCTCGATGCCGTACTTGAGGCGATCTACGCGGCGTTCGCCGAGGGCTGGTCCGACCCGGCCGGCACAGATGCGGCGCGGCGCGAACTCACGGGCGAAGCACTGTTTCTGGCCAGGCTGGTTACCGAACTCTTACCTTCGGAGCCCGAGGCGCCGGGCTTACTGGCGTTGATGCTGTATGCCGAGGCACGCAGGCAAGCGCGGCGGAGTGAGAGCGGTGAGTTCGTTCCCCTGGCAAAGCAGGACCAATCTTTGTGGGATTGGCAGGTAATTGAGGAAGCCGAAGCGCTGCTGCGGCAGACCGCAGCAATGGGCCGGGTGGGCCGCTATCAACTGGAAGCGGCATTGCAATCGGCGCACGTCGCGCGCTGCCGGACGGGTCGCGCGAATTGGGCCGAGGTTGTGCATCTCTACGACGCGCTCATCGCCCTGACGGGTTCCCCCGTGCCGGCCGTCAATCGTGCGCTGGCCCTCGCCGAAGCCGATGGCGACGGAGCGGGACTTGCGGCGCTCGATGCCCTGGCAGCCGACTCTCGACTTGCCGGGTATCAACCCTACTGGGCGGCGCGGGCGGAGTTGCTCACGCGCACCGGGGCTCACGAGCAGGCTCACCAGGCCTACGAAATAGCGATTGGCCTGGAACGCGATCCAGCCGTGCGGCGGTTCTTGCGGGGGCGGCAGGCCCATGCGACTACCTGAAATTCTCCACCAGCATCTGGTCCTGAGAAAAGTGGTCGATTTGCACATATAGGATCGTCTTCCTGTCTGGGCTGACAGAGAAGCCCCACATGACCGGTTTGTCCAAATCAGCGAGCGTTTCCGCCTTACCTGTGGCGAAGCGATGGAGGCGAATGGAGCTGTGGCCGTCCGTGCCGGCTTCCGGAATGTAATAGATCCCCTCTTCCATCACTTGAAAACTCATCGGCGTGACGAGCGAATCGAGGACCTTTTCCTCCGTGCCTCCATCGGCGGGAACCCGCCACAAGCTTGGGTGAGTCTCGCTTACAACGTAGTACAGATACCGGCCGTCCGGCGATTCCTGAGGGGACTGGCCACCCTTCTTCGTGATCTGCACCGGTAAACCGCCGCTCGCGGGAGCTTTCCAAATCTCCCACTGTCCCGTTTTTTTTGAAGTGAGGAACCACGACTTGGCATCGCGGGAGGCGATGAAGGGGATCGACACATGCCCGGGAAAGTGCAGTTCCGCGGGGGGTTCGCCTCCCAGCCCAATGCGGTACGACTTGGTTCCGCTTTCGGTGAGAACCATGGCCGCAAGAGCCGTTCCACCGGGCATCCAGGAGCCACCCGTCACTTCCGCATCGGTGAAATTTGTGAGGCGCGCCGGATGCGAGCCATCCGCGTCACTTACCCACAGTGCCTGGCTGCCGGCACGATTGCTGACGAAGGCAACGCGCCGGCCGTCGGGCGAAAAGTGGGGAACGTGGTCAAGGTAGGTAGACGAACCGCCCCAGGGTTCTCTCCGGGGTCCACCGGTGCCGCCGAGCTTCAAGGCCCAAATGTTGATGTCGTTGGCGCCACGGCGGAAACTCATCCGGTTGCCACGCGCCGAGATCGACGGGGACCCCGCAAATTCGCCGGTAAGGGCGATGGGCACGGAAGCCGCCTCGCCCAATCGCAGCCGGGATAACGAGGGCAGGTGGAACCAGCCGGATTGAAAAACGAGTTCCTTGCCGTCGGCCGTCCAGGTAGGGCTGCGATAGGTGCGGGAGCGCGGTAATAGTCGAAACGGCTGCCCGTCCGCCCTCGCCTCAGCGGTTAGCCGCAGAAGAAAGAGTTCGTTGAGCTGGCCTGAATAACGCCGGACGAACGCAACGGACCTGCCGTCGGGAGAGATTGCGGAATCGAGGTCGCCGAAACTCGTTTCCGGAGGAAATGTGAGCTGGCGCTTCTGGTGCGTTTCGAGGGAGAAGGAGTAGAGCGCATAGAGGTTCTTGCTTTGGGCGACGCCGTCGGAAATCATCATCCACTTTCCGTTCGGTGCCCAGGAAACGATGCGCGAGGCTAAGGAGTCGTAACCGGCAGAGATGTCCGTGAGCTTCGTTTCCGCCCCACCCGTCGCCGGAATGAGATAGAGCTCGCCGGAGCCTCCCGCGGATCGCCGTGAAAATGCGATCCATTGGCCATCGGGAGACCATGCTGGATTCCCATCGTAAGCAGGGTCGGTGGTGAGCCGCAGGATGGATTCCGATCCGACCTGTTTGACGTAGATGTCCGTGTTTGTATTGTCCGCGCCGCTCCAACTGAAGGCCGCACGTTCCCCGTCGGGCGAAAGGCTGGAGATGTATTCCAATCCGGGCAGCGTGGTGAGCGGCACGACAGTGGGCTCAGGAAGGCTGGTAGACCATCGCGGCGCCAACAGGCCCGCTACCGCCACCGATATCGCTGCAACCCCGCCAGCGGCCCACAGCCAGCGCGAGGAACGGCGTGGGGGCGGAGCCACTGGTGCGGGCGCCGGCTCTACGTGGAGCGGCGCGCCCTCCTCCACCGGCGCCACAAACCGGTAGCCCTTCTTCGGAACGGTCTCGACAAAGCGGGCGCTGGTGGCCGAATCGCCGAGCGCGTCGCGGATCTTGTTGATCGTCGTGTTCAGGCCATGGTCGAAGTCGACGAAAGTGTCTTCCGGCCAGAGGGCGCGATGAAGCTCCTCACGCGTGACGATCTCCCCGCGATGTTTGAGGAGGTGGAGCAGCACGCGCGCTGGTTGTTCCTGCAGGCGGATCCGCGCGCCGTTCTTGCGAAGTTCCGCCGCGGCGGTGTCCATCTCGAACACGCCGAAACGCACGATCCTGCCGGAGTTGAGATCCATGGCGGGCCGGAAAAGCTGTCGAGCCGGATTATAGCATCCCAATATGCGAAAACGATACGACACCGGCGATTGAGAATCGGCGGTATCTGACTGCATATAAACCGCTTACCGGTGGATGTTTATTTGATATCGCCGCGCCGGCATTTGAACCGCCGTGCATCGATTCACCCGGTCCCCTTGGCCCACACTGCCGCCCAAGGAGATTCCGGGATGAACAAACTTGGGGCGGGCGGGGCTATTCTGCTTTGCCTGGCATCTGCGTGCGAAGCGCAGATTCAGGTCAACCTCTATAACGACGCCGCCATGAGAGATCACGCCCTGTCGGTGGCGCAAAAGGAAGCCAGCCGTATTCTCAAGGAGGCAGGCGTTTCCCTGTCCTGGTGCCGCCGGTTGATTCCTGGTGAACCTTGCCCGGAGCCCGGGCCAGCGACGCTTCAGGTTCGGCTTTACCCGCGCGGGGCGGAGTCGAATTACAGCGTGCCGGCCAACTCGCTGGGAGTTGCCCTCACCAGCCCGGCTCCGGAATTCGGATTCTTCGTGGGCGTATTTGCGAACCGTGTCACCGAGTACGGGCAGATTACAGGATGCAGCTACGGTTTGATGATGGGCCACGTGATTGCCCACGAACTCGGCCATCTCTTGATGGAGAGGAGCGCACATTCGCGCGATGGACTGATGAAGGAGACCTGGGACAAACCGCAGCGGAGTCTGATGCCAACGGGAAGGCTTCTCTTCGACCGGTCCGAGGCACGGGAGATCCAGGTGAAAGTTAGCGCCAGGCTGGCGTGGGTCGAACGAACTTCAGACGGAAAATGAGCTAGCCGGAGGGTGCGCCCCATTCGATGAGGCGGAATTCTCCTGGTCCTCATCGAGCGGCACATCGCATGTGCAGCAGTCCGAGCAACGCAAGCAGCGCTTGCAGAGGTGGTTCTCGCAGGTGTCCTTCGTGCAGGCGGCGCAGATCTCGCCCGACGGCTCGGCACAGATGGAACAGGCAAATTTGAGTTCGCTCATGGGTTCGCTCCTTTGGGGGGCGGGACGGGGGCGGCAGTCTTCGCGGGCGGCGTGGCCTCGGGCGGTTTTGGCTCAGGCGGTTTCGGCTTCGGCGCCGGGGGACGCGCGGCGGGCTGGCGAATCAACTGGCCGCGGCAGCGCTGCGCTTCCTGGTCGATGATCTTCAGCTCTTTCTCCTTCATGGAGGCCAGCTCGACGAGGTAGTTGCGAAACCGCGAACGTGGGGCATCGCCTTCCAACTCGACGGATTCGAGAAGGTCGGCCAGCGCGGGATTTTGATACGTGCGTACTCCCTGGACGACGGACCGGTACATGCTGCGGCTGGCGTCGAGGCGCATGAAGAGTTCGAAAGCCTTGCCAAGGTCGGCGGCTTCATGGCCGAGCTCGGAGGCATTCCGCGCGGCGTAGCCGAGTTCGGCCTTCAGCGACTGCAACTGGCCGATGTAGGCGTCCGGGGCGCCCTTGGCTACCCATTCGTCCGGATGCACGTCTTCCAGCAACGGGATCAGGCGCGCGGCGTGCGTGCCGACGGCGTGTACGGTCTTCTGAATGTCCCATTCGGTGGTCAATCCAACGACCGTATTTGGGGCAGCCGGAGGGGTCTGCTGGGACCACAGTCCAAACGCGGAAACGAATGTGAGAAGGAAATAACGCTGCATCCCAGACACCTAACCCGTAGTGTCGCACGGCTCACGTTAGGGTGGGCAAAGTTGCCCTGGCAAATGGAGCAGGAAGGGAACTAGATTCCCGGAGGAGGAGGCGGAGCGGCAGCCCCACCATTACCTGGAGGAGGCGGCGGCGGGGGTGGAGGAGGCTCAGCACCCGTATCACCCGGCAACGGCCCGCCACCCCCACCACCCGGAACGGGAGAACCGCCCGCGCCACCGCGCGGAACGCGGGTCATGATGGTGTAGAACGCTTCGGCGAGCGCATTGGCCGCTCGATGGGCAACCGCGCCCTTGTCGATGCGGGCTTTGGCGAGTGGCGCGTTCTTGTACACGCGAATCGACTCACCGGGATTGATTAGTTTCTGGTCGTCCTGGGGAATCAGACGGTGGCGGACGCCAACCTGCCCCTCTTCGACGCCGACGTACGTAGTGTCTTCGTCTTCCAGCGCGACATCGAAAACGGTACCGCGCACGGAGATCACCGCCGTGGGCGTGTAGATGCGGGCCGGATTGGGCTGGCCGCCGAAGCGCCGGATGTAAACTTTGACGCGCCCGAGCCAGAGGTCCAGCAGGTCCGACCACGCGCCCGGGTTGTTGCGGAACGTAACACGCGAGTTGGGAAATACCTCAAACGTGCTGCCGTCGGAAACCTGGAAGATAGCGTAACCGTCAGGACCGCTCAGGACTATCTGTTTTTGCTGAATGAAATCACCCACGTTCAACGCCCACGGCTGCTGGCCGCGCAGAACGGCCACCTGACCGGAAATGGAGGTCACTTTGGCGGCACTTTCGTTGACACTGGAAAAAGTGGGATCGTATTGAACGTCGGCCGGAAGTGGCGTGGGAAGCTGGAGTTGGGATTGCGCTGGGCACACGACAAGCGCAGCGGCTGCCAGCAGCCACCACACCGCCGGACGCAGGGTGCGCATATTGATCATTTAGTCTACCATCAAAAGTGCAAGCAACTTGACGGCCCTGTCAGAAATCTATCGGCAAAAACGCATCAAATCAATAGTTTTCCCCGTCTCCATCCGATAGAGATGTGGGTTTGAAAGGGTAGAATCGGTGCAGGCTGTGTGTCTCATCGCCACAATCTGGTCTAACACGGCACGCCGGGCGATGTTTCTCGCGCTGGCGGTGGCGATGCTTTTGCCTGCCCAGGAGACTGCGGGAACGCGCTTGGACTGGCGCCGGTTCGGCAACCTGAGCATTGCGGGAGCCGCGTCGGCGGGAGTGGCTAGCGGTCCTGTAAGCCGGGTGTGGTATCCCCCGTCAGGCGAAGGTCTGATGATTGTCACTCCGGCCGGACAAGTATGGGAAACAAAAGACTTTGAATTGTGGACTGCGGCAGCGGGCGAACCTCCGTCGCGGCAATCCGCCGATGCCAGCGCATTGCCTGAAGCGAGCGCCCAGGTGCAATCGGCGGGAGGCAGGCTGTATGCGGCGGGCGCCTATGCCTGGTCAAGCGACGACGAGGGCCGCACTTGGCGCAATCTGACGCAATTCGCCAAGTTTTCCATTCTGGGCGGTCCATTGTCCGACCTGGCGATTTCGCCCGTAAACCCGGATGACATTGCGGTGGCAAATTCGAACGGTGTTTGGCGATCGCTCGACGGTGGAATGACGTGGGACAGTCTCAATGCCCTGCTTCCGAATTTGCCTGCGGCCAAGCTGTTGCGGGCACCACAGCCGCGCCGCGGCCTGATTCTCGGCCTATCGACCGGCGAAGAAGCGGAATGGGCGCCCGGCGAACGAGCCGGATGGCGGCCCGTGGAACCAACCTACACGCTGACCGAGCGCGCGTTTGCGGAAGCCCTTGCCCCGAGCCTGGGCACAACAGCGGCACGGGTTACGTCGGGTGGCCGGTACCTCTACGCCGGCTCAGTTGATGGGCGGCTGTTTGCCTCGTCCGACGAAGGCCGCACGTGGCGCGAATTCCGGTTTGCCGAGCTCGGGCGGGTGGAGGCGATTTTCGTAGACCCGCGGGAGCCTCAGATCGCCCTGGTGGCAGTGAATCCCGGCGCGGCGGCGGGCGCGCGGGTCTTGCGGACAACCAACGGCGGGATTTTCTGGGACGATTTGAGCGCCAATCTGCCGGCTGGCGCGGCGCACGGCGTCACCGCTGACCTCGCTTCCGGCACCGTCTATCTGGCTACCGAAGCCGGTCTATTCCTGACAGTTACGAACCTGCGCAACGCCACGCCGGCATCGCGATGGGAGCGGGTGGACGCCGGGTTGCCCCAGGCTCCCGTGAGGGACGTGATGCTCGATGCCGAGGGCAACCAGCTGTACGCCGCCCTGTCCGGGCATGGCGTGTACCGGACTCTGGCGCCGCACCGGCTGCTCGACCCACGTGTGGTGAATGCCGCCGACTTCAGCACCCGCGCAGCGGCTCCGGGATCCCTTTTGAGTGTTCTTGGGCGGCGCGTTTCGTCGGCCCGCATGGGAACAACCGAAGTGCCGGTGCTCGCGGCGAGCGAATCGGAGTCCCAGATCCAAGTGCCCTTCGAGGCGAGCGGAGCGACACTTTCCCTCGACTTGAGTGACGGTACGCCGGAAGGCAGGCGAGTGGCGATGCCGCTGCGTCCGTTATCGCCGGCAATTTTTGTCGACCGTGACGGGTCGCCGATGATCCTCGACGCCGACCGCGGGCTGCTGCTGGACTCCCAGACCCAAGCGGCCGGTGGGGGGCGAATTCAGATCTTAACCACGGGATTGGGACGTGTCACTCCGGAATGGCCGACGGGCTTGGCTGCGCCGGTGGAAGGCATGCCCAAAGTTGCCGTTCCCGTTCGCGTTTACCTCGACCGGGTGCCGCTGCGCGTGACACGCGCGACTCTAGCCCCCGGCTATATCGGGTTCTATCTGGTTGAGGCGGAGCTGCCAGATGTCGTAAACGCCGGTCCGGCCGAGTTGTATTTGGAAGCAGGGGGGAGCGAAAGCAATCGAGTATCGCTTTACCTGAGACCGTGAAGTCCGCTTCCGGTTTGGGCGCAGTACACTGTAGCTGAGAGTTCACGATGATCACCCGCCGCTCACTCATCGCCCTATGCCCGGCCTTGGCGCTCACACAGGTCAGGGAAGAGAAGAAACTCGCGCCTTATTACCCGACGCCGGAAACGATCGTCGAAAAAATGCTGCAACTGGGCGCATTAAAGGCCGGCGAAAAGATGTTCGACCTGGGCTCGGGCGACGGCCGGATGGTGATCATGGCTGCCGAAAAGTTCAAGGCGACGGCCGAAGGCGTGGAACTCGACGAAGACCTTTACAAACAGAGTTCGGAGCGGATCAAGCGGCTGGGCCTGGATTCGAAAGCGAAAATTACGCACGGCGACGTACTCACGCAGGACTACAGTTCCGCCGATCTTCTGACTGTGTACCTGCTGCCGAGCGCAACCGAGAAGCTAACGCCGATCCTCGAGAAGCAGCTTAAAAAGGGAACGAGGATTGTCAGCCACGACTTCCCCTTCAAAAACTGGCAACCGGAGAAAATCGAAGACATTCCAGATGATGGAGAAGGCCGCTCGCATACGCTGTACCTGTACCGCCGGTAACGGCGGGGAAGCGCGCGGACAACGCAAGAGTTGGCCGGAGAATACGTTTTCGTTCCGCTGCTGTGGCGCCGTTCGAGCGCCATCACTCGTGTTCTGTTTGCCCTCGGCATGGTCGCGCTGGCCGGGCTGCACGACGCCCCGCTGCTCGCCAAAATAGCCGCCAGCCTCTACCTGGTATTCAGCGCCGCCGTGCTGCTGCTGAGGTTTCTGCAAAGGCCGGCAGGCACGTTGGCTGCCCTTGTGGTGGACACGGTCGCCTATCTGCTTTCCGTGACGCTGGTGGCCAACGGGAGCCTCTGGATCATCCTGCATCAGTTCTGTTTTCTTGCACTCACGGTGCTATTGCTGCACCACTGGCAGCAACTGGTAGCCGTGTTTGGAACTTGCATCGCCTATTTCCTGCTGGTCGGTCCCCCCGCCTGGCGCGAGGCGCTTCCAGGATTGGTGGTGACCTCACTGGTCGCGGCGTTCGCGCTATGGCAGAAGCAGGTGATTGAAGACCGGCTGTTCCAGATGTCCCGCCAGGCGGTGATGTACCGTTCGAGCGCGGAGAATGTGCGTTTCCAGGAACGGGCGCGCATTGCCGACGATTTTCACGACGGACCGCTGCAAATGTTCATGAGCCTTACGGTGCGCCTCGAAGTCCTGCGCCGCATGATGGAGAAAAAACCCGACCAGGCCCGCGCCGAACTGGAACAGTTGCAGGATGTGTGGAAGAAGCAGGTGACCGAGGCGCGCGAGTTCATTCACACCATTCGCGCCGCGTCGACGGTGGAAGAGAATCTGGCATCGGCGATGGGACGTTTGGTCGAGTTGTTCGAAAAGGACAACGGCATTGCGACGACACTGCGTGTACAGGGCAACCTGTCCACGGTGGAATCCGAGCTGACGACGGAGATGCTGCAGATGGCGCGCGAATCGTTGCACAACATCTGGAAGCACGCCAAAGCCACTGAGATCGAAGTGATGTTGGAGCAAGGCGATCACGAGTTGCTGTTTACGGTCGAGGACAACGGGCAAGGCTTCCCCTTCTCGGGGTCCTACACACTGGAAGAATTGGACCTGTTGCGCCTCGGCCCTGTGAGTATTAAGCGGCGCGTGACGGCGCTGCAGGGCGGACTGATTTTGGAGTCGCGGCAAGGCAAGGGATCGACGCTGCGCGTCCGCATTCCGCAATGAGACCGCTTCGAGCGGCCTTGCTGGCGGCGATTGGGCTTATCCTAGCCGGTTGCCGGCCCTACGCGGACTTCACCCTTCCCAAGCCGGATGATACAAGACGCGACGTGCGTCCACGTGTCGAGGCGGGGCTGGACCCTGTGCTGCAACGCGGGGCGGCCGGCGAGTTCGATTCCGTCGACGCGCTGAATCCGTCGCTGGTGCAGCGGGACGGGCAGTGGTTCAACTTCTACTCGGGCTTCGACGGGAAGGCGTGGCACACAGGTTTGGCGACCTCCCCTGACGGCATCGCGTGGACGAAGCAGGGGGAAGTTCTATCGCCCGACGCGGCGACGTGGGAGGGTAATTACATCGCCGCCAACGGCTCGGCGCGCTGGTTCAACGGCGAGTTTCACTATTGGTATCAGGCCGGTTCCCCGCCCCGCATTGGGCTGGCCCGATCGAAAGACGGTCGCATCTGGCGCAAGGAACCCGCCCCGGTGGTTCCCTTCGGGCCGCGCGGCTCCTGGGACGAACGCGCGACGGCCGATCCGTATGTGATTCAGGTGCGCGACACGCTGTACCTGTACTACCTGGGCGAAGATCGCGCCCGCCGCCAGCGCTTGGGACTGGCACGCTCGCGCGATGGCATCCGCTGGGAGAAGCTGCGCGGCTCGCCGGTGCTGGGCCTAGGGGCCGCGGGAACGTTTGACGAGAACGGCCTGGGCGAACCCGCCGTATGGCAGGCGGCCGGCTGGTGGTGGATGCTCTACACGGGCCGCGACCGCGCAGAGAGCCGCCGCATCGGCATCGTACGGTCGCTCGATGGCGTTCAGTGGGAGCGCCTGAAGGAGACGGCCCTGTTCGCCGGGACCGCGCCGTGGATGTCGAAGGTGGTGTGCGATCCGCACGTTGAGCCGGGACAAAATGGCAGCTTTCGAATCTGGTTTGGCGGCGGCAGCATCCCACACCCAGCGGAGAACATCGCGGGAGCCATCGGGTACGCGACACTGGAGTTGATGCCCACCGACATGCCCGCACAACAGAAGCAATGAAAATAGGCGTTACCTGTTACCCGACCTACGGCGGTAGCGGCATCGTGGCCACCGAACTGGGCCTGGAACTTGCCCTGCGCGGCCATGAGATCCACTTCATCAGCTACGCGCACCCCATCCGGCTGCCGGCCGAATCGGAGCGCATCCATTACCACGAGGTGGAGGTGGCGAACTATCCGCTGTTCGCCTATCCGCCTTACTGCCTGGCACTGGCGGGACGCATGGCCGAAGTTGCCGAGCGCTATGAACTCGACCTGCTGCATGTCCATTACGCCGTGCCGCATGCGGTATCGGCACTCTTGGCTCGGCAGATGCTGGCGCCCCGGCTGAAACTGCCCTTCGTGACGACCCTGCACGGCACCGACATCACCTTGGTCGGGCAGGAGCCGTCTTATTTCGCCATCACGAAATATTCGATCGAATCCTCCGATGGCATCACGACGGTAAGCCAGTATTTGAACGACCGCACGCGCGAAGTATTCGGCGTGGAGAACCCGATACGCACCATCCACAACTTCGTGAACTGCGAGTTATACAAGCCGCGCCAGACCGGGCGCGGTGGGCGGCCGAGGCTGATGCACCTCTCCAACTTCCGGCCCGTGAAGCGGCCGACCGACTGCATCCGGATTTTGAAGGAGGCCGTCGCGCACGTGGACGCCGAGCTGTGGATGGTGGGCGATGGTCCCGAACGCGGCCCCTGCGAGCGCCTGGCGCGCGAGCTGGGCGTGAGTGATCGCGTGGAATTCATGGGGAAACAGGATCACGTTGAGCGGCTGATTCCGCAGGCCGACGTCCTGCTGCTGCCAAGCGAGCATGAGGCCTTCGGACTGGCCGCGCTCGAAGCCATGGCCTGCGGCGTTCCACCCGTGGCCACGCGGGTGGGCGGCGTGTCCGAGCTGATCGACGACGGCGTGGATGGCTACCTGGAGCAGGTCGGTGATACTGCGGCGCAGGCCAGACGGGTGGTGGAATTGCTATCTGACCCCGCGGTTCACGGACGGGTTTCAGGGGCGGCGCGGCTGGCCGCGGAAGCGCGTTTCGACTCCAAACGAATCGTTCCGCAATACGAGCAATATTACGAAGAAGTCCGTGGGAACTTTTCCCGTGGGACCGGTGTCTGAAGCAACAGGGTGCTTCATTGGGGAACCCGGGCGACACTGGATGCGCTTGGGGCTAGAATGAGGCTGAGGGGAAAGAGACGAAATGGCCGACAGCACGGTCAGCTTCGAGTCAGTAGAAAACGCCGCCCGCTGGGAGCCAGCAGAGGCGGAAAATACGGGACTGTCTCTTCCGGCTCAGGTGCAGGAACGCCTGATTGCCGGCCTGCGCAGCGGCGACGATGCCGCCTATGAACAGTTGATCGGCCTTTACGAGCGTCCCGTGTACAACCTTGTGTACCGGCTGGTGGCTAATCCCACCGACGCGGCCGATGTGGTGCAAGAGGTCTTCCTGAAGGTGTTCCGGAACGTTGGCTCGTTCCGTTCGCAGAGCAGCCTCAAGACATGGATCTACCGCATTGCCGTGAACGAGGCGCATAACCACCGGCGCTGGTTCGAACGCAAGTGCGGCCAGGAGATAGGTCTCGAAGAAGAAGTGAGCGAGGGAATCCACTTCCACCAGGTTTTAGAGGACCGTGCGACGTCGCCCTTTGAATCCGTGGCGAACACGGAAGCGCGGGAGCTGATTGAAGATGCGCTCGGTTCGTTGAAGCCGGCCTTCCGGTCGGCCGTCGTCCTGAGGGACATCGAAGAGTTGAGTTATGAGGAGATCGCCGAGATATTGCAAACCAACCTCGGCACTGTGAAATCGAGAATCTTGCGCGGGAGGGAAGCCTTGCGCGTAGCGTTAGAAATCCGGATGCAGGCGAGGCGTGGATCGAATCTGCGTCTGTGCGCGGCGGAGGGAATGGATCAGTGAACAGAAAGGCCAACATGCCGCAGGGCGAGGACAAAACACGAAATGCAGGCGATCCGCGCGCGGCCGCCGCATTACGTGCCCAATTGGCCGCGTTGCCGCGCCACGAACCGCCTTCGCAACTTCGCTCGCAATTGCGAGTGATGGGTTCACAAGAGGCGCAGAAGCGCCGGATGTGGTCGAGCCCCACCAGCGTCGCCGCCTACGTGCTGGGCCGCCTGGGCTTGATCGTCAACAACATGATGCGCCCATATGCGCTTCCCGTGACCGGCGGTTTGTTAAGCGCGGTGGTACTGTTCTCGGTTGTGCTCACCAGTTATCCGATGATCGGCGAGATTCAGCGCGACGTCCCCACGCCGGTTTCTACTGAGCCGGGGGTGGTGAGTTCGTTCGCCTTTGGCTTAGGCGATGAAGACATTGTGGTCGACGTCTCCACCGACGACCAGGGCCGGTTTATGGAATATTCGCTGCCCAGCGGCCAGCGTTGGGCGACCGATCCCGAAATCCGCCGCAGCCTGGAGAACATGCTGTTGTGCACGAGGTTCCGCCCGTCTACGCGGTTCGGACAGCCTTCCTCTGGCAAAACGCGCATTATAATCCTCCGCAGTTCCATGGACGTGCGCGGATAGATTCTCCACGCTAACCTGTTAATTGCCTCAAAAATTAGGCCAGCACTTTCTGCGCCGCCAGGCGACGGTGGAAAAGATCGCCGCCGCGGCCATTCCCGAACACGCGGCACAAGTCATCGAAATTGGCGCGGGCGAAGGCGTGCTCACGGAGCAGCTGCTGGAGCGCGCCGACAAGGTCTACGCAATCGAGGTGGACCCCGAGCTGGTGGCGAAGCTGATGCTGCGGTTTCGCGGCGAGCCTAAGCTGAAGATCGTCGCCCAGGATGTGCTGGCAACCGACCTCACGCAATGGGGCCGTGCCGTCGTCGTCGGCAATCTGCCGTATTACATCACCTCGCCGGTCGTCGAACGCACGCTCGCCATGGGCCGCCTGCTGGAGCGGGCCGTGTTCCTGATCCAGAAGGAAGTGGCCGAGCGGATCACGGCCTCGCCGGGCTCGCGAGACTACGGCTTCCTGACCGTTGCCACGCAGATTCACGCGACGTCGAAGCTGCTGTTCAAGGTTCCGCCGGGAGCGTTTTCCCCGCCGCCGAAGGTGGACTCGGCCGTCATCCGGCTGGATCCGCATCCCGCTCCGGATTTGGGCGACCCCACGCCGATGCTCGCGTTCCTGGGATTGTGTTTCAAACAAAAACGGAAGACTCTGCGCAACAACCTCGCGCCGATCTTCGGCCGCGCGGCGCTGGACGGGCAACCTGAAGCGGGCCTGCGGGCCGAGCAATTGACGCTTGACCAGTTCCGCGATTTGTACCGGCGTTTGACCGGGGGCTAACGAGCTTTCTTCGCCGCGATGTAGTCGTCGACGAGACCATCGAGCACCTGTAGCGGAACAACACCGTTTGTGAGCACGGCATCGTGGAAGTCCTTCAGTTGGAACTTTGCGCCGAGAGCCTTCTTCGCACGCTCGCGTAGTTCGAGAATCTTCAACTCGCCGATCATATAGCTGCACGCCTGGCCGGGAAACACCACATACCGCTCCACCTCAGGTTCGGCCATTCCGCTGCGCACTTCGCGCGCCTTCAAATAGGCGATAGCCTGCTCCCGCGTCCAGCGCTTGGCATGAATGCCTGTATCGACGACAAGACGAGCGGCGCGAAACAGCTCCGACGCAAGATAGCCTGCCTTGCCGATGTCGTCGTTGTCGAACAGTCCCATCTCGTTGGCGAGCGTCTCGGCATACAGGCCCCAACCTTCTCCGTACGCGGAGATGAAGCCCAGTCCACGGCCTTCGATGCCGCCCCATGCTTCCACGCGGAACTTGGGAACGCCCGTCTGCTGCCTGCGGTACAGGCTCTGGAAGTGATGGCCGGGCACGGCTTCATGATGCGCCAGCGTACGCATGCCAAGGCGGCTGAACACCGGTCCGCGCATCGGCATGTAGAAGATGCCGGGCTGCGAACTGCCGGCCGCCGGCGCGACATACTGGGCCGCTGCGCTCGCCTCGCGAAACAGCGGTGTCCGGCGCACAACCACGGGGAATCGCGTGGGCAAGCGGAACGCCTCCTCCATGCGGGCTTCGGCGGTGGCGATGTAACCGGCGGCGTCGGCAAGCACGCGTTCCCGCACGTCGGGCGTATCTTCGTAGGCAACACCGGGCCGGTTTTCCAATTCACGATAGCGCTCCGCGACGGTGCCTTGCTTCAACTGCAGGCGGCACAGGACGAGATCGAGCTCCCGCTCATAGCGTGCCACCTGCTTCAAGCCGAGATGGTGGATTTGATCGGGCGTCATCTCCGTGGTTGTGTACCATCGCAGCGCGGATTGATACGCTGCCGCGCCATGTGCCTGATGCCAGAGCCCCGCGTCAGCCGTTGCTTTCGCCGACTGCTGCTCGAGCACGGCGATCATGCGCTTCCACGATGGATAAACCACTTCGGAAACTTTGCGCTCGGCTTCGGCCACCAATCGTGCGCGCTCCTCGGGGGCAATACTGGGCACGCGTTCCAACCGGTCGCGGAAGATGGTGACCAAAAGGTTGGAAGCAGGAGACGGGTCAACAAAACCCATCATCTGCTTGGATGTTCGCTCCAGGATGAACTTGGGCGGCACCACGCCGCGTGATTCAAGGGCGTGCACGTTCGCAATCCAGTCGTCGGTGCGCTTACCGACGGCGCCGAGGCGGGCGAGGTAGTTCGCCGCATCCTGCTTGGATTGCAGCGGATGGCTTAC
>JBDTVQ010000037.1:0-28172 GCA_040007195.1 Acidobacteriota bacterium | reverse complement strand
GAGCAGCATGAACGGGCGAATGAGAACTCATTCTAGCCCACGGAATCGATTTTGTACTTACTCGGAAGCGCGATCTTTGATGAAAGAATCTATACGTTTTGCAATCGCATTGGTGGTGGTGAAGTCGCTGATCCGCAACACCAGATGCGACGCGGAAACCAGCATCAACACGCTGCGATTCCCCACATGAAAGGTCTTCTCCTGGCGCGCCACGCACATCTTCGCGACCTCGCCACGCAGCCTCTCGATCGGCGTCTCGCGCTCCAACAACACCACCAGCGTCGGGCCCGACCATCGGAACAGTCGCGCCGAGTTGCCAAACCACGAAAACAGCAACTGCTGCCACAACTGAATCATTTGGTCGCCCACCGCATAGCCGTAGCGGAGGTTGGCCGTCTCGGCGCGGTCCACGGAAAAAACTACGGCAAATTTGTTGTCGGGGGCGCGCAACTGCTCCTCCAGCGCCTCCAAGGCGCCACGCCGGGAATGTAGGCCAGTCGCCGGGTCGACATCCTCGCCAGGTTGTTCATGGTCTGAAGTGGGCGAGAGCCCCTGGTTGTCGGCAAGTGACTTTCTCGCCGTAGCCAATCCGCTCGATAGCGTCTGTATCTGGTCTGTCCACACTTTGCGCTGTTCTTCCGATTCCACCCGCAGTGATTCCAGACACTCCGCCAATTGCAGCTTCAACAACCGGATATCCTCAATCGCCTGCGCCTTGTCCAGCCGGTGTTCGATCGAATGCAACCGGTCCTTCGAGCGGTCGCTCGCCACCGTACACTGCGTCACCGTTTCGGTGAGCATGCCCACCATCCCGCGCAGTTCCACCTGGTACTGCCGCACGGCGCGCCCCACCCGCCCGTTGTACTCCTCCAGCGCCCGTCCCACCGAGCCCACCGTCACGAGCGTATCCGATGGATTTTCGAGCGACATCCGCTCCGCCATCTTATTGAGATCCGTGCGGAACTGGCCGTATTCGAATTCGTCCGCCGGAATCGCCGAACGGGCAATCGCCTCCGTCAACTGCTGCGTGGTGCCAAAGAAGGTCTCGGCTGCCTGATAGGCTCCGATCGGCTTGGCACTCCAGAAGTTCAACATAAAATGCGGGCACGCCGCAGTCGGCGTCTTCGTTGTCTTATCGGCCCTATGCAGGCGATATTGAGCGTGTTTCGCGCACTCCCGCTTGGTATTCTGATAGGGACCACCATGGCAACCCTAACCGAAACGCGCAGTGTGCAAGAACTGCAGACCATCTGCAAACAGATCCGCCGCCATATCGTCACGATGATCACGGCGGCCAAAAGCGGCCACCCTGGCGGGTCCCTCTCAGCCGTTGAGCTGATCGTCTCCCTCTATTTCGGCGGCCGCATGCGCCATGATCCCTCTAACCCGCAGTGGAAAGACCGCGACCGCTTCATCCTCGGCAAAGGCCACGCCGCGCCCGTCCTTTACTCCGTCCTGGCCGAAGCAGGCTACACGCCGGTCGACCAGTTGAACACCCTCCGCCAGTTCGGCTCCATCTACCAGGGCCACCCCGACCGCCGCTTCATTCCCGCGCTGGAAGCTTCCACCGGATCGCTCGGCCTCGGCCTCTCACTTGCCTGCGGCATGGCCATCGCCGCCCGCCTCGATAGTTCCCCCACCAGAGCCTATGTCATGTTGGGCGACGGCGAAATTCAGGAAGGCCAGGTGTGGGAAGCCGCCATGTTCGCCGCCTTCCATAAACTCGATAACGTCGTCTGCATCGTCGACAACAACAGAATCCAACTGGACGGTTTCGTGAAAGACATCATGGCCATCGACCCGCTCGCCGACAAGTGGCGCGCCTTCGGTTGGCACGCCATCGAACTCGATGGCCACGACATGACCGCCGTCAACGCCGCCTACGATGAAGCGGCCGCCACCAAAGGCAAGCCCACAGTACTCGTCGCCCATACCATCAAGGGCAAAGGCGTCAGCTTCATGGAGAACAATCCGAAGTTCCACGGCGTGGCGCCCACAACCGAAGAACTCGCAAAAGCCCTCGCGGAACTGGCGTAACGAAAAAGGATCAACAGCATGGCTACCGGCACAAAATTTGAATTGAAACTGGGCGCCGCCACGCGCGAAGCCTTCGGCAGGGCCCTCGTCGAACTGGGCAAGGTCAACAAAGACGTTGTGGTCTGCGACGCCGATTTGTCCAAGTCGACCATGACCACCTACTTCGCCAAAGAGTTCCCCGAACGCTTCGTCTCCTGCGGGATCGCCGAAGCGAACATGGTGGCCGTCGGCTCGGGCCTGGCGTCATCGGGCAAAATCGCCTTCGTCTCCAGCTTTTCCGCCTTCCTGCTCAACAAGGGCTTCGAGCAACTGCGTGTCACCGCGGCCTATCCCAACGTGAATCTGAAGGCCGTCGGCACCCACTCCGGCATCTCCATCGGCGAAGACGGCCCGTCCCAGATGTCCATCGAAGACCTCGCTCTCGCCTGCGCGCTACCGGGATTCTGCGTCTTCAGCCCGTGCGATGAAGTCTCGATGACGGCCATCATTCATCTGGTCGCCGAACATTTCGGTCCCGTCTTCGTCCGCGCCGCGCGCGCCAAGTCGGCAATCGTGTACAGCGCCGGCGCGAAGTTCTCCATCGGCGGCTCCACCGAACTGATTGCCGGTACCGACGTCACGCTCATCTCACACGGCCTGCTGGTTGCCGAGGCCATCCGCGCTTCGGAAACGCTCGAAGCCGAAGGCATTTCTGCCCGCGTCATCGACATGTACTCCATCAAGCCGCTCGACCGCGACGCCGTCGAACGCGCCGCCCGTGAAACAGGAGCCATCGTCGTCGCCGAAGAACATCTCATCGACAGCGGCCTCGGCGCCCGCGTTGCCCAGACCACCACGGAAACCGTCCCCTGCGTCATGGAATTCGTCGGCGTAACCAAATATGCCGAATCGGGTAGCCCGGACGAGCTGCTCGATAAGTACGGCCTACGCGCCGTCAACATCGCCGCCGCCGCGCGCAAAGCCATCGCGCGCAAGAGCGCCCGGTAGTTGCGGTCCATGGCTGCTGACCGGCTCTCCCTGTGGCTCGAAGCATTTGAACGTGAGCGGGACCGCGAGCGCGGCGAACTAGCACGCCTCCTTCATGATGAAGCCGGGGGGAAACTCACAGCCGTGGGAATCGAACTCACACTGCTTCGCATGGACACCCCGCCCGCGTTCGCCGAACGCCTCGATTCGCTCGAACGGGCGCTCGAAGCCGCCTTCACCAGCGTCCGCGCCGCCAGCCTCAACGTCGCTCCCGACCTCGCCGAACGCGTCAGCCTGGCCGAGGCCATGGCCCGCGTGGCCGAGTCCGCCGGCCGCCGCTACCATGGCACCCTTGCCCTGAGCGTCGATACGGAGTATCGTCCGGATTCGGACACGGCGCGTGCACTGGTCCGAATCGCAGAGTCTCTTCTCGGATTCTTCACCGTCGAGGCAGGTGCCACATCCGTGGATTTGGATGTGGAAGAAGGACCCCTTATGAGGGTCCGGGCCAACATCGAAATTGATCGTTCTCAAGCGACGCCGTGTTTAGGACTATCCCTCGCCAAGTACTGGGCAGCTAAAACAAATCTTCGATTTTTGTTTGGGAAGCCTTCCGGGGGAAGTACAATACTCGTTATCACTAAATGAGCCGAGCGGAGGGATTGGCGCAAGGAAGGTGGCATGCAAATGCCTTGTGACGTTCTGCTGGTGGAAGACCACCGCATTGTGCGGGACGGGGTGCGCGCCATGCTCGAACGCGCCACGGAGTTTCGTGTCGTCGGCGAAGTCGATTCCGGCACCGAGGCCGTCCAGTTCTGCCGCAAGACTCCACCCGACGTCGTCGTCATGGATCTCTCGCTCCCCGACCTGAACGGCATGGCCGCGACCGAAGAGATCCTGCGTTCCGCGCCCGCCACCAAAATCGTCATCCTCTCCATGCACGAGGACGACAAGAGCGTCATCGGCTCCATCCGCGCCGGAGCGCGCGGGTTTGTTCTCAAAAAGGCCTCGCTCGGCGACCTCGTCGACGCCCTGCGCGCCGTTGCCAAGGGCGGTTCGTATTTGAGCCCGCAAGTCTCCGACAAGCTGCTCTCGCGAATCCAGCGTGGCGACATGGAGACGGCCAAGCTCCCCGATACCCTTGATGTCCTTTCGCCCCGCGAACTGCAGGTGCTGCGATTTGTCGCCGAAGGCAAAACGAGCAAGGATATCGCCGTCGTGCTCAACCTCGGCCTGCAAACCGTGCGCAGCTACCGCAAAACCATGATGAAGAAGCTTGGCGTAAATAACGTCGCCAGCCTGACCCATCTGGCCATGGCGGCCGGACTCACCCCGCAGTCGGCGCCCGCCATGCGTGAGACCGCCGCGGCCGAATGAAACAAACACCCTGGGGTGAGGTGCGCGTCTGCGACGCTCACATTCACTTCTTCTCGCAGAAGTTCTTCTCCATGCTCGGAGCCCAGGCCGGCCGGTCGGTGGATGAGGTCATGGAGACCTTGTCGTGGGATAAGCCCGAACCCGATCCCGCCGCCTTCGCCCAAACATGGTCGGCCGAGTTGGACAAACACAACATAACCCGCGCCGCCCTCATCGCCAGCCTGCCGGGCGACGAACCCAGCGTCTCGGCCGCCGTCCGCGGAGTCCCCGGCCGCTTCTTTGGCTACTTCATCGCCAACCCGCTCGCACCCGATGCCGTTGCCCGCACCACGCGCGCCTTCGACGAGCTCGGCATGCAAGGTCTCTGCCTCTTCCCCGCCATGCAGGGCTACTCACTCCACGATGAGCGCGCTCGCGCCTTGATCCAGATTGCCGCCGAACGTACGGGCACTCTCGTTTTCGTCCACTGCGGCGTGTTGCGCGTCGGCGTGCGCAACAAACTCGGCCTTCCCTCGCCCTTCGACATGCGCTTCTCCAATCCCATCGACGTCCACGCGCTGGCGTTGGCCCATCCGAAGCTGCCCTTCGTAATTCCCCACTTCGGCGCGGGCTTCCTGCGCGAAGCGCTGATGGTCGCCGACCTCTGCCCGAACGTCTATCTCGACACCTCCAGCTCAAATAATTGGCGCAAGTACCTCGAACAGCCGATGACCGTCACCCAGGTGTTCGAGCGCGCCCTCAACGTCTGCGGGCCCGAGCGAATCCTATTTGGGACTGACTCCTCCTTTTTTCCGCGCGGCTGGAACTCCGCCGTTTTTGACGATCAAGTGCTCGCCATGGCGGCCGTGGGTGTCAATGAGGGCGGTGCCCGCGCTATCCTCGGGGGCAACCTCGAAACGCTTCTCTCGCGTGGCGCCTGAGAGAAATTCACCTTTTCGGCCACTCATTCCCTAGCGGCGTTGCGCCGTTGTTGTCATGAGCAGTTTGTGGTCACGCATCCGGGGAAAATCGCCGGAGCCGGATAAGGCATCCGAACGCTGGCGTTCCACGCTCCGTGCGGCGTCCCAGGTCCCCTACTACGCCCGCTGGAAACGGGAACTCAACCGCGCCCGGCAGGCGGCCACGGCCGAAGCTCGTGCCGAAGCGTTGCGCCGGCTGCCCGAAGTAGAGCTCGACTACTTCTTCCATCACTTCCGCGGCTTTCGCGAAAAGGACGATTCCGCCGGTAAGCCGCGCGAGGCACGTTCGCTTTGGCCCACGGAGTCCCGCATCGCCGTCATTGCTCCGTGGTTCCATGTCGGCGGCGGCGCCAAACTGCTGCTGAAGCCAGACTCCGCCGAGCTCCGCAAATATGCGCCCGATGTGATCGCCGCGCCCGTCGATGCACTGGAAACCATCGCCGCGGCCGGCGACTGGCCGCAGGACACCTCCCTGTTCGCGCTGGTCGCCTTGGTGGGCGTCGGAACGCCCCTGCTCAGCCCCGTGGCCCGCCTCCGGCTTTGGCGGGCTTTTGGCGTTCCCGTCTATGTGCACCTGCGCGGCTTTCAGGGCGAATTGCTGGCGCGCGAATGCGAGGCCCACGATGGCTTGCACTTCGAGTCCGCCGATGTGTTCATCGAGCGCCGCCCCAGCGGCGAACTCCTCCTCACCAGCCTCGATAACCAGCGCCACCCCGTCGTCCGTCTGGCCTCGCGTCTGGAAGCGTCGCTTGCAATGAGCGTCTGTGGCTGCGGCCTCGCCACGCCGCGGCTCATGGATCTCCAACCCGCGAAGGGGCGCGGCCCCGTTCACGCCCCGCCCGCCCAGCCGTCGCTTTCCGCGCTCGCCGCCGCCGTCGGGGAAACACAAGGTGCCCCCGCTGAAACGCCGGCACCGCACTAACGTGGACCCGCGCGGCAACGTGAACCCACGCCGCACTAACGTGGACCCGCGCGGCAACGTGGATCCACACGGCAACGTGGATCCGCGCGGCCCGATGCTATTCTAGTTTTGTTTGCCGGAGCGGCTCCGCTCCAGGCGCCTGCGAACGTGGCGGAATTGGCAGACGCACCAGACTTAGGATCTGGCTCCCGCAAGGGAATGGGAGTTCGACCCTCCCCGTTCGCACCATCCGCAACTGTAGAGCTGTAACTCAGCCCGCAATCAGGCCGTCGAACCAACTACCCATGCGAAATTTCCACATCGCTCTTCTTGTGGGCATTGCCGTCAGCATGCACCCCCTGAACGCAGCCAATCTCGAACGCATCCCCCTCACCCGCGCCCAGTTCTACTACGAGCAGAACGTGGGCCAACTCGCCACAGGTGAGAAGTTCTCCGTGCGCGGCGCGCACTACCAGGCGCGGCTTACCGACAACGCGCTACGGCTGCATCCGGGCCTTGACAATACCGGCTATACCGAAGTTCGATTCGCCTCGGGCGCACCAGCCGTGCAGAGCGCTGAGGCATGGCCCGGCGTGCTCAATCGTTACGAAGGTTCGCTTGGGAAATCGTTCATGAAAATTCCCGCGCACCGTCGATTGCGCTACGAAAACGTCGTGCCGAACATCGACCTAACCTTCGCCGAATCCGGCCGCATGCCCTCGCTCGAATGGAACGTGCACTCCGGCGGCGATGCGGCCACGGCCGGCCTCACCGCGCCAAACACTACGGCAAATCTGAACGGCGGCGTCTGGCTCGTGCGCGCCGGTTTGCTCGACTGGCAGTTCGGCCAGCCCGTTGCCTGGCAGGAACAAGGCACGGCTCGAACGTCCGTCGACGCCGGTTGGAGCGAGACGGCTGCCGGCCAGGTCCGTCTGCAACTCGGTACCTTTGACGCCTCGCGCGACGTCCATGTATCCGTCTCGATCAAAGGCCTCGTGCGGAGCGAGATCGCGGCGGTGCAAAACAGCTTCACCATCGGCCCGCAGGGCACCGTCTACTCCGCCACCGTGCAAGAGTCGCCGCGCACGTGCACGCTCTCGCCTTCCCAAATCAACTTCTGCCCCGATGCCGTTATCGCCGCATACCAAGCGAATGGCGAGCCGCTCTTCGTCACCGTCCTCGCCGGCAAATGGCAAAACGAAGCGACCGCTATCGCGCTCTCGGGCGGTAGCGATATCATCGTCGGCGGCTACACCGCCTCGCCCGATTTCCCCGTCACCGCCGATGCCCATCAAATGAACTTCGCAGGCCCCGAAGGAGCCGACCGCCGCTTCCCGCAAAACAAGGGCGACGCCTTTCTCGCGCGCCTGGACCGCACCACTGGCGAGTTGAAATACGCGACCTACCTCGGCGGCGCCAATGGCGATCGCATTCGCCTCCTGGCCGCGGCACCAGGCGGCGAGGTCACCGTAGTCGCCACGTCCGATGACCGCTTCCCCGTTTCGCCCGACGCCTGGGTCAATCGCGCCCGCTGTTCCAACTGTCCGCAAACCGTTCTCGCCCGCTTCGACGCCTCAATGAACCGCCTGCTGTGGTCGACGTTTCTACCCTTCGATCCCAACTTCCTCAAGGTGGCGTCCGACGGCAGCCCGGTCATCGCCGGAATCGCCGGCGACGCCAATCTCGCTACCGCGGGCGCCTTGCAAACCAACTACGCGGGCAACCTCGACGCAATCCTCGTCAAGTTCGCCCCGGGCGGCGGTGCGCCCGTCTTCTCCACCTACTGGGGCGGAACTGCTAACGATTACCCCGCCGCCATCGACCTCGAATCGAACGGTGACGTCTGGCTCGCCCTCACTACTAACTCGCCGGAGCTGTTGCCGCCCGGCACGGACCCCGAACGCAACTACGCCTTCCTCGAACGCATCAGCGCCGATGGCGCCCGCGTCGTCACATCAAGGTTCCTTCGCAGCGGCTCCTTCGGCTTGATCGAGCTCTCCCATGGCTCCGACGGCAAACAGTTGCTCTCCGGCAGTGCCGGAGAGCTGCCCGTCACCAAGGGCGCGCTTATGCCCGTCAGTTGCGGCGGCCCGTACATTGCCCGTTATGCCGCCGATGGCGCGCTCGAGTTCGCCACTTATGTTCCCGAACGCACCAACACGTTTCCCAACTATCTCCCCACGCCGGACGGGAACTTCGTCGCGCTCTATTCGCAGAGCCTGCAGCGTCTGCTGCCCGCCGAACCCGCGCCCACGCAAGCGGGCTGCATCGTTTCGGCGGCCGGATTCGGCAACGCAGGCATCGTTTCCCCAGGTCAAATCGTCACCATCTTCGGCTCGCTGCTCGGTCCCGAAGTGGGAGCGGTAGCCGCGCCCGCCGGACCCGGCTTCCCGTCCGCGCTGGCCGGCGTGCAGGTGAAAGTGAACGGCACGCCCGCGACCATCTTGTACGCCCAATCGACGCAGATCAACGCCATCGTTCCCTTCGGACTCCCCAAGTCCGGCACGGCGGTAATTGAAATTTCGTACTCCGGCAAGAGCACCACGCTCCAGGCCTTTGCCGAGCCCGCGCGCGTCACCTTCTTCACCGTCGACGGCTCCACCAATGGCTATGCCGCCGCCTTCAACCAGGACGGTTCCCTGAACTCACCCGCCAACCCCGCGCGCCGCGGCGAGATTGTCGTTCTCTTCGGCACGGGCATGGGCGTCACATCGCCTCCCTCAATCGACGGCGCCGTCGCCATCGTCGATTCCCCCGACAAACTCGCCCGCCCCACGGAACTGCTTGTCCCCTTCGTCAATGACGGTCCCGCGCAAGTGCTCTATCTCGGACAGGCGCCCGGACTGGTGAACGGAGTCGTGCAAATGAACGTGCGCATCCCGGCCACGCTCGGAGGCGAAGCGGACCGCGCGTCCATCGGCGTGCCGCGCGGCAACACGGTGAGAGTTGCAATCCGATAATGCTATTCTGGCAACTCAAATCGTCTCCCCAAACCAACTCATGAACGAACCACTCCTCGAACTGGAGCACGTCAGCGTCATGCGCGGCGACCGCGTCGTGCTCGACGACTTCTCCCTGCGCCTCATGCGCGGCCAGCACACCGCCATCCTCGGCCCCAACGGCTGCGGCAAGTCCACGCTGATCAAGATGCTCACGCGCGAGCTCTACCCGCTCTATCGCGAAGGCACCCGCGTGCGCATCCTCGGCCAGGACCGCTGGCATGTGTATGAACTGCGCCTCATGCTCGGCATCGTCACCAACGATCTCATCCAGCAGTGCACGCGCGAATACACCGCCCGTGAAATCGTGCTCGGCGGCTTCCATTCCGCCGTCGGCGTGCAGCCCTATCACGAGATCACAGAAGCCATGGAGGAACGCGCCACCGTCATCCTCGACCGGCTCGAAATCTCCCACCTGCGCGACCGTCCGCTCGAAGAGCTATCGACCGGCGAAGCCCGCCGCGCCGTCGTCGGCCGCGCCCTCGTGCACGACCCCGCCGTGCTCGTTTTCGATGAACCCACCAACTCGCTCGACCTCGCCGCCGCGCACGACCTGCGCGACACCATGCGCTCGCTCACGCAAAGCGGCATCACGCTCGTCATCGTTACGCACCACCTGCCCGACCTCATCCCCGAGATCGAGCGCGTGCTCTTCATGAATGGCGGGCGCGTTGTGATGGACGGCCCCAAGCGCGACGTGCTCACCGAAGAAAATCTGAGCGCCCTGTTTGGCCGCAACCTCGAACTACTCGAACGCGACGGCTACTTTAACCTCTGGTAAGCAGCCTTCACGCGCTGCTCGGCGGCCGTCAACATCGCATCCAGCTTTGCGCGCGGGTAATACACGCCGCCCGCGAACACCGAATCCACCTCGCGCGTCGCCCCAATCGCAGTCAGCGGATTCGACCGCAGCAGCAAAAGGTCCGCCCGCTTGCCCTTTTCCACCGTACCCTCGCTCGCCAACTCGCCGCGCCACTTCGCGGGATTCACCGTAGCCGTGCGCAGCGCCTCCGCCGGTTTCAGCCCGGCGGCCACCATCGCCGCCATCTCGTCATGCACCGTCCATCCAGGGAACACATAGTTGTTCGACACACCGCAATCGGTGCCGAGCAGCAGCGGAACCCCGGCCTTGTGCGCCTCCGCAGCCAGATCGAGAATCTGCTTGCCGGATTTCGTGTACATATCCAGCAGCGCTGCCGGCGTCGGCCTGCGCAAACCCGTCTGCAAATCCCAGCTTGCCCAAATCAGCGGGTCGAAATATTTCTTCCGGGGATCGCCATCGAACTTTTTCTCGGCCGTCTCCACCCGGACGCGCGATTCGATATAGAGCGTCGGCGTGATCCAAAACGACCTCGCCGCCATCAGTGGATACAGCCGCTTCGCCTCGTCCTTGTCGTGCATCCACATCCGCCGCCGCGTCGATTCGCCGGCGTCCATGGGGATGCCCGCCTTCTCACGCTCCTTGGCTTCCGCGGCGAAACGGTCGAAGTCGGCCTGCTTCGGCGTACGCAGATACATCCCGTGCTCCACTTCGTCCATGCCGAGTTCATGCAAAGTTTGAAGTGACAAGTTGCGCGGCAGGTGGCCCGCCACCTTCAATCCCGCCTTGTGCGCTTCGTCAATCACCGCCGAAAGCACGGCCGGCTCCACCTCGGAGTAGTAGACCTTGATGAAGTCGGCGCCCGCCTTCTTCATCTGCCGCACGGCCTCGCGCCCCTCTTCCGGCGTCGTCGTGGAGATCGAACCGGGCCAGGCCGGTTTCGCCACATCCAGCTTGCGGCCCGCCGTCAAAATCCGCGGCCCCACCCGCTTGCCGCTCTTGATCTCTTCGCGCCAGCGCAGCACGTGATCGGAGAGGTCGCCGCCCATCTCACGCACGCCCACGACGCCATTCACCAGGAAGAGTTCCAGCATCGCGGCGTTCTCATCCGCCAGCACGCGGTCGCGGTCCACCGGATTGCTGCGAAAGTGAACGTGCATGTCCCACAGCCCGGGCATCAGATAGTATCCGGCACCATCAATCGTTTGGGATTGCGCGGGAACTTGCACGCCGGGAGCCCGACCCATCGCCGTGATGCGGCCTCCTGCAATGACCACGGTCTGTTCCGGAATCACCTTGCCCGCGACAACGTCCACGACGTTGACACCCGTGATCGCCACCGTCTGCGCACAGAGCGCCGAGGCGAGAAGGAACATACAGTGCCGAAACATTCGAAGAGGATACCCCAACGGCACCCCGAACGCGACGGCTATTTCAATTTGTGGTGAAGCCCGGCCACCGCGCACACATCGGCCATCGTCTCTTCGTCGAGAATCCGGTCCGCTGAAACGGCCTCGAACGGCGTCTCGTTCACCGGAGCACTGC
The DNA here is from genome assembly GCA_040007195.1 of Acidobacteriota bacterium. GTDB lineage: Bacteria > Acidobacteriota > Terriglobia > Bryobacterales > Bryobacteraceae > JAFLBB01. Next base: position 16,568 of record JBDTVQ010000037.1, on the reverse strand, counting down.
GTAGAAAGTTCGTGACATCCGCCGGCGGCTTCTCCCAGTACATCTGGTAGTGCCCCAAATCTCCCGGCACAAACCGGTACTGCGACGCCAGCGGCTCGACGCGCGCGAACGGCAGCGCGAGAATCTCCGGCTCGCGGTTGAGAATGCGTTTCGGCCACCCTCGATCGCGCACCACCACCAGATACTCCACGGCGGGCATCGCCACCGGTATCGCGTCGCTCCACACCGCGCCCGAGCGCAGCTCACCCTCCATCAGGAAGTAGCTGATCTTCGGAACAAACACGGATTCGCCCACGCGCTTCTGCATCGCCGCTCGACCGAAGTTCCACCGCCACTCGGCTTCAATCGCCGCCGCCGGACGCGTGAACCAACCTTCGAACCCGGTCGATGGATCGGCCGCCATACGATATCCCATGCGATTGCCCGTATCGAAGCCCGCCAGGAACTTCTCTTCAGAGAACTCGCCGCCGCTCATCCCGTCTATCTGCGGATCGTCCAGAGTCTGATCGAGCTGCTGCATAAAGCTCCGCACCTCGTCCACCGCTTCGAGCGCAAACACGCGGGAGCGAGCATAGTTCAGTTGGAACATCGGGTAGTCGCCGCCCATATCGAACGAGAAGTAGATACCCGTGTCTTCGTTCAGGTATTGCGCGGTGAAACCGTCGATGCGGAAATTCGGCCGTTGTTCGAAGTAATCGTGTAGATCTTCGATTGGCGGCGCCTCTCCGGAGCGCCGCGACCGAAAGGTCAGATCATAGCCCATGTGGTACGGGCATCATACTGGATTGCGCGGCGGTTTTCAGTGCGGCCCGTAGATTATTTTTCTCCCGCCGCCGCTTCGCGCCCGGCCTTGCACTCCGCGCATGGGCAGATGTCGCGCAAATGCTGGTAGGAGTAGATCCCCGTGTTGTGTCCGTCGTTCCAATAAATACGCAGCGCGTAGCCGCCCACGGACTGGATATCCAGCATCTTGAGCGTGGGCTTGAACATCGGAAATGGATCGGCCGCGGCCTGCGCGTAGTTCGTCTTTTGCGGCGTCGTACCGTGCGAACCGGTGCAACTCGCACACGGGCATTCGTCTCGCAGCCAGCCCAGCGGATACTCGCTGTGGTGGCCGTCTTTCCAATCGATTTTGATTCCCTTCGATTTGGAGATGGCAATGTGTTCGGGGTCGGGAGGCAGTTGGTTCATTGGACACGTTCGACGTCGCGCACGCCGGGAATGCGCCGCATCCCCGCCACCACGCGTTCGAGTTGTTTCTTATCGCGGACCTCCACCGTCATCTCGACGATGGCGTTGTCCGGTCCCCGCCGCTCGTCCGAGCGGGCTTCGAGTGACCGGATATTCGAATTCTCGTGCGTCAGCACGCTGGTGAGTTGGTTCAACACCCCGGGGCGGTCTTCGGTGTACACCATCATCTTCACCATGAAATTGTCGGTGGCCGCGCGCGCCCACTCGACATCGATGCGGCGGTCCACCTCATACATCAGGTTCTGCACGTTGGGGCAACTGAGCGAGTGCACGCCCACGCCCTTGCCTCGCGTGATGTAGCCGACAATCGCTTCGCCGCGAATCGGGTTGCAGCACTTGGCTCGATACACCAGAAGATCGTCGACACCGCTGACGCGAATCACCAGGTCGCCGTTGTCGGGCTCGGGCCGGCCCGGCGCGCCGGGCGCGTGGGGCGTTGGATGCTCCACTGGCGCGGGCGGCAGCAGTTCGCCCGATGGCGCGAAACGGCTCAGAATCTGCCGGGCTGATACTTTGCCGTAACCGAGCGCCGCATGCAGGTCTTCCAGCTTCGAGCATCCGTAGTCGCTGGCGACCTGGTCCATCTCATCGCGGCTAATGCGCGACAGCGGCACGCCCAGCCGCCTCGCTTCCCGTTCCATGGCCTTCTGCCCGATGTCAATCGCACGCTCGCGCTCGCTCGCGTTGATCACGTGCTTGATCTTGTTGCGTGCGCGAGATGTCTTGACCAGCGACAGCCAGTCCTTCGACGGCATGTGGCCGGTCTGCGTGACAATCTCCACCACGTCGCCATTGCGCAGCGGCGTACGCAGCGGAACGATACGCCCGTTCACCTTGGCGCCCACGCACTGATGTCCCACGTCGGTATGAATCGCGTACGCGAAGTCGATCGGCGTGGCCTCGCGCGGCAGAATAATCACACGCCCGCGCGGCGTAAAGCAGTACACCTCTTCCGGATACAGGTCCACCTTGAGCGTGGACATGAACTCGCCCGGATCGCGCATCTCGCGCTGCCATTCCACCAACTGCCGCAGCCACGCCACGCGCTGATCGTCCACGCCTGAGCCGCGCCGGCCCTCCTTGTACTTCCAGTGCGCGGCGATCCCTTCCTCGGCGATGCGGTGCATCTCCTCGGTGCGAATCTGAATCTCGAAGTTCACACCGCCCGGACCGATCACCGAAGTATGCAGCGACTGGTAGAGATTCGGCCGGGGAATGGCAATGAAGTCCTTGATACGGCCGGGAATCGGATGCCACTCGTTGTGAATTACGCCCAGCGCCGCGTAGCAGTTCTTCACCGAATCCGTGATGATGCGCAGCGCCAGCAGATCGTACACCTGATCGATGCCGATCTTCTGACGCCGCAGCTTTTGCATCACGCTGAAGGTGCGCTTGATGCGGCCTTCCAGTACGGCCGGAATGTTCTCGCGCGCCAGTTTCACTGTCAGCGTCTGCTTCATCTGCTGCAGGGCCGACTCGCTGTCCTGTATGCGCGCCGCAATCTGTTCGGTGATGTCGTGATAGACTTCCGGCTCCAACGCGCGAAAGGAGAGATCCTCTAACTCGCCGCGGATCTTGCCCATGCCGAGGCGGTGCGCGATCGGCGAGTAGATTTCCAGCGTCTCGCGCGCAATCCGCTGCTGCCGCTCGACCGGCAGCGCACCAAGCGTACGCATGTTGTGCAAGCGGTCGGCCAGCTTCACCAGAATCACGCGAATGTCGCTCACCATCGCCAACAGCATCTTGCGGACGCTCTCGGCCTGCCGCTCCTCGGGCGAGTAGAACTTCACCTTGCCGAGCTTGGTCACCCCGTCGACGCAATGCGCGACCTCTTCGCCAAACTCGCGCCTCAGGTCTTCGTGCGTCGTGCTGGTGTCTTCAATCAAGTCGTGCAGCAGGCCCGTCTGCAGACACACGAGGTCCATGTTCATGCCCGCAAGAATCATGGCCACGTTGAGCGGGTGAGTCATGTACGGCTCGCCGGAAACGCGCAACTGGTGTGCATGATGGCGCAGCGCGAACTGATACGCGCGTTCGAGGGGCGCCAGGTCCTCCTGCGGACGCAGAGATTTCACCTTGTCGCAAAGCTCGGCGAAAAGTGCATCGACGGATGGCGGCGTTGCGCCGTCGGAGGACATGAGACCTTCAGGTTAGCGCAGGCGTGTGCGGCGGCGTATTGAGATTGCGGTATCCATGGCCTCTCAGGCTTTTCCCCTATGGCAGAACCGGTGATGGCATGGCGTAGCATGGAACAATGTCCGGCCCGTCGAAGCCTCCTGCTGCCACGCTGTTAGTCCCCCTGCTCAATCAAAACGACCAGTTTTTGACCAAAGCCATGCAGTCGGCCGTGGAGCAAACCGCCGATTGCGAAATTCTCGTTGTGGTCAGCGGAAAGACGTGCGCTTCGAACCGCGCGATTGTCGACCGCTTCGCCGGCCAGGACTCGCGCGTGCGCATCCTCGTGCAAGTACGCCCGGGCTTTCCCCAAGCCTTGAACGAAGGCATCGAAGTGTCCCTCGCCGCACGCTTCGGAATTCTGCTCACCGACGATTGGCTGGCGCCAACGGCCATCGAGGACTCACTGGCCGTCGATGCCGACATCACCAGCACGCAGATGCTTACCTTCGCCGCCGATGGCGTCACTCCCGTGCATCGCCCGTGGAAAGCCGCCACCAACGCCGTGTACCGTTCCAAGACGGAGTTGGAGCACCAGGCCGCCTACCTGCAACACTTCTTTCTGCTCCGGAAATCGAAGGTACTCGAAGCCGGCGGCGTCGACGAATCGCTTGGCGACACGCCGGGGATTGACGATTTTCATCTGATCTGGTCGATGCTCGAACAGGGCGCCTCGGCGGCAATCGTCGAAAAGCCCCTCTATCATTACCGCGATCACGACGGCGTCCGCCTTACGTTGCAGGACCAGCGGAAGATGGTGGATACCATGCGCCGCATCGGCATGAAGCACGGCCTCAGCGGATCGCGCCTGGATGCATCAGTAGAGCGGCACGCGATCTGGTTTGGCCGAACCATGCAGGAGGTAATCTCCGAGCGGCAGGGCCAGGCCGGGCTGCTGCCCGACATGAACGGGCTGCTCGTGGGCGATTACGGACATGCCGAATAGCCCGGTTGCATGACCTCGATGCGCACCGCAATTTACCGCTGGGTCCGTTGGGTCATGATCCACAGCGATTGGGGCCCGCTGCGCTGGCTGTACCGCGCGGCCTATGCCGCCGCACAACATGCCGCGGTCGCGCTGTTACGGCGGCAGCCCGGAGTGGTTGCCGTTTATGCGCGCCGTGGAATGGCGCGCGGCAGCATTCAACCCGGCATCAGTGACATCGACATGATTCTGATCGGTAGCCAGCCCCTGGCCGCCAACCCCGCTGCTTACCTCGCCTATCAAAAACTTGCCGGATATCTACCAATTCTGGATAAGAATGTCTTGTGGCTTGGCGCCGGTTTTTTGCAGGAAGAGTACGAACGGCGGGCAACGGTAAGGTACGCACTGCGCGATGGCCCCAGTTCCATGAAGTTGCTGTGGGGCGCCCGCGCGATGGCCCGTGTGCAGCCGCAAACGAACGAGGATGCAGGGCCAGCCATGATCTACGGCCTTGTGCTGTGCTGGCGGGTCACAACCAGACTATTGCTTGACCGGGACACAACAGCGGAAGACCCGATTCTCGCCACCAGCGTGGCAGCGCGTATGGCCGGCGAGTTGGCTCGCGCAGAGCGCCGCTTCTTGCGTGGGGAAGCAGAGGTCGATCGGATTGAGGCGCTGGCGGCGAGAGCCGCCGAAATGGACGGTGAATCCCGCGCGCTCGCGACCGAACTGGTAGCGGCGGCCGCAAGTGGATACCGGCAAACGGTGCGCGGCGCCGGACCGCGAAGTGTTCATTACATGTTCGGCGAAACGCGCAGGCTGCTCGCATCCCTCGCGTCGACTGAGTTTGGAATGTCTGGCCGGCCAGCCGAAATCGTAGTCGACGCCCCTCTGGCCGAACTGCGGATCGATGAACGCGTGCAGCAACATCTCGACTGGCTGCAAGAGGCATTCCATTCTATGTGCGGCAACGCCTTCGGTGGATTGCGCGCCGTGCCGTCGGTCTTTCACAAGCCGCCCCATTGTACAGTTCTCGTGGAACTGACGGGCGATGCCCCTGCCTGCAAAGGCTGGCCGGATCTGATTCGCCAGCATCAAAATGCCTGTGAGGACTTGCCGGCGCCGGTGCATCTCTTCTGGAACGCCCCCGAAGGCGCCCTCCCGCTGGGCCATCTGGTTCGCCGCCGCCGCGCCGAGTCCTTCCTGGCGCCGCATGTGCACTTTGATTCGAAGGGCGCCGGTGGAGGGCCCCATGCCGTCACACCCTGGCTGCGCTTTGCCGTGCAGGAAGCCCTGTGGATTGCCACCAATCGCAGCCACTTGCCTTGCCCCGGCGAATGGGCGGAGCGTCATCCGGTACGGGATTTCTGGTGGATTCTTCAGCTTCAACTTCTCGCCGAGACATTGGATAGCTCCGAAGTCTGGTTCGCCTCCACACCGGAAGCCGTTCAGCGGCGTTTGAAAGCGACGGGGCGCGCACTTCCCCGGCCCCTGGAACCATTGCTGGAGGCGCTCTACCTGCCGGAAAGCGCGGCGAAGAATGAAGTGGGCGCACTGCTGCCCGAGGCGGCCGATTTCATGGAGCAGTTTCTAAGTGCGCAGGCCGAAGAGTTCAGGCTGGTGCTCGACACATGGCGGGGAATCCCTAGCGCCGCTGCATTGCGCGCTCGGTGAGCAGCGCAATGCGGCTCGCGCCCGCGCCCTTGGCTATGTCGATCAGCTCCGCCACATCGCCATACTGAAGTGCGGCATCGCCCTTCACCAACACCATCTTCTCGGCGCGCACAGCCAGCACCTGCACCAGCCGCTTGGGCAGATCGGCCACCCGCACCGGCTCCTGATTCAACAGCACGGCGCCCAGCGCGTCAATCGACAATACCAGCGAAGAGGCCGGTGTGACCTCCATCGCCGAATCGGAGGGCTGCGGCAGTTCTGCCTGCAATCCACGCGGCGTGAGCGGAGTAATCACCATGAAGATGATCAGCAGCACCAGGAGCACATCGATGAGAGGGGTCACGTTGATCTGAGCTTGCGAGCCGGTATTCATTGCCATGCCCGTTTGGACTCCGTGCCTTCGACGAAAGTGCCCGTCCAAAGGCACAAAACGCCTGCCTCCGCGGGGGAAGCAGGCGTACGGTAAATCAGATAAATTAGTCTACTTCGCGGTTTCCATCGTGATGCCGGAGCCGGCCTTTTGCTCTAGGCGCTGGTTCTTGATCTTCTTCGTTTCCAGCGTCTTTTGCACCCAGGCGTCGGCCATGTCGATGTCCTTCTTGTAGGCTTCGGCGCTCTCCTGCAGGTCGGCGCGCTCGCGATGCAGCAGGTTCAGGTACGCCATCGCGTCGTCGTATTCTTTGTCGATCTCGATGGCCTTTTCCAGTTCCTTAATTCCGTTTTCGATGACGGGCAAATTGGCGGCGGCCAGCTCTTCGCGGACCTTCTTGTCTTTGATCGGGCCTGGATCCTCGGGCTTCATGCCGAGCTTGGCGCGCGCTTCCATGCGCTTGGGGAACGTGCGGCCCCAGGCGATGACGCCCAGCGTGTAGTAGGCCTCTTTGTTGTTCGCATCGGCGTCGATTACCTTTTTGTACCAGGTCTCGGCGTCGTCGAACTTTTTCTGGTGATAGTACAAAGAAGCGATGGATGCCAGCGCGACGGCGTTCTTCGGGTCCTGATCGAGAACCTTCGCGAATTCGTCGTGCGCGCTCTTGGCCATCGCCAGGTTCTCCGGCGACTCGGCACCGGGGATGTATTGGCTCATGTATGCCGTGGCCAGATAGAGGCGCGCCGTGGGAAAGGTCGGGTCGAGATCGGTGGCGACCTTAAAGTACTCTACGGCCTCGGGGAACTTGGCCGACTTGAACGCCTGCACGCCCTTATTCAGGTTGTCGCGCGCTCTCAGCTTTTCGCATCCGGTGGCGCTGATGAGCAGGGCGGCGATGGACAGGCCCGCGGCCGCAAGGTGAATGTTGCTGCGCATGAAATTACTCCTTCGATCCGCTTCCGAGGGCCTAGTTGCCCTCCTCCATCTTGGCTGTCATCAAACCGACCTTATCGATACCGACGCCCTTGGCGATGTCGATGGCGCGGGCAACGTACTGGTATTCGACGTCGGGATCGCCCTTGACGAAAATGATGCGCTCGGCGCGGGTCTTGAAAATCTCTTCAAGCCGCGGCCCCAGCTGCTCCTCGGTGGTTACCTCGGAGTTGATCTTCATGGACTTGTCTTTTTCGATAATGACCACCACGGTGCGGTCGTCCGCCTTGCTGGGCGGCGTGCCCGGCGGAGGCGGCTGCGGCACAAGCGTTTCCAGGCCCTTCGGCGTGAGCGGCGTAATCACCATGAAGATGATCAACAGCACGAGCAGCACGTCGATGAGCGGCGTCATGTTGATTTCCGACTTAATTCCGCCTTCACCACCACCAGCTGACATTGACATGAGGGTTTCTCCTTAATCCTGAATCCATCTCGACGCGGGCAGCCCCCATCACGGGGAGCAGTCCCATTACGCGCCGGGCTTGGGCGTCTCTTCCATCTTTGTCTTTTCCGTGCTTTCGGTCAGCAATCCCAACTGGTCAACGCCGGCTGCGCGCAGGTTGTCCACAACGTCCACCACGGTTCCATACTGGGCGCGCATGTCGGCCTTTACGAAACAGGTTTTGTCGACGCGGTTGGTCAGGATGTCTTTTACTTTATTCGGCAGGGTGTCCGGGGTAACCTGAGTGGTTTCGAGCCAGACTTTGCCGTCCCGCGTTACCGCAATCAGAACCGCATCGTCGCGGTCGGCGGCTTGCATGGGAATTGGATTCTTCGTCTTCACCAGGTCGACGCTCACACCCTTGGAGAGCATGGGTGTGATGACCATGAAGATGATGAGCAGCACGAGCATCACGTCGACCATCGGGGTCACGTTGATGTCGGATACTGGCGGCGGAGCTTTTTGTTTGGCCATTGAGAAACTCTCCTCTTCACTCCCGCGTGCGGGCCTTGGTGGAGGCTCCCCCGGACGGGGAGCCTCCACGTAGTGCCCAAATCAACTCGCGGATACGCAAATCAGACTGCGGGTAATGAACCGAGGGCTACTTGCCCGCGCCGGCCTTCGCGCCGGAACGCTTGATAAAGTAGTCGATCAATTCGGAAGAGCTGTTGCCCATTTCGACGTCGAGAGATTCCAGCTTCGACGTGAACAGGTTGAACATCCACACGGCCGGGATGGCGACGAACAGGCCGATTGCGGTCGCCACAAGGGCCTCCGAAATACCGCCCGCGACGGCGCCGAGACCGGTCGACTTCTCCGACGAAATACCTTTGAACGCGTTGATGATGCCGACGACGGTGCCGAACAATCCGACGAACGGAGCCGACGAACCGATGGTGGCCAGCGCCGCGATGCCGCGTTTCAGTTCAGCGTGCACGATGGCTTCGGCGCGCTCGAGAGCGCGGCGGCTGGCTTCGATCGTTTCACCGGAAATGTCCGAGCTCATATCGTGAGCCTTGAATTCCTGCAAACCGGCGACGACTACCTTGGCCAAGTGCGACTTCTTGTAGCGATCGGCGATTTTGATTGCTTCGTCCAGTTTTCCCTCGCGCAACGCACCCGCGACGGCCGGAGCGAAGAGGCGGGATTGTTTACGCGCGGCCGAGAAGGCCATCAGGCGGTCGATCATGATGCCGATCGAATACGCCGACATGATGAAGAGCACGATGACGACCAGGCGTGCCGGCCAGCCCATCTGGTTCCACATCGACAACAAGTCGAATCCTACGGCTCCACCTTCCTGCAGCAGCAGGAAGGCAGAGAGTTGAAGGTTTACTAGCATTTTGGTTTCTCCTGCGAGTTGATTTATTCGAAAAAGGCCCAGAACCGCGAGATTACTGGGTCAGTGTGAAATTGACGTCGATCTGCGTGATGACCTGAACGGGTTCTCCGTTGAGCAACGTGGGCTGGTACACCCACTGCCGCACGGCGTCCTGAGCCGACTGCACCAGAAGCGGGTGGCCACTGATGAGTTGCAGATTCTGAATAGTGCCGTCGTTACCGATGACGGCGGTGAACTTAACTTGTCCCTGGATGCGCGCCTGACGTGCCAGCGGCGGATAGACCGGTTTGGGCTGGCGAACCAGTTTGGCGGACTGTACGTTGCCGCCGACGCGAATCACTTTCGGGGTTACGGGCTTGGGAGCTTCCTTCACCGGCGGAGGAGGCGGCGGCGCCGCAGTCGGTATGCCACCGATGATTCCGCCAATGACACCGCCCATCTGGCCGCCGGGAACTCCGCCCGGTACGCCACCGACGACGCCCACCGCGCCCGAGGGGGGAGGCAACTCGTCTTCCTTGATCACGGCGATATCTTTCGGAATGACTTTCGGGGCCATCAGGCGGCCGGCGTCGAACTGGCGGGGAATCACCTTCACCACTTTGATCGGCGCGGCCGGCGGCGGCGGCGGCGGGGGTGGAGGCGGCGGAGGCGCCAGGAAGGTCGTCAATTGGACACCTGGCAACGTCTCAAACCAGATCATTGGAATGATCACGGCAAAGGCGAGCAGTCCAATCTGAATGAGCGTGGAAATCAACACGGAAGACGACTTGCGTGTCTTGCCGTCGCTTTCGATCAAGCTCTGTTCAAACATAATTTCCAGTTCCCTTCTCCACCCTCACCGGGCGGATCCTCCGTTTGGCGAAGGTCATATCATACCAGCACTCGCACGCACCGCAAAGGCGAAAGGTACTACTTACGCGCGGTTTTGGTTTTTTCTTTCTTCTCAACCTTTTTGTCATCCGGCTTCACCCGCGGCTCAGTACCGGTCCGCGGAGCGGTCGAGGCCGCCGCGGCCGACCGATGACGGGCACTCATGCGCTGGTGCCACCAGATGACAATCGGGCTTGCGACAAAAACCGACGAATACGTTCCTACCAGAATTCCCATGACCAGCGCGAAGGCGAAGCCGTTCAGCACTGGACCACCGAAGATCCACAACGCGAGCACGGTCATGAACGTGAGGCCCGAGGCCATGACCGTTCGCGACAGCGTCTGGTTGACACTGAGATTGATGATCTCGCTGAGCGACTCGCGCCGCATCGACTTCACGTTCTCCCGCACACGGTCGAAGATGACGATGGTGTCGTTCATCGAATAACCGACCAGGGTGAGCAAGGCGGCAACGACGGTGAGCGAAATCTCTTTACCGAAGATCGAGAACAGGCCGATCGTCACGATCGTGTCATGGAAGACGGCGATTACGGCTGCGACGCCGTAGATCCACTCGAAACGGAGAGCGATGTAGATGAGCATTCCGCCGAGGGCGAACAACGTGGCCATGATGGCCTGCTGGCGGAGTTCGGCGCCAATCTTGGGGCCGACCATTTCCGCGCTTCGAATGACGAAAGGCGAAAGCGCGAATTCAGATTTTAGCGCTTGAATGGCCTGCGCGGGAACACCTTCGGCATTCTTTAATTCATCAAAGTTGGAAATCAGTCCCGATTGGGGGGGCGTGTCGCGAAAGGCGAGCATCTTTGTGGCGATGTCCTGCAGTTGCTCGGTGGAAAGATTCTGGCCGAGATTCTGCATGGGAGTGCGCAGGGCTTCCGTGAGTTCGGCGCGGCCGACGGAATGAAAGTCGGGCTTTTCCGCGACGCCGCCGAACTTGGCAGCCAGCGTATTGCGCACCTGGGCGCGCTCGGCTTCCAACTGCTGCTCGCCGGCAATCTCGGTGCCGATCATCAGTTCGTTTGAACCGACGATTCGCTGTACGGAGATTTCCCCCTTGATCTTGTCGCTCAAGGCTTTCCGTATCTCGTCTTCGTGCGGCGGGTTGGCAAACTTCACGTACATCAGCGTGCCGCCCTTGAAATCAATTCCATAACGCGGCCCGCCGTGGACGGCGAGGCTGATCAGCCCGGCCGCCGTAAGCAGCAGCGAAAAGATGATGAAGGGCACTTTTTTGCCCAGAAAATCGTAATTCGTATTGGCGAAAATCTGCATATTGGATTACCGCCGGTCTCTAGGCCTCAGACCAATAGACACCGGCGATTCCTGATTTGTTCCCTGGGTTGGACTTTCAAAAATTATCACAATCGTTACTCGAGCATGGCCCCGGCTCGCAAACGCGGGGGCGCTAAACATCAAATGCTCAACTCCTGCATCTTCGGATCGCGGTTGATCTCCCACTGGAAGATCGCGCGAGAGATGAAGACGGCGGTAAAGACGTTGGCGATCAAACCGATCACCAGGGTGATGGCAAAGCCCTTTACCGCGCTGTTACCGAAGATGAACAGAAAGGCGCAACTGACGACCGTGGTTACGTGCGTATCGATGATGGTGAGGAAGGCGCGGTCGAAACCCGCTTCAATCGCCGCCGGAATGGCCTTGCCCGCGCGCAACTCCTCGCGGATACGCTCAAAGATCAGCACGTTGGAGTCGACGGCCATACCGATCGTAAGGATGACGCCGGCGATGCCGGGCAGCGTGAGCACGGCCTCGAACCAGGCGAGGACACCGATCAAAATTACGGCGTTGATGACGAGGGCGATCGTCGCATTGATACCGCTCTTTTTGTAGTAGAGCAGCATGATGACGATGACGGCGATGAGTCCGGCGAGGCCCGCGATGAAGCCCTGCCGGATGGAGTCGGCGCCCAGCGAAGGCCCGACGGTGCGCTCTTCGAGATAGATGACGCTGGCGGGCAGCGATCCGGCCCGGAGCACCAAGGCGAGGTCGGCGGCTTCCTGTTCGGTGCCGATGTTGGAGATCTGGCCCGAATCTTCAATGCGGCTTTGAATGGTCGCCACGCTGCGGATCTGGCCGTCGAGCAAAATGGCCAAGCGTTGGCCGATGTTCTGCTCGGTGTAACGGCCGAACTTGCGGCCGCCTTCCTGCGACAGCGTGAAGTCGGTGGAGGACTTGCCCATTTCGTCGCGCCCGGCGCGGGCGTTGCGCAGATCGCGCCCGGTAACGACCGATGTACGGCTGACGATGTACCAGCCTTCGACGTCGCCCTGGCCACGGGGAACCGATTTGGCGAGCTTCGTATTTAACGGCAGCACGCCGTTGTTCTGGCTCATCGCCTGTTCGGGAGTCGAGAACGGACCACCCTGCACGGAGGTGATCTCGAGCATAGCGGCGGTTTGTAAAATCTGCTTGATGCGCGCCGGGTCGTCGACGCCGGGCATTTCGACGAGCACTTCGGATTCGCCGTCGCTGCGGCCGCGCTGGCGGACCGTGGATTCGGCCAGGCCGAGGCCGTTGATGCGCTTCTCGATGGTGTTGATCGCGGCGACCACGGTCTGCCTGCGCACGGCGAGCGCTTCGGTCGGCTTCATGTTGAAGCGGTAGTCGGTCGAGTTGATCGACGTCATGTTGTACTGGGCGAGATAGTCCGAGGCCAGGGTGCGGAACGCGCCCGTCTTGTCGAGCGGCACGCCCTTCACGGTGAGTTCGATCTTATCGGCGTTCTCGAACACGGGGTCGTTGCGCTCGATGGACGTGTAGGTGATGGACTGTTTGCCCATCTCGTCCTTCATGCGCTCGATGGCCTGATCGGCATCGGCTTTAAAGGCGTCCTGCACCTGAACCTGCAGGACGAGGTGGCTGCCGCCGCGGAGATCCAGCCCGAGCCGGATGTTCTTGTGGAAGTTCTCCACCAGCTCGGCCTTGGACCTGGGAATGCCGATGATCGAGTAGGTGCAGGCCAACAGGACCGCCAGGATGATCAGTCCCTTCAACTTCAAATTCTTATACATGGCTTATTTGTTCTCTTCGGAAACGACGGTGGTTACAGCGGAGCGGGCGACTTGCAGGCGGACGTTATCCGGCTTGATGCGCAAGGTGAGTGTATCCCCGTCGACCCCCGTAATCGTACCAATGATACCGCCGCTTGTGACCACGACGACGCCGTTCTGGAGTTCTCCTAACATTTTCTGCTGGGCCTTCTTCTGCCTTTGCATGGGAAGGAAGAGCAAGAAATAGAAGATACCAAAGATCAGGATCAGCGGCAGGAACTGAATGACGGGGTTGCCTTGCGGCGCCGATTGGAGCAGGAGTAAAAAGCCAAGAACCACGATCGCCTCGGAGTGGGCGCCAGATGCGGAGGCAGAATACCGCTGCAAGCGTGACTGCCTTGAGATGCAGGAGATCTGGGAAGGCAGCGGAAGCTACAACGAATCTTCCACCGGCTGGGACCGCACGGAATCTAGAAATCTGGGAAATGTCCCAAGCACAATAGCCTGCCTGATCGCCCGCATGATGTCAAGATACCGGTAAAGGTTGTGGAGGGTAGCCAGGGTGGAGTAGAGGATTTCGCCCGCCATGAATAGGTGGCGAAGGTAGGCGCGCGAGTAATGGGCACAGGTGTAGCAGGAGCATGACTCGTCCAGGGGCCGGCCGTCGTCTTTATATCGAGCATGTTTAATGATGAGCTTGCCCTGGGAGGTGAATAGGCAGCCGTTGCGGGCGTTGCGCGAGGGCATGACGCAGTCCATCATGTCGATGCCGCGGGCCACGTACTCAGGTAACTCCTCAGGGGTACCCACCCCCATCACGTACCGGGGACGATCGGCCGGAAGATAGGGTACGGCAGCCTCCGTCATTTCCATACTGAGGCCGCGCGGCTCGCCGACGCTGAGCCCGCCAATGGCGTATCCTTCCGCGTCAAGCTGGACTAAGCGCCGGGCGCATTCGGCGCGGAGGTCCGGATACATGGAGCCCTGAACGATGGGGAAGAGGGCTTGCGGCAGGGGGTTGGGCCGGTGCTGGTTGCGGGGGGATTCGGCCATGCGGACGCGGAAATGATCGAAGCTGCGCCCGGCCCAGCGGATGGTGCGCTCCATGGAGACGCGCGAGATCTCATGGGAAGACGGATAGGGCAGGCACTCGTCGAGCACCATGCAAATATCGGACCCGAGGGCGAGCTGGGTGTCGACGGTGGACTCGGGCGTGAAGAGGTGGCGGTCGCCGTTGAGGTGAGAGCTGAACAGGACGCCGTCGTCGGAAACCTTGGTGAGCTGCGAGAGGCTGAAGGCCTGGAAGCCGCCGGAATCGGTAAGCAGTGCGCGATTCCAGTTCATGAAGCCGTGGAGGCCGCCGAGCTGGTCGATTGACTCGTGGCCGGGGCGGAGGTAGAGGTGATAGGTGTTGCCGAGGATGATGCGGGCGTCGAGGTCGTCTGCAAGTTGGCGCTGGGTGAGTCCTTTGACGGTGGCCTGCGTGCCGACGGGCATGAAGACGGGGGTGGGGATGGGTCCGTGCGGGGTTTCGAGAACACCGGCGCGCGCACCGGTGACCGGGCAGATCGCTTCGATATGGAACTGGAGGGCGGGGGCCAATTGTCTAGTTTAGAGGGTGGCTCGCGCTGCGGGGAATCCGAGGGGGCGTTTGTGCGGCGGCGGGGTTTTAAGCTGCTCGATCTCGTCGGCGAGGATGTTGATGACCGAGGCGTGGCGGCGCTGGTGGGTTTCAATATTGTCGATGCGGACAGCGAGGTCTTTTTGCGAGGCCAGGACTCCGCGGAGTTTGATGAACGCGCGGACGATGAGGATGTTCATAGCGATGGCGCGTTCGTTGTTGAGCACGGAGGAAAGCATGGCTACTCCATGCTCGGTGAAGGCATAGGGCAGAGTCCGCCTGCCGCCGCGGCCGGGGTTTGACATCGCAAATTGCGATATCAAAGAGTCCCGCTCGGATGGGTTGAGTTGGAACATGAAATCCTCGGGGAACCGCTTGTTGTTTCGTTTGACGGCTTCGTTGAGCCGGAAAGTCGGCACTTGGCGGCGGGCATGGCTCGAGGAAGTAGTGCCGCGAGCGGCGGATTTCTCTTGGCGAGGTGAGGAGCCGGCGGCGGCTACACGCCCGGAATGGTTAGCGGCGCTCCGCGGCGGGGAAACCGATGGGACGCTTGGGCGCGGGCGGAGGAGATTTGAACTGTTCGATCTCGTCGGCCAGCAGGTTGATGACCGAGGCGTGGCGGCGCTGGTGGGTTTCAAGGCTCTCTATGCGGGCGGCGAGTTCTTTGTGGGACGCGAGAACTTCGCGGAGTTTGATGAAGGCGCGCACGATCAGGATGTTCATGGCGATGGCGCGCTTTCCACGGAGGACGGATGCAAGCATGGCTACCCCGTGTTCGGTGAAAGCATACGGTTGGGTGCGGCGGCCGCCCCAACTTGAGATTCCAATTTGGAATGTCAAGTTGGCGGTCTCGGCCGGGGTGAGCTGGAACATGAAATCTTCCGGGAAGCGGTCGATGTTACGCTTCACAGACTTGTTCAGATTGAAGGTGTCCACCTGGTAGAGTTCGGCGAGATCGGAGGCGAGCATCACCTTTTGGCCTCGGATGAGGTAGATGCGGCGCTCGATGGATTCGATGGCGATGTCCGGGGCGGCGGGAGCGACTTGTTTGGCGGCGGGCATGGCTTGCTGAAGTAGTGCCGTCACCGGCGGATTTTTCTTGGGCGGGGTGTGGAGCGAGGCGGGGCGCGGCGGATGCCGAGTCGTGTAGGATACGCGCATGGATACAGCGGAACTGCTGGTATGGATGGACGCAGCCTACGACACGAAGGCGTGGCATGGGCCGAATTTGCGGGGGACGTTGCGGGGGGTGACGGCGGAAGCGGCGGCGTGGCGGCCGCGCGGGGGGCGGCACAACATTTGGGAGCTGACGGTTCATGCGGCGTATTGGAAGTATTCGGTACGGCGGACGTTGACGGGGGAGAAGCGGGGATCGTTCGTGTTGCGAGGATCGAACTGGTTTGCGCGGCCGGAGGCCGGCGCGGGCGAGGTGGAGTGGAAGCGGGAGGTTGCGTTGTTGGGGCGGGAGCACAAGGAGCTGCGCGCGGTAGTGGCGGGGATGTCGGAGCTAACGGAGAGGCAACTATATCTGGTGCGCGGGATTGCGGCGCACGATTTGTATCATGCAGGGCAGGTGTCGATGTTGAAGCGGTTATGGGCAGGTGCGAAGTGAGTGTATTTGTCGAGGGATTGTTCGCGGGCAAGACGGCGTTCTTCACGGGCGGGACGAGCGGGATCGGGCTGGGCATTGCGGGGCGATTTGCCGAGCTGGGGGCGCGCGTGGTGCTGGTGGGACGCAACGAAGAAAAAATGGCGGGCGCGGTAGAGGGGTTGCTGGCGCGCGGGCTGCGGGCATCGGGCCATGCCTGCGATGTGCGGCAGTATGGGGCAATTGAAGAGGCGCTACAGCAAACGTATGCCGAGCATGGAGCGCTGG
>JBDTVQ010000036.1:0-28185 GCA_040007195.1 Acidobacteriota bacterium | reverse complement strand
TGTCGAGACGACACATTTCGACACATTTCGACACTTCCGCCGCGCTGGCATTGACGAACACGCCAACTCGCAAAACACCGGACGGAACTTCACCAATCCACTCCGCCAATGCCTCGGGCGTGACATAGCGCGGGCTCTTCGAATAGAAATTGAAGCCGAGCGCCGTCGCGCCGGCAGCGACCGCATCGCGCGCGTCTCCGGAGTTCGTGATGCCGCAAATCTTTATGAGCATGTGAGCGCCCGCAATGCTTCCACGGGATCGGCCGCCTTCATCAGATGCTCGCCCACCAGGAATGCCTCGTAACCCGCTTCGCGAAGAGTTTTCACATCGGCCGCCGAATGAATGCCGCTTTCGCTCACGCGAACGACATTCGAAGGAATCCGCGGCGCCAGGTCCAGCGACGTCTCCAGCTTTACTTCAAACGTACGCAGGTCGCGGTTGTTAACCCCGAGAATCTCCGCTCCGGAATCGAGCGCCCGCATCAACTCCTCGCCGTCGTGCACTTCCACCAGCGAGTCCACGCCAAAACTCGCCGCGAGCTCTCGAAACCGCTTCATCTCTTCGGTGGTCAGGATCGCGGCGATCAGCAAGATCGCATCCGCACCCGCCGCCGCGGCTTCCACTACATGCAGTTCGTCGATGGTGAAATCTTTGCGCAACACCGGCACCGGCGTATGCCGCCGGGCGATTTTCAAATCCTCCAGCGAGCCCTGAAAGTATTTCTCATCGGTGAGTACCGACATCGCCGCCGCTCCGCCCTCGGTGTAGCGGCCCGCAATGGCCGCCGGATCGTAATCGGCATGAAGCAGGCCCTTGCTGGGTGAGGCTTTTTTCGACTCCGCAATAATCGCCGGCGTCCGCTCCAGCAGGGCTTTCCGGAACCCCCGCCGCTGCGCCGCAAGCCGCGTAGCCTTGCCTTCCAGTTCCTCGCGATTCCACACGCGTGCCGCAATTTCGGCGCGCTTGTGCTCCGCGATACGCGACAGAATACCCGGTACGGTTTGCAGCATGGGGGGGACTTTTCATGCTAACAAATGAGCCTGCCTCGCCTGATATGCTGCTAGTCGATGAATAGACGATCATTCTTCGCAGCCGCCGCACCGGCCTTCATACCCGCTCACTCCTTGCGCGCCGCTGCCTCAACCAAACCCAACATCATTTGGATCATTGGCGAAGATATGGGCAAGCAGTTGGGTTGCTACGGCATGCCGCAAGTCCGCACGCCCAACCTTGACCGCATTGCCGCAGAGGGCGTCCGGTTCGACCATTGCTTCACTACGGCCCCGGTCTGCTCGGCTTCGCGCAGCGGCTTCAATACCGGCGTCTACCAGATTGCCACCGGAGCCCACAACCACCGCTCCCATCGCAAAGACGGTTTCCGACTCCCCGCCGGAGTCGACCTGATCTCGCACCGCATGCAGCAGGCCGGCTATTACACCACCAACGTCCGCAAAATTCGTGACGGCGTCTCGGGCTCCGGCAAAACCGATTTCAACTTCACGGTTGAGCACGACTTCGACGGTCCTCACTGGAACGGCCGCAAGCCCGGCCAGCCCGTCTATGCACAGATCAATTTCACCGCCCCACACAAAGGGCCGCAATTCCCCCGCGCCCGGCGCGAAAATAAGTATCTCGTCGATCCCAAGAAGCTCGAGTTGCCGCCCTATTGGCCTGACCATCCCACCGTGCGCGACGAGTACGCTAATTTCCTAGATGCCGTAGACCTGCTTGATTCCGACGTCGGCGTCCTGTGGCAGGAGCTAAAGAAAGACGGCCTGCTCGACAACGCGCTGGTATTTTTCATTGGCGACAACGGCCGCTGCCTCATCCGCGGCAAGCAGTGGCTCTATGATGCGGGCATCAGTGTCCCCATGATGACCTGGGCCTCAGGCGACGCCGCGAAATCGCTTGGCCACCGCGCAGGCACCGTCCGTGACGACCTGTGCACCGCGCTCGACATGACGGCCACCTCAATCCAGGCGGCTGGAATCGAAATGCCCAAACCCATGCACGGCCGGATGCTTTTCGGCGCTGGCGCGAAGGCACCCACTGAAATCTTCGCCGCTCGCGATCGCTGCGACATGACTGTCGACCGCATCCGCTGCGTACGCACGTCGCGCTACAAGTACATCCGCAACTTCATGCCCGAACGCCCGTACACGCAGCACAACACCTACATCGAGACCAGCTATCCCACGCTTGGTGTGATGAAGGAGTTGTACGCGGCCGGGAAACTGAACGCGACTCAATCGCTGTTCATGGCTCCGCATAAGCCCGACGTCGAACTCTACGACATCCAGGCTGACCCGCACGAGGTGAACAACCTTGCCGGCACGTCGGCGCATAAGAAGGTGCAGACGGAACTGGGAACGAAGCTCGCTAAGTGGCTTGTAGATGTCGACGACAAAGGCCGCTTCCCGGAAGACCCCAAAGCCGCTGAACTCTAACTGTTCGCGGGCGGGCGGCCAGCCGGCCTGTCTATGCTCGGGGCTGCTTGTCTACTTCTGAAACGCCGGATTGTACTCGCCCTCTTTGGCAAAGCCGCCCAATTCGGGCCGCATCGGCGAATAACGCGGATAGCTCTCCCAGATGTCGCCCTTGCCCATCACGCGGGGATCTTTCGTACGCGTCAACTCGCCTTCGAGCCGCGAACTCAACTCGGATAATATCGAGGCCTGCCCCGAGTCACTCGCCAGGTTCTGCAGGCACCCCGGATCGCGCCGCACGTTGTAGAGTTCTTCGGCCGGCATCTTGCCGAAGTCGGCCTCGAATAGGGGTTCCACCGCGGCGTCATTCCGGTGGGCCATCATCCATTGCTTCGTCGGCCCGTCGTCGATGTCGCGATAGCCGGGAGGATCGCCCGCCATCCACCGGTCCGATTTGAAATTCCGGATGTAAAGATACTCGCGGGTGCGTACAGCGCGTGCCGGGTAGCCCAGGTTGTCGCGCCGTGCATGAGAATGCCGCTCTCGCCCCCCATACACGGCGTCGAATTTCGGATCGATCACGCCGCTTCGGTTCGACGTCAGCAGCGGAAGCAGGCTGCGCCCATTCTGACCCGCCGGACGTGCCACGCCCGCGGCCTCAAGAATCGTCGGCGCCAGATCGGTAAAGCTCACCAGATCGTCGGAAATCCTGCCGCCTTTGAACCGGCCCTTCGCCATGATCGCCATCGGCACATGCCAGCCGTAGTCATGCATCGTGGCCTTCGCACCTGGAAACGCCATGCCGTTGTCGCCTGTCACGATCACGATCGTGTTGTCCAGTTCGCCCGATTTTTCCAACGCGTCGAGCATTCGCCCAAGGTGCTGATCGAAGTGTTCGATCTCGGTAAGGTAATCGGCAATGTCGTGCCGCACCTCCAACGTGTCCGGTAGGAACGGAGGCACGACAATCCTGTCGATTCGCTTGCCGCTCGCCAGTCCAATGCCTTTCTTGTAGATCCGGTGCGGTTCCTGGCAGCCAAACCAAAAACAGAATGGCGACGACTTGGGCCGCTGCTGCAAGAATTTTCCAAAATTCGCCGCATAGTCAAGCGGACTCATGCCCTCGAGCGCGGGCGATTCCTTCATCGTGTCGAACGACGGTCCCGCTGGATTGTGCGGCCATCCCGTCGCCTTAAAATTGCACGGCCCGGCGCCCTTGCCCGTCAGCCCCGTGAAATAGCCAGCCTTTTCCAGCAGCTCCGGATACGCGGCAAATTTGCGCGGAAACAGGCTCGCGTGTGTGCCCGCTTCCTCCAGGGTCCAAATGTGTCTTCCCGTCAACAACCCCGCACGCGATGGCGCGCAGCCGGGCGCTCCATTGAACGCATTGCGTAACATCACACCGCCTTCGGCCACGCGGTCGAAGGCCGGAGTCTTCACGGCCGGATCGCCCATCGCCGATGTGTGCGGGTAGCTCTGGTCGTCGGAAACCGCCAGCAGGATATTCGGCCGCCGTGCGCTCTGGCCGCGCAGGATCGCGGGCGCGATGCCCGCCACGAACGCTCTTCGGTTCATTTCGCTACCCTTCTTTGATGCCAAACGTGGACCTGTGCTCCGCGGGAAGCTTGCGCGGCTTCATGTCGGCGCCGAGAAACACGTGCCGCGTGTGGCCCGTGGCCAGCACGACGTTGGTTTCCGCGTTGCGCATTTCATAGCCGAACTGCACGAAGCGCGGATTTGCATCGGCAACCCAGGCCTTCACCGTCACCTCGTCATCGTACAGCGCCGGGCGGGCGAACCTGCAGTCCACGTCGACCACCGCCAGGTGGATCTGTTCGTTCCGTTCCAGGTCGCGATAACGCATCCCTAATGCGCGGCACAGCTCCACTCGCCCCACTTCCATCCAGATGATGTAGTTGGCGTGGTACACCACGCCCATCTGGTCTGTTTCGGCATAGCGGACGCGCAGCTTCGTTTCGTGGACGCGTTCTTTTTGTTCGTTCATTCCGTTTGATGCGCAAAAGCCCGGCGTCACCGGGTTCGGGGTCGCCCAGGGTGCGGCGGCTGTCCAGCTCGCGCCCGCGCCAAGGCTACGATGTGCGCGTATTCCTCAGAAGTATACCGCCCTTAGGGGAAACTCCGGAGCCGCGCAGCGCGTCTGCTACCATACCGATCGTGCGCGTAAAGGTCCTGTTTTTCGGGCCGGTGAAGGACATCGCCGGCCGCTCGAGTGACGAAATCGATGTGCCTCCGGGCTCCAGCCTGCAAACCATTTTCGACCGCTACGCAACTCCGTCGCCTGAACTGCGGAAAATGGGAGCGAGTATTCTGATGGCTCGCAATCAGGAGTTCGCCTCGCGCGACACCCTGCTCGCCGATGGCGACGAGGTTGCCTTCCTGCCTCCTGTGAGCGGCGGCGCCGGAGAGTGGAGCCATAGCATTGAAACTCCCGCCGGGCACTTCTTCGGGCTTACGCGGCAGCCCATTGACGGAGGCACGATCGCGCGGCAGCTGCTGGCGGCCACCGATGGCGCTTTCGTCAACTTTGAAGGTGTTGTTCGCAATAACTCCAAAGGCCGGGCCACGCGCTACCTCGATTACGAATGCTATGAGGCGATGGCAATTCAGGTAATGGCTAAGTTGGGCGCCGAAATTGCCGCCGCGCATGAGATCGGCCGTATTGCCATGGTGCATCGGCTAGGCCGGTTGGAGATTGGCGAAACCAGTGTCGCCGTCGTCGTCACCTCGCCACATCGCCGCGCCGCGTTCGATGCCGCGCTGGAGGGCATCAACCGCCTGAAGAAAACAGTCCCGGTTTGGAAAAAGGAATATTTCGCCGACGGCGAAGTGTGGGTGGAGGGCGATTGGGACGAATCTCTGTTGCAGTCCTAGCGGGACTGCTGGCTGCCGCGGCTTTGGCGCAGACGCCCACGTTCCGCACCGATGTGCGCTTGGTGCGCCTTCTGGTCAACGTCAAAGACGCGAGCGGCGCGATGGTTGGATCGCTCGAAAAAGACGCATTCGATGTCGTCGACTCCGGTGTCTCGCAAACTGTCACTGTATTCGAGCGCACGACGTCGCAGCCGCTCTCCATTTCCTTGCTTGTCGATACCAGCGGATCCACGGCCAAAGACCTGAAGTATGAAACAACGGCCGCCGCGCGGTTTCTGAAAGCGATCACCAGGGAGGGGAATACGCAAGATTCTCTTTCCCTGTATTCGTTTAATTACGAAGTCACCTTGGTTACCAACTTCACACGCGACGCCAGCCGCATCGAGCGCGGACTGAAGTCGCTTGCGGCCACGGCGGGGACTTCGCTCTACGACGCGCTCATGCTCACCAGCGAACGCCTGGATAACCGCGATGGCCGCCACGTAATTATCGTCATCAGCGATGGCGGCGACACCACCAGCCGCGTGGACTATCACGCCGCCCTTCGCGCGCTGCATCGCGCCGACGTCGTGCTCTACCCCATCGTCGTCATCCCCATCACCAGCGATGCGGGCCGCAATATCGGTGGCGAGAACGCCTTGACGCAACTGGCGCGCTCCACAGGCGGCCGCGCTTTTTTCCCGGGCGTCACCGGCCTCGATCGCACCTTCGACGAGATCCTGCGCGACCTGCGCACGCAATACCTGCTTGGCTACTATCCTCGTTCGCTGCCACATGCGCCGGCGGGCTCTTTCCGCACAATCGAAGTGAAGTTGAAAGAGCCGGGTTTGCGGGCGATCTCCCGTGGCGGCTATTATGAGGAATAACTCTCTGGAGCTGTCCTTGATCACAAAACCCCCTGTCGCGAAGACCTCCGCTGCCGCAAAAGCGAAATCGCGCCCCGCCGAACAAACCTTTGAAGAGATCCGTTATCTCCGCCACCTCATCGACGACGGCGTCACCGTCTGCGTGAAGCTGATTGAAGGCGAAGAGTTCACCGGCATCATCGAATACTACGATTTCAATTTCATCCGGCTCACACGCACGGGCGAACCGAATCTGTTCATCTTCAAACACGACATCATGTACTTGTACGAGGCTGCCTGAGTGGCCGCTTATCTGGAAACGGCGGTCGCGATTGCGCGGGAGGCCGGTGCGCTGCTGCTGCAATTCGCCGAGCGCCGCCCCGCGTTTGAACTCAAGGGTGAGTTCGATATCGTCACCGCGGCCGATCGAGCCAGCGAGCAGTTGATTCTCGAACGCCTCCAGACAAAGTTCCCCACGCATTCCGTGCTGGCTGAGGAAACCGGCGCGCACGAAGCCACCAGCGATTTTCGCTGGTACGTCGATCCACTGGACGGCACCACGAATTTCGCCCACAGCTTCCCCATGTGGAATGTCACGCTCGCGCTCGAGCAGGCTGGCCAACTGATCTGCGGCGTCGTTTACGATCCGCTGCGCGATGAGATGTTCACTGCCGAACGTGGTGGTGGTGCGTATTTGAACAATCGCCGCATCCATGTCTCCAAATGCCCGAAGCTTGAGGAGTCGCTGTTGGCTACAGGCTTCCCCAGCCGCCGCCGTCACGAAAACGTCAACATCCACTTTTTCCATCAGGCCGCGATGGTGAGCCATGGTGTGCGCCGCGCGGGAGCTGCCGCGCTCGACCTCGCCTATGTCGCCTGTGGGCGCCTGGATGGTTTCTGGGAATTCGGGTTAAACCCTTGGGACATGGCTGCCGGTTCGTTGATGATTCTCGAAGCGGGCGGCGCGGTAACAGACATGCTTGGCCAGAACTTCTCCGTAAGTGGACCTCACCTCACCGCCACCAATGGCGCGATTCAAGGGCCTTTGTTGGAGCTATTCGGCGAGGTTTGGAACGGCAAGTATCGCGTGCCTATCCCAGCCATCAAATACTAGGGCAGCATGCCCGCCTGATAGTCGAGCAAATTGCGCTTGCGCAGGTATTCGTAGCGCGCCGCCGCCGCACTCACTTCTCCTTGCGTCCTGCTCAGTTGCGCCTGCCCCAGTTCGACGATCGAACTCAAGCCCAACTCGTAGCGGGTCTGCGCCAGCCTGAGCGTACGCACGGCCTGATCCAGCACCTTCGAGGTCAACGCCAGCCGCTGCCGGGCATTGTCCGCATCCACCCAAGCCAAACGTACTTCGCGCGCAATGCGCACTTCGAGATCACGTAGCTCCTGCGTCTCCGATTCAGCTCGCAACTCCGCTTCTTTACGCCGCGAGGTGAACAGTCCGCCCGTCAGAACCGGAATGGTCACGTTCACACCCGCGGCTCCGTAACTCGGATGAATCCGTTGGTCGCGCGGGCCAAAGTAGCCGCCTGCCCCCACCAGCGAAATGCTCGGCAGCAGTTGGCGCGCCTCGCTGTCGGCCTGACGCCGGCTGGCCTGAATCTGCATCTTGAGCGCCGCAATCTCCGGCCGGCTGGCAATGGCCTTCGTCACCAGATCGTCGGCCGCTGGTTCCAGGCTCGGTGGGTCCGGCGGCTCGGCGAGCGCGTACCGCCTTCCGTCGGGAAAGCCCAGCGTTGCCGCAAAATCGACTTCACTGGCCCGCACGTCGTTTTCGGCACGATTCAGCAACAGCTCGGCCTCGGCCAGATTCAATTCGGCGAAGCTGACATCGAGTGTCGATCGCAAATTGCTCTTTGCCAGCGCGGCGATCTGCCTCTGCGTGAGCGAACGCAGCTCGACGTTTTCCCGCAGCGCCTTCAGTTGCCGTTGCGCCTGAAGCACCGAGTAGTAAGCGTCGCGAACCCGTAGTTGCACCTCCAACCGCACCGCATTCGCGCGTTCTGCTTGTGCGCCGGCGCGAGCTTCCGCGGCCGCCGTGAGCATCTTCGAGCGCCCGAAATCGAAAACCGTTTGGCTTACGCTGACACCGGCCGCCGACCGCGAATAGAGTGCCTGCGGTTGCAGTTGGCCCGCGCCGAGCAGCGATCCGTGTTCGGCTATCGAGCCCGTCATGTTCACGCCCACCTGGGGCTGCAGAATCGCCTTTGTCTGGTGAACGGCTTCCTGTGACGACGCTGTCGCCAACTTCGCCGCCGCAATGCGTGGATGATTCTGGATCGCGATTCGCTCCGCCTCTTCCAGCGTGAGCGTCGGCGCGGTTTGAGCCCGCAGCGCCGCGCATGCCGCCATCACAACTAGGAAGCGCCTCATGACTGCTTCCTTGCGTACACCGCTTTGTAGGCGGCAGGCACCAAAAATACGGTGAGAATCAAGGAAACCGTCATGCCTCCGATAATGGATCGCGCCAGCGGCGCATACGCTTCGCTGCCCGTGCCAAGTTTTAACGCCATCGGCAGCAGGCCTATGATCGTGGCCAGCGACGTCATCAGAATCGGCCGCAGGCGCACGCGGCCCGCCATGGGCACGGCGTCTTCCAACGGCATTCCCTCTTCCCGCAGCCGCCTTATAAATTCGACGAGCAAAATACTGTTCGATACGACGATGCCGACCATCATGATGACGCCCATCAACGACTGCACGTTGATCGTCGTATCGGTCACATACAGCAGCCCTAGCGTGCCCATCAGTCCCATTGGCACCGCGAGCAGGATCAGGAACGGATCGAGGAACGATTTGAACTGCGCCACCAGAATCAGGTACAGCAGAGCCACGGCGAGAATCAGTCCCACCGCGAAGCTTTGGAAGGAAGCTCGCATACCTTCCAGCGAACCGCGCAGATCGATGCGTATGCCCTTCGGCAATTCGGTCTTCGCCAGCAGCTGTTCAATTCGCGTGCCCATCGAGCCCAGGTCCTCACCCTTCAAATTCACGAATAGATCGACAACCTTCCGCAAGCCAAAGTGCGCCACTTCCGAGGGCGAAGTCACGCGCGTAATCTTTGCCACGGAGTCCATGCTGGTAATGCCGAACCCGGCGCCTCTGAGCGGAATGTCCCGCAGTTCCGAGACCGCTTGTATGGACCGCTCCGGATACTGCACCGTCAGGTAGTAGTCGTTGCCGCTCTTTGGATCGGTCCAGAAAGTCGGCGCGATCATGGCGTTCGAAGCCACCGACGTGATGAGGTTGCTCGCGACCTCGCGCTGCGAGAGCCCCAACAGCGAAGCCCGCCGCCGGTCGATATCGATCCGCAATGCCGGCAAGTCGAGATCCTGCGGAATGTAGATATCGGAAACGCCGTCCAGCTCGCGAATCTGGCGCGCCAGTCCCGTGGCCGTATTAAAGATACTGGGCAAGTCGGGGCCGCTCACCTGAACATCGATCGGCGCGGGCATACCGAAATTCAACACGGCATCCACGAAACCGCCCGTCTGCAGGTATGCCGTCATTTCCGGCATCTCTTCGCGCAGTTTCTGGCGCACGCGCGCCATGTATTCGTAGCTTCCGACCCTGTGATCCTCTTTCAAACTCACCTGCAGGAATGCCGTGTGCGGCCCGGAGTTCGACGTGAAGATCGCGGAAAAATCGGGAACCACGCCGATGTTCGAAACCATCATTTCGAAGTCTTCCGGCCGTACGATCCCACGCACCAGTTGCTCGATGCGCTCCACCTTTTGTTCGGTGACGTCAAGGCTCGTGCCCAGTGGCGCCTTCAGGTTAATCACAAACTGCGCCGGATCGGTGCGCGGGAAAAACGACGTGCCAAGCCGCGGATAGATCAGCAGGCTCAGCAAGAACATCGTCATCAGGGTCGCCACGGTGAACACCGGCCTGCTGAGCAGTTTGGCCAGCATCACGTCATACAGTTCCATTACCCACAGGAACATCCGGTTGAAATAGAAGAACCACTTTGGACCCCCCGTTCCGTGCGGGTGCCCATGGGCCGGATCTTCCAACGGTGCTTTGAGGAAGCGGGAGCAGAACAGCGGCACGATCGTCATAGCCACGAAGTACGAAGCCATTAACGCCAGCACCACCGTCAATGCGAGAGCGGAAAACAGGTCGCGGCTCACGCCAAACAGGAACACCACGGGGAAGAACACAACCGCCGTCGTCAGCGTCGAGGCCAGCACCGGCAAGGCCACTTCATTCGCGCCATCCATGGCGGCTGCCTGCGCTGTCTTGCCCATGTCGAGGTGCCGGAAGATGTTTTCCAGCACCACCACCGAGTCGTCGATCAATCGCGAAAACGCCAGTGCGAGACCGCCGAGCGTCATAGTGTTTACCGATCCCCCGGCCACATACAAGCAGATGAACGCCGCCAGCGCCGACAACGGAATGGAGAAGAAGACACCCAGCGTCGCGCGCAGGCTCCCCAGGAACAACAGCACCATCAGCGACGTCAACAGCAATCCGATCGTGCCTTCATGCACCAGCGTCTTGATGGCGTTCTTGATGAAGTTCGATTGATCGAACACCACCCGCGCCACCAGGTTGTCCGGCACGTCGAGCAGGTTCGCCACTTCTTTCCGCACCGAATTCACCACGGCGATCGTGTTTGTGTCGCCGCCTTGCCGCAGCACCGGCTGATAAACAGACGGCTGTCCATCCACCCGCACGATGTTGTACTGAATCTGCGCGGCATCGCGAACTACGGCCACATCGCCTACGGTCACCTGCGCCGACTTCACGCTCTTCAACGGCAGCGACGTGATGCCCGACAGATCGGTGAACTGCGAGTTCGTGAAAATCGGGTAGTCGATCGGCCCGATGCGTATATTGCCCGACGGCAGAATCACATTCGATTCGTTCACCGCGCGCACCACGTCCATTGACGACAGCCCCTGCGCCTCGAGCTTCTGCGGGTCGACGTACACCATAATCTGCCGGTAGCGTCCGCCGAATGGCGGCGGTACAGCGGCCCCCGGCACCTTAGCGACCTGCGTGCGCACACGATAGTGGCCCACGTCGCGCAGCGCCGCCTCGGTCATGCCCTCTCCCCGCAATGCGATCAGGCAAATCGGCAGGCTCGACGCGTCGAACTGCAGCACATAGGGCGGCAGAGTTCCAGGCGGCATGCGCCGCATCTCGGCCAGCGCCAAATTCGCAACGGTCGATGTCGCCGCATTCGGATCCGTCCCCGGCTGAAAGAACAACTTGATGATGCCCGCACCCGTCATCGATCGCGACTCAATATGTTCAATGCGCGGTGCCAGCGTAAAAAAGCGCTCCTGGCGCTCCGTAATATTCTTCTCCACCTGTTCGGGCGGCATACCCGGATACAGCGTGGCCGTCACCACGGCCGTCAGGTCGAGCTTCGGAAACATGTCCACCGGCATGCGCGACAGCACCGTGCCCCCCACAAGGCACACGATCAACGCACACACGACGATGAAGTAGGGATTGCGAATCGAAAACGAAGGCATCTAGTTTTCCGCCACCAGCTTCGCTTCTACCCGCTGGCCCGCCTTCAGCAGGCTGCGATTCGAAACCACCACCCGGTCTTCGGCGCCGAGCCCGCTCAGCACCTCCAACGTCGCCGCCGATTCGATGCCCGTCGTGATGCCCCGCTCTTCAATCTGTCCCGCCTTGTTCACCACCAGCACGCTCCGGTTGCCGCCGGAATTGTTCACGCTCGTGATGGGAATCGTCAGTCCGGCGTCGCGTTTTTCCAGTTTCAAGACGACATCGGCGAACATGCCTGGAGTCAGTTGCAGGTTGCCGTTCGCCACGTCGATCTCGGCCTCCATCGTGCGGCTGTCCGAAGCCACGTTGCTGGTCAACCGCGCCACGGTGCCGCCAAACGTCCGGTTCAACGCGCCTACACGAATCTGCACCGCGGTCCCGTTGCGCACCATCGGCACCAGTGACTCCGGCACACTCACCGCCAGCCGCAATCTTTGTATCTCCGCTACGCGAACCACGGGCATCGCCTGCGATTGCGACGCCGTCCCCGCCTGAATCATCGCCCCCTGATCGGCAAACCGCTTCGTTACAATTCCATCGAACGGCGCCACGATCGTCCGGTATTGCCACATTGCCGCGGCACGCTTTTCCACGGCCCGCGCGGCGCCCACCTGTCGCTCTTCCACTTCGCCCGACGCCTTCGCCGAATTCACCTGCGCATCGGCCGCCTTCAGCTTCGCCCGCGCCTCGTCGATCTCCTGTTGGGCAATAATCCCCGGCTCCGCCGTTGCCGCCGCGGTCAATCGTTCGAGCGACACCTGTGCCAGTTCCTTCTGAGCTTCCGCGCGCTCGACGTCCGCCCCCGCCCGCCGCACCTCGGCCTCGCGCCGCTGACGCTCGGCTGCCGTCACCGCCAAATCCGCCTCCATCTCCGGTATTTCCAACGACGCGATTTCTTGTCCCGCCTTCACGCGCGAACCGACGTCCACCGTAATCGTCCGAAGATACCCGGCGACCTTGGCATGCAGGTCAGCCACCTGGTAGGGTCGGAATTCCCCGGTGAGTACGACCTCGCTCTTGAGGGCTTCCTGCCTCGGATTCACCACCCCCACCGACGCCACTTCCACCGTCTTCGCCGGTTGTTGCCCGCTGACGGCTTGCACCGAGGAGGACGGGCCGCACCCGGTGGCGCCCAGGAACCCTAGAGAAGCCGCCACAAAACAAAGGAGATCGTTTGAGCGCGTCCGGTCCGGTGGCTGGACACGGGCGGGTTGGATTTTGGGGGAGGCGGGAGGAATCATAGGCAAAAATTCATTCTGTTACAATTCTGTTACAGACTGCAATTGTTAGACGAATTTTATTTTCGGGAACACCTCCGCTCCCGATTCCCGCGCTCCCTCCGCTTACGCTCCAGACGCTCTGTTTGCCGCTCGGCCAGCCATCTTTCGACAGGCCAAACTCATCTTCATACTTACCTTTACTTTCAACCAGATAACGTGATACCCTACTCAATTCATGCGTACAGTTGACCTTATTCAGCGCAAACGCGACGGGGAAGAGCTCTCCGCCGAGGAGATTCAGTTTCTCATCAACGCGTATACGCAGGACCAAATTCCGGACTACCAAATGGCGGCCTTTCTCATGGCCACGTTCTATTCCGGAATGACCGATAACGAAGTCACGGTGCTCTGCAACTCGATGCTCAGCTCAGGCGAGGTGATCGACCTTTCGTCCGTGCCGGGCGTG
The DNA here is from genome assembly GCA_040007195.1 of Acidobacteriota bacterium. Classification (GTDB taxonomy): domain Bacteria; phylum Acidobacteriota; class Terriglobia; order Bryobacterales; family Bryobacteraceae; genus JAFLBB01. Next base: position 14,800 of record JBDTVQ010000036.1, on the reverse strand, counting down.
AAGGTGGATAAACACTCGACGGGTGGAGTAGGAGACAAGACGAGTCTGATCGCCGCTCCGCTGGCTGCTGCCGCTGGCGCGTTGGTTCCGATGATCAGCGGGCGCGCTCTCGGCCACACCGGCGGCACGCTCGACAAGCTCGAATCGATCCCTGGCTTCCGCACCAACCTCACCGTCGACGAGTTCCGCGAACAGCTCCGGATGTACAATCTGGCTTTCATGGGCGCGACTCCCGAGGTCGCTCCCGCCGACGCTAAGCTTTATGCTCTGCGCGATGCAACGGCAACGGTGGAATCCATTCCGCTGGTGGCTTCGAGCATCATGTCGAAGAAGATCGCCGAAGGCGTCGACGCCCTCGTGCTCGACGTAAAGGTCGGCACGGGTGCTTTCATGAAGCGCCAGACCGATGCCCGCAAGCTGGCGCAGATGATGGTCAGCATTGGCCGCCGCGCCGACAAGCGTGTCGTCGCCCTCATCACCGACATGAATCAGCCGCTCGGCTTCGCCGTCGGCAACGCGCTCGAAGTGATGGAAGTTTCGCAGACATTGCAGAATGCCGGTCCCACCGATCTGACGCGCCTGTCGCTTGAACTCGCCGCGCGCATGATCTTCCTCGGCCGCATCACCATGACGCTCGACGAAGCCCGCGAGACTGCTCAGAAGATGCTGCTTGACGGCTCCGGCTATCGCAAATTCAAAGAGGTCATCAAGGCTCAGGGCGGTGATCCGAACGTGCTTGACCGCTTCGACCTGTTGCCCAACGCCACCGGCGTCCGCGAAATCGCTTCGCCGCGCTCGGGCTACATCAGCGCAATCGATGCCGAGCTGATCGGTAAGGCCGCCGCGCTCATCGGCGCGGGCCGCGATACCAAGGAAGATTCCATCGATCCCGCCGTCGGCGTCATCCTGGAAGTGAAGACCGGCATGAAGGTCGACACCGGTTCTGTCCTCTGCCGTATCTACTACACAAGTGACGAGCGTCTCGATGACGCGGCCGACTTGATCGAAGATTCCTTCCGGCTCTCCAAAGATGCGCCGGAAGATCGCGAACTGATTCTCGAAGTCGTCAGCTAGACGGAGCGCCGTATGGACCGATTCACCGGCCTTCTCGGTCTGGCTGCGGTCCTGCTCATCTGCTACGCCCTTTCCACGAATCGCCAAGCCATACGTTGGCGCGCGGTTGGTATCGGTCTCGCGCTGCAGTTGGCTTTCGCGTTCCTTGTCTTGATGACGCCATTCGGGCGTGCCTTTCAAACCGCATCTACCGCCGTCAATGCTCTTCTCGAGTACGCTGCAGTGGGGAGCAAATTCGTCTTCGGGCCGCTGGGATATCGCGACGGAGGCTTCGGCGTTGTCTTCGCCTTTCAGGTCCTGCCCATCGTCATTTTCATCAGCTCGTTATTCTCCATCCTTTATTACTTCGGCGTCATGCAGGTCGTCGTCCGCTGGATGGCTGTCTTCATGCAGCGCTTCCTGGGAGTGAGCGGCGCTGAATCGACAAACGTCGCCGCCAGCATATTCATGGGCCAAACCGAAGCGCCCCTGACCATCAAACCGTTCCTGCCGAACCTGACCGAAAGCGAACTGTTCACCATCATGGTCTCCGGCATGGCGCACGTCTCGGGCGCGGTCATGGCCGCCTATGTGAGCATGGCCGGCGTCTCCATCGAACACCTGCTCACCGCCGTCATCATGACGGCCCCCGCTACGCTTGTGCTCGCGAAGATGCTGATCCCCGAGACTGGCATTCCCGAAACGGCCGGCACGGTGAAGATCGAAGTCGAAAAGCCCGGCGTCAACGTCATCGACGCCGCCGCTACCGGTGCTCGCGACGGCCTTTTTCTCGCGCTCAACATCGGCGGCATGCTCGTGGCGTTCCTCGCCCTCATTGCTTTGGTCAACGGCCTCTTCGGGCTGGTCCAGGGCATCCCTGGCATGGGCTGGATGCCCAGCTCGCTGCAGCAACTCCTGGGATGGGTCTTCTCTCCGGCGGCATGGATGATGGGCGTGTCCTGGAAGGACGCATCCAACATCGGCCAACTTCTGGGCACGCGCCTGGTGCTCAACGAATTCGTTGCCTTCATCGACCTGGGCAAGCTCAAGGACGTTCTCGACCCTAAGAGCTTCACCATCGCTACCTACGCCCTTTGCGGCTTTGCCAACTTGAGTTCCATCGCCATCCAAATCGGCGGCATCGGCGCCCTCGCCCCCACCCGCAAGTCGGACCTTGCCCGTCTCGGCCTTCGTGCCGTCATGGCCGGGACCATGGCCAACGTCATGTCGGCGTGTATCGCCGGGATGCTGCTTTAGCTCACTCCGCAAACAACCCAACTCACTGGGCAAACACCTCGATCGCATTCACCATTGCCCGGTTTTCTCGCGGCACAAAGTTGAAGATCAATCGCCCTTGCCCATCCGGCACCAGTCCGTGGAACGTCTTCCGCGCCACGTTCGGTGGCTCAGTCGATCCCAAAATATCGAATCGCTCGAGTAGGGGCCGGAAATTGCAGAACACGTCGAAACACCCGGCTTCCCACACCTCCGCCGCCTTGCCAAGCTCTCCGCGCCCAAAGCCGCGGCTGCCTCGCCCTCCGATACGCCCCATGACTCCGCGCTGCTCAGGCAAAAGCAGGTACCCCCAGTCAACCCTCGCGTTATTCGTGCAACCGCGTTTGGCAGGGGGATTGCTCCATAGATCTTTGCAATGACCGTCGAACTAACTGGATTCTTTCCCATTCCCGAACGTGCAGATGCCGCTCTTGGTAAGTTAGGCGATGCCGGCTTCGATGTCGATTCCGCTTCGCTGGTCACAGGCGAAGACGCCAAGTCGGCACTCCATAGACGTCTTGCCACCGCCCGCCGCGGCCGTGCCGCAACAGGTGCGATGGCTGGCGGTGGCATCGCCGTACTCCTGAGCGCGGTGCTGTTCTTGCCCGCCATCCGATTGGAAGGCCCGTATCCGTGGTTGATCCTGTGCAGTCTCACGGCACTTTCGGCAATGCTTGCCGCGGGATTGGGCGCCTTCTACGGAATGGGCGTCGAAAAGCACACCGTGCTCATTGGACTATCGATGTCGCGCGAGCGCGTCGGCGAAGCGAAACGCATTCTCCGTGCCGCCGGCGCGCGGTTTCTCGCTGTCCGTGCCAATGGAAGCTAGGGGCGAGTCCCGAGTGCCCCTCAGGAGCGCGTAGCCAGTCCCTCGCCCACGCTCAGCACCTCCAACAACCTCGCCAAGCCGCCCGCATGCTCTTCCTCTTTGGCCATAATCTGTTCCATGGCCAGACGTGTGGTGGGATCGTTGTCACCCAGATACCGAATGATGTCGCGGTACAACTCCACCGCGATTTGCTCGGCAATCAGATCTTCCTGCACCATATCGAACAAAGGCAAATTTTCTCCTTTCGGCGTAGGACTGATCGAAGTCAGCCCGATTGGATGGAAGTTCGGCTCTCCTCCCAGATTCAGGATCCGTTCGACTGCGATGTCGGCGTGTTCTTGCTCTTCGCTTGCACGTTCCAGGAACTCCCGTGCCACTGCAAGTTTGTGGATTCCCGTTGCCTTGGTAGAGTGACGCTGGTACCGTTGCATACAGACCAGTTCCGTTGCCAGCACTTCGTTCAAAATGCGAATTACGGTTTCCCGTTCGGACCGATATCCCCTCGTCATGGCGCCCATTGCCATGTGGTCGTTCGCCCGGCGGCGAATCTCTTGAACGTCGGCCACGAACGTGTTCCGCGCGCCTTCAGCCGATACCTGGTTCATAAAGTCCCTCCTGCCGGGCGCCCGTGCTAAATAATTCCCACTAAGTAGGCGATCAACAGAATCACCAAGATGGTTCCTAGTCCAATGCCCACGCCTCCGCCCGAGCCCCAGCGGCTGTTGCCGTAATAGCCGCCGCCAACGCCAAAAATCAAAAGCAGAATGATCAAAAGTACTAACATTGTGAACCTTTCTAGTTCTCGATAACCGTTTGCTAAGTGTCCGGTGGCAGTTATTCTTTTCTGCCCGCCGCTACCAACGCTACGCCGCCTACCAATGCCGCTGCGCCCGCGATCGGTGGCAGAGGTATGGTTTGTTCTTTGTCTCGCGTCGCCTTTATTGGGCCGATGTCCACCACCGTTTCCTTGGTTGTGTACGTCACCGCGCCATAACCAATGGCGATGAGCCCAAATCCAATCAGGATCGCCCCGGCAATCTTCTTCATCGCGTTCCCCGCTACCGTTGCGGAATGGCGGCCACCGGCACGGGTTCTGCTGCGCTCGCTTCGCCGGCTGACGAAATATCCTGGCCGCCGGTATGCTTTAGCATCTCTTTCGCCCGTGTAATCTCTTCCGCCGTATCGCAGTGAACCGAGAGCAAAACGCCCCCCTCTTTGATGTGCCCTTCGTACCGCTTCGCCTCGTACTCCGGAATGCCCATGCCCACCAGCGCTCCGATCAAGCCGCCCACCGCGCCGCCCGCGCCCATGCCCGCGAGTGCGCTCATGATCGGACCGGCCGCAATGAACGGCCCCGCCCCCGGAATGGCCAGGGCGCCAATTCCAGCAAGCAAGCCGAGAGTGCCGCCTATCGCCCCTCCAGCGGTAACGCCTGCCGTCGTACCCTCGGGAGCCTTCGTGTTCTTCTCGTGCGCGAAGTTCTTCGTGCTCTGCTTATCCGGCAGCAGAACTGAAATATCGTCGCTCACGAAACCGGATTGGAGCAGGTCATCCACGCTCCGGCCTGCCTGTTCTTCCGTGTGATAGATGCCAAAAACCGCGATCTTTTTTCCTGTCATGCCCATTGCTCCTAAACGATCTGTTCACCTACCTCCTTGCACCTCAATGCCCGGACAGAGAATAGTCGATGCCGTGTCCCTTCTATCCCTTACTCTCCAGATTCAACGGAGAGACTGACCAGATATGGTCACTTGACCGCCGATCGTTATCCGCCCACATGACCGGCCCTCCACTCGCGCCAATCACTGCTCCGCTAACGGCGTTCGGACTCCTTCGTGCATTGCCACGAGGCATGAATGCATTCATCCTGTATCCTCTGTTGTTCGCCATCCTTGCCCTGGTCACTCTCGCCGGATGCTCTACCATGTCCACCAATGCAGCCGATGTTTCCGGCGGCATCCGCACGTCGCTTGGTCGAGCAGGCTTGAAAGATGTGACTGTCAGTCAGGATCGTGACAAAGCCCTCATCATCCTCGAAGGCAATGTCGCTTCCGACGCCGAAAAGCTGCAAGCAGCTACTCTTGCCACGGGCCACGCCGGAACACAGGTAGTCTCGAACCAGATTGCTGTCCTCCCGCCTAGCCGAGAGTCCGACGCCAAGATGGTAATCCTCGTCGTTGACGAGGGCATCGACAGTAACCTGCGCGCCGCCCTAATCAAAGAAAATCTAGCTGAGACCGTCAGGCACAGCGTCAAGAATCATGTCGTCACGCTTACCGGCGACGTCGATTCGCAATTTAAGCGGGAGCGCGCCGCCCTCGTCGCCGCCACAGTTCTCAATGTGTATCGGGTGGTGAACGAACTGCAGGTCAAAGCGCAGAAGGCGACTTCGTCGAGGTAGAAGTGGACTTTGCGAGCCCGGCAAACTCAAGGCCTTGGCGCCGTGCGTTCCGCGGCAACCGTTAGAGGCCCTGACGCCGTAGCAGAAAGAACAGCACGGGAGTCACCAGCAACGACAGGACGAGTGAGACGGACACACCGCCCATCACCGCTATCGCGAGTGGCTGCAGCATCTGCGCTCCCGAACCCACGCCAATCGCCAGCGGCAGCATGCCGAAGATCGTCGCCAGCGCGGTCATTAGAATCGGTCGAAGCCTTCGCTTCCCGGCCTGAAATATTGCCTCCTGCAACGGCTTGCCCTGTGCCGAAAATTCCTGCTCGGCGTCGAGCATGAGAATACCATTTTTATGCACGATGCCAACCACCATGATGGCTCCCATGAAGGAGGAGATGTTTAGCGTGGTCTGCGTCACCAGCAGGGCCAGCAGCGACCCGAAGCTGCACAATATCGTGGCAACCAAGATTGCGATCGGATGCGAGAATGAGCGGAACTCGAATACCAGAATGATGAAGATCAACAAAATCGATCCCAGCAATACCTGCGTCAATCCCCGGAACGACTCCTGTTGAATCTGGAACAGGCCGCCATACTCCACGTCGGTCCCCGGCGGAAGCTTCACTTCCAGCGGCATCCGCCGGCGAATCTCCTCGATCGCCGAACCCAGATCACGCCCTTCCAGGTGCGCGGTCACGGCGGAAATATTGCGCAGGTTCTCGCGGCGGATCTCATAGGTTTCCGCTTCCACTTCCACATGAGCGATGCTCGACAGTGGCACCGTCTGCCCCGTCGGTGAAGTCAGCAACAGCGCTTTCATCTTCTCGCTCGACGAGCGCGCGTCAAACGGATACCGCACGCGAATGCCGATCAGCCGGTCGCCGCGAATCAGGTTCGACGCGAGCGTCCCGTCCATGATCCCTTCCTGCAAATTCGCTATGTCCTGCACGCTAAAGCCCGCACGCTGTGCTTTCTCCATGTCGACGCGGAAGTTCAACGAAGGCCCGATCGGAATCGTTTGGTTCTCAATGTCGACAACACCCTTCACCTTTGGCAGCCACTCTTCTACCATCGCCGCCGCTTCCTTGTAGGACTCCTCGTTATCGTTGTGCATCTTGATTTCGATAGGTTGCGGCGACCACGCAAGATCACCCACCAAATCTTCAAGGATGTGCGGAAACTCCACTTCGATCCCTGGCTCGCTGCCCGTAATCTTATGGCGCAGCTCGCTCGTGACTTCTTCCAGCGCGCGCTTCCGTTCTCGCTTTAACCGAATCAGAAAATCGCCCGTGTTTGGCTCGGCGATCGCCAGCGCCAACCGCGCGCCCGTGCGCCGCGAGTAACTTTCAATCTCCGGCGTCTCCCGCAAATACTGTTCGATATGCCGCAACACGCGGTCTGTCTCTTCGAGCGATGTGCCGGGCGGAGTGCGGTAGTCGAGCACGAATGCGCCCTCATCCATCTCTGGCAGAAAGCCGCTCCCCAATTGCGAGTAGATCAGCACGGTTCCGCCCAACACGGCCACGGCCGCAAGCATGATCGTCAACGGATGCCGCAGTGACCACCCCAGCGCCCCTGCGTACTTCCCGGAGAGCCACCGCAAAATCCTGCCTTCACCGGCTTGCTCGGCTTCTTCGATGTTTGTAATGGCCGCCTCGGTCCGCGGCTTGAACATCCACGCCGCCAGCACTGGTGTGAAGAAGACCGCCAGAAACAGCGAAGCGATGAGCGCGGCCACCATTGTTAATGCCAGCGCCCTAAAGAACACAGCCGTGATGCCGCCCAGAAACACCAACGGAGCGAATACCATGATCGGCGTCAGTGTCGAGCCGATCAACGCCGGTGTCAGTTCGACAATCGCGCTTCGTGCCGCCTCCGCAGGCCTCTGCCCCATGGACAAATGCACCACGATGTTCTCCACCATTACGATGGCGTCGTCGATCACAATGCCGATACAGGCCGCCAGCCCCCCCAACGTCATCAGGTTGAAGCTCATATGCAGCAGCCGCATGCAGACGATGGCGATCAACACTGCAACGGGAATCACCATGGACGCCACAAAGGTGGTCCGCCAATTTTTAAGAAAACCCACCAGCACCGCCACCGATAGCGCCAGCCCAATGAGAATGCTCTCCACCACGCCGCCGATCGAATCTCTTACCAGCAGTGACTGATCGTAGAACACGCCAAGTTGAATATCGGATGGCAGTTCTTTGCGAATCTGGCGCAGCTCTTCGTTCACGGCGTCGGCGATCTCAATGGCGTTTCCGTCGGGCTGCTGCAGGACGTTCACCAACACAGCGCGCTTACCGTCGGCGGTGACGACGTTGTAAACCGGCCTCTCGCCCATCACAACCGTGGCGATATTCTTTACCAGCACCGGCGTGCCGTTCACGACATCTACCACGAGATTTTCGATCTCCGCTTTGTCGCGCAGCAGCCCGGTCACAGCGGTCAGATACAGGTGATAGTTTTCCTGCAGCATGCCCGAGCTGGCGATGAGATTCGACGACCGGACGGCGTCGGCCACCCGTGTCAGCGGCATTCCGTAGCCATTTAATTTCGCCGGGTCCACTTCAATGTGGTACTCCGGCTGCCGCCCGCCCACGATTTTCGTCTCCGCCACACCCGCAATCCGGTACATGCGCGGCGCGAGCTTGTAATAGGCCAGGTCCCACAGTTCGGATTGATTGCGGGTGGTCGAGGTGATACTGAAGCCCAACATCGGAAACACGGAGAACGTCAGCCGGTTGATGTAGAAGCGCGAGTTGGCCGGCAGCGTGGGCGTGATCTGCGCGATGCGCCCCTGCACCAGATGTTGCGCGTCGCGGATGTCGATGTCCCACCGGAAGAAAATGCTGATCTCGGTCGAGCCGCGAGCCGTCGTGGAGCGAATCATGTTCACGCCTGGAACAATACGCACGGCCTCTTCCAAAGGCCGCGTCACCGTCAGCATCTGCACATCGACGGGTGTGATGCCGTTATCGACCAGCACAACGATGCGTGGGAAATCGGTCTGCGGAAAAATCGCTACCGGCAAGTGGAAGATGAATACACACCCTGCTATGGCAAAGCTCAAAGCCACCAGTAAAATCGCCCGTCCGTGCGCTTCGACGAACCGCGATAGAGCCACGGTCATTTCTTGCCGCCCTCGGCGGTCTTAATGGCTGTGCCGTCCGCCAGTCCGTAGGCCCCTTCCACAATCACCAGTTCACCGGCCCGAACTCCCTTTAACACCGGTACTTTCCGTTCCAGCGGCGCGCCCGTCTCCACGGCCTGTTTGTGCGCTTTCTTATCAGCGCCGGCCAGCATCACGAAGCCGCTCCGCGTCCCTTCGTCCAATTGCAGCGCCGCGGGTGGTACCGTCACGACGTGCGAGAGCGTGCCCACCGCAATCTCCAGCGAACCGAACACCTGCGCCCGCAACTCGCCCTTGCCGTTCGGAATCTCGCACCACACCTCCACCGTGCGCCGGGCGGCGTCGACGGCTTGATTCACCACCGAGATACGGCCATCAAAATGAGCGCTCTCCCGGTCGGAGGGTGTCAGGCGGCAAACCTGCCCCGCGTGCACCCCTGATGCGTCCGTTTCGGGCACCTGTGCCCTGGCGATCGCCACGTCCAGATCGGCCACGGTGAACATCGGAGTCGACGGTTGCGCCATGTCGCCGGGATAAACGAACTGCTCTGTCACGATTCCGGAAAATGGGCTCTTTAGCTCTGAGAACGAGATTTGTGTGTCGATCACCGACAACCGCCCACGCGCCTGTTCCAGGCGGCTCTCGGCGATCTGAATGTCTCTGCCCGACGACTGCCTTTCAAGCAGCGAAAGCGTTCGCTGCGCCACGTCGTAATTCGCGCGCGCCGTCGCCATCTCCGTCTGGCTCACCAGCAAATCCCGGTTCGGAATCGCCCCCTGCTCGAACAGTTGCTTGCGCCGTTCGTAAATCTTCTCCGCCTGGCTCAGTGCCGCCTGCGTTGTCGCCACCTGCCCTTTGGCCTTCTCGATGTCGGTGGGCACTGTTCCCGAGCGCATCTTTTCCAGTGAAGCTTCCGCGTCCTTCACCGACGCCGCGATCTCCTGCCGTTGCGCGATCAAATCCCGGTTATCTAGACGCGCCAGCATCTGGCCCTTGCTCACGCGATCGCCTTTGCGCGCACCCAACTGCAAAATGGGCGCCGTGATGCGTGAAGCGATATTCGCCTGCTCTCTGGGGAAGACGGTGGCCGGAGCGCGCACCGTGATCTCTTGATCGCTCTCGACCGCTCTTGCCACCCGCACAGTAACGACCGGCGCCGCTTCCTCTTCGGGCTTGGCCCCGCATCCCGCGGCGAATATCGCCACCATCAGCGCCGCCATCAGCGCCGCCATTCGCTTGCCAACTATCCTGCGTCGCATCATCGTCCCGCGGCGACCTCCAAATCCAGCTTTGCGCCCAGATAACTCGCCACGCTCGTGTAGTATCCCGACCGCGCCTGCACGAGTTGCCCCTGTGCCACCACCACATCCACAGCTGCCCCCTCGCCGCCTTCATACCGGATACGGCTCAACTTGAAGTCCTCTTCTGCCAGCGCCATCTGCTCTTTTGCCTGCACGATCTGCTCCCGAATCCGGTTTACGCGCGCCATTGCCGCGCTATACTCCTGCGAATATCGCCGCTCCGCAATGGAACGTGTCTCGGCCACTTGCTGCGCCCGTAGCGTGAACTGTTTCGATGCATTCATCGTGCGAAACCAATCGAACACCGGCAAGGTCACACTGGCCACGGCCGCATATCCGCGGTGCTGCCACTCCACCCGGTACGAATCCAATCCATACGTGAAGTTCATCGACAGTTGCGGCAGCAGCAGCGCCTTGGTTCGTTTGGCGTCCGCCTGAAAGCCCGAGCGCTGCGCATCGAGTAATGAAAATTCAAAACGGCGCAAATAGTTTGTAGGCGAATTGGGCGCCGCTGCCGTTTCGGACACTGGTTCATCGAAGACGTCTCGAATGGCCAGCACCGGATCGACATCCGCCGTCCAAAATGCGGCCAGATCCTGATTAGCCAGCGTGGCCGCGAGCTCTGCCGATGTGAGCGTCTGCCGCAGAATCGCTACTTGTGCCGACGCCTTCACCACGTCCGCACGGGCCGCCTCTCCACCCGCCTCCAGCCGCTTCACGCGCTGCTCAAAGCTCTCGCTTTCCTGAAGCGACGATCGGATTGCTTCTACTAATCGCCGGGCCAGCAGCAGGCGGTAGTAGGCCAGGCCCACGGCATGCTTCAGATCGCGCTCGGCGATTCCGGTACTCGCCTGCGCCGCGCGCTGATTCGCCCGCGCGCGCGCAATCTCCGCGCGAATCCGTCCGGAGGTGTCGATCTCTTGAAAGATGCGCCCCAGCCCCACATACTCGCGAATCGCGTTCGCCGGGATGAAGGCGAAGGTGTCGGGATTCACTCGCGACGGGCTCGTATAGAGCACATCGAAGTTCGCCGAAGCCTGCGGCAACAACCCAGCTCGCGCGATGGAATGGTCCTTGTCGGCAATCGACCGGTCCATTCGCGCGATGCTCACGGCCGAGGGAACCGCTAATGCCTTCCGGATGCAGTCTTCCAGTGTCAGCACCGATCCCGGCGTACTGTCGGAATTGGGCGCTTGGCCGTGCAGGACAGCGCAACCCACGGCGGCCAGCAAGAAAAGGCTTCCTCTCATTTGGTCACTGCCCTCGTGCTCTCGAAGGCGTGCGGCTCACGTGCTTTTGTCGGGGCGCGTTCCGGCATCACTAAGAGTAGAGCACGTGATTCTGAAGGAAACCTGAACTTCCATGAATTTCCTCGAGTCGACCGCCGGATTCAGCGAACCTTCAGGAATCTGAGCGAAAGTAGAGGGAAGGATGCGGGTGTTGATTGTGGAAGACGATCACCGGATTTCGAGCCTCCTCGATCAAGGCATGCGCGAGGAAGGCTATCAAACCTTGGTCGTCGCCGATGGCCCTTCCGGGCTGGCAGCCGCCATGACCGGTGATTTTGAGGCCGTTGTGCTCGATCTCATGCTGCCCCGCCTCGATGGCTTTGAGGTTGCACGCCAGCTTCGCCGCTCGGGCAACCGAACCCCCCTCATTATTCTCACCGCCCGTGAATCCGATGCCGATGTTGTTCGCGCTCTGGACCTCGGTGCCGACGACTACGTCACCAAGCCTTTCTCCTTCGACGTCTTTCTCGCGCGGCTCCGCGCCGTCCTTCGCCGAGGTCCGGTGTCGGTTCCTGTTTTCGCCACCGTCGATGACTTGGAGATCGATTCCGGCGCGCATCGCGCTGTCCGCGCCGGCAGCCCGCTCCCGCTCACCCCGCGCGAGTTCCGTCTTCTCGAACTCCTGGCTCGCAACTCGCCGCGTGTCATTCCGCGCCAGACGATTATGGAGGAGATCTGGGGATTTGAGAGCGAAGTTTCCGAAAATAATCTCGAGGCATTCGTGTCGCAACTGCGTTCCAAAGTCGACGCGGGCAACACCCGGCGCTTGATCCGGACGGTTCGAGGTGTCGGCTATTGCCTTCGCGGAGAGGATGAATCTTGAAAGGGTGGCGATCGGTCCGCTTCAAATTGGCCCTTTGGTACCTCGCCGTATTGGCGCTTGGTATGGCCACCTTCGGCGCAAGCTCGTGGTTCGTGTTGCGCCAGGTCATGATCGAGAACCGGCTCGCCGAAATGGACCGCCATCTGGGAGCGCTCGAAATCTTTCTCGCAAAGGAGAGCCGCGGCGACGACCTTCCCGCCCTTAGCGAAGAGGCTCGAGAGTATTCGATCTCTTTGACGGAAGGGCAAGGAATCAAGGTCGTTTCTGCCGCTGGCCAAATTCTGTTCGACAAGAAGGCCGCCTCCGGCAGCGCGCTGCAACGAATCCGGCGGATCTCCATTCGCGGTCACGCGATCGACATCGCGCTTGCGTTTCCGTCGGCCGATATCGACCGCATTCTCCGGACTCTCGCCTGGATCATGGTCCTGGTCTTTCCCGCTGTCCTGATTTTTGCCTTGGCCGGCGGCTGGTGGATGGCCAAACGCTCCCTGCAGCCCGTAGGCGAGATGACCCGAGAGGCACGCAACATTTCCGCTCACGATCTTGCGGCACGGCTCTCAGTGCCGGCCACAGGGGATGAGTTGCAGGACTTGGCCGTCGCCTGGAACCAATTGCTGGCCCGCATCGAAGCCGCTGTAGGGGCCGTCAAGCGCTTTACCGCCGATGCAGCGCACGAACTTCGCACGCCCGTTACCGTCGTGAGGACGGCCGCCGAACTTGCCCTGCGCCATCCGCGCAGCGCTGAAAGCTATCGCCAGACGCTTACGTCGATCGAACAGGAGACGGTGCAGATGACCGGGTTGTTGGACCAGTTGCTCCTGCTGGCGCGCGGTGACGCGGGGGAATGGAAGTTTCGCTTTGACACCGTTTTCGCCGACCAGATCCTGCGTGGCCTGCGTCATGGGCTGTTGCCTCTGGCCGAGAGTAAGCAGATCCGCATGGATTGGGAGATTCCCGCCGGCTCCGCCATGATCTGGGCCGACGAAACCGCGATTCGCCGGCTGGTTTTGATTCTGGTGGATAACGCGATCACTCACACGCCGGCCGGAGGGACTGTCTCAGTGAGCCTTCACACCGGTGACGGCGAGTGCGCTCTGGCCGTTACCGACACGGGCGTGGGTATTGCGCCTGAGCACCTGCCGAATATCTTCGACCGCTTCTACCGCGCCGACCCCGCCCGCAGTCCAGGCTCCGGGGCAGGGCTTGGACTGGCAATTGCCCGTGCGATCGTCGACGCGCACAACGGAACAATCGAAGTGGCCTCAACGGGCGGGCAGGGAACTCGATTCCGCGTGTCGCTGCCGTCCAGTGAATCCCCGGCGGTCACTCCATCGACGTTGCTCTCCGAAAAGCCAGTAGAAAAAAGACTCCCCCTCGCAACTGACTCGCGCGGTTAACCCCGGTTCAGCAGCACGCCCGCAATTGCGATAAACTCCCCAGCGATGACTACTCGACGCCAAACCCTTCTCTCCTTCGCCGCTGCCATCGCTGCGCGCCCCGCCCTCGGTGCCACAAAGGCCACCGCCTACGCCCTCATCGGCGACCGCTATCACAACTCCGATTACATCCGCTCCGGCCTCAATCGCACAATCACCGAAGGTACCGGCGTCACCATCGACTTCAATGACAACTACAAGGCCCTGAACTCTGAAACGCTCCACGGTTACAAGCTGCTGATCATTCTGCGCGACGGCATGATCTGGCCCGACGGCTACCCCGACGAAACCACCAACGCCGCGTGGGTCAACACCAACAAACCGCCGCTCGTCTTCGATCCTCCTACACCGAAAACCGCCGCCAAGCCTGCCTTCTGGATGCAGCCCGACCAGGGCAAGGCCGTCCGCGAGTTCGTTGAAAAAGGAGGAAGCGCTCTCTTTCTTCACAACGTCACCCACGTCGGCCTTACCGACCCCGACTTCCGCCACGTCCTCGGCGCGGCCTATGCCGGCCACCCCCCCATCCGCACCTTTAAGGTGAAGATCACGAACCACGATCACCCCATCACCAAAGGCGTGAAGGATTTTATTGTCACCGACGAGCAGCACTACATGACCTACGACAAGGACCGCAAGTTCATCTTTGCCGAAAGCGTCAACGAACATGGCCTGGACTTCAACAAGCAGGGCGCCACGGCACCAGCGGGATGGGCGTACGATTACGGCAAGGGCCGCATTGCTTACCTTTCCCCCGGCCATATGATCAGCGTGCTGTGGAATCCCGAATACGTGAAGCTCCAGCAGAACGCCGTCCGCTGGCTCATGCGGAAAGATAGCTAGCTTTCGGCGTCTCCGCCTGAACCGTCCGTTTGCCTGGCGCCGGGTGCGAGGCCTACTGACCGGAGCGCGGCTGGGCTGGCGCCGGTAAGCGCGTAGGGCGGGGTGGTGCAACGTAATCGACCAGCTCGTCCACGGGCTTTTTGGCGGCCCAGGCGATGCCGCGAAGAAGCGTGCGCTCAATCTGGTAATTGGAGAAGTTCGCGTACGTGTGGCCCTGCATCCAGACAAAGGCGCGGGCGGTATTACCGGCAGCGGCGGGATGCTCGTAGGTCCAAATCTGAGGAGCCTTTTCGCCCCGATGGTCTCCCGCACTTCGGGTGGGCGCAATCTCGGCGGTGGCCAGAACATGGATGCCCGGCGCCGGCGCCCAGGTCATGTTGAAGAAGGCCTCGTCGAACAGGGTCATGTCCGACATGTCTT
>JBDTVQ010000035.1:0-29487 GCA_040007195.1 Acidobacteriota bacterium | reverse complement strand
ACTGGACACCCTCCGGTTCGCTGAACCCACAGCACGGCACTTCAATAAGTTCCCCGCCACTCGAGCTGACATCGCGGTGTTTAGTCCGGTGCCCCGAGAACCACTACTGCGGCTCAGCTCACATAGGCTCCAGCAGAGTCACCTGGCCTTGAATGATTCGACGGCTGCTTGCTGAAATCTCGAGATCGGTTGGAGTGGCTCGCCTTTTTACGTATTTATTTAGAAATGATCAGCGTGGCTCCAGGCGTGAGCGCAAAGCCGCCAACGAGTGCTCGACCTTTGCGAGACTTTCAAAGCACGGTGGAGCCGATGGCGGATTTCAGCACAGAACATATTAGTAAAGTAATGTACTGTATATGGCGAAAAGTGATAACGGTTCCGATAGTCTCTCGGATGGACGGTCGAACGCAGGGCCGAAATTGCACTTGGCCGTCTTGTGCCTGTACGGTGGCTCAACCGGTTCAAGTCGCCATACATGGCGCTGGAGCCGGTTGAGTTCAGTGAGGTCCCTCCACACCAGATGGCCGAGTTCGCTCGCACAACTGCAGCTGCTGCCCGCGCAAACGCGGGCTCAACGCGGGGGCGACCTCGATCCAACATGATAACGAAGGCAGTCAACCTCTTCGAATAGGGCGCTGACTGGTCATCCATCTATCCTCACTGCATTCTAGATCACGAAAACCTGCCTCCCAAAACTCGAGCACTTGCGGAAGCCAATCTCCGGAAAGCCGTCAAACAGCGACTGAAAGCTAGCTCCCAAAACCGCCTGCCCAAGAAGTAGAAAAAAATCAAATCGAATTCATTGGCTTTGACGAATCCGTCAGCCCACCTGAATATGGACTTGTGCGAGGCTCCAACATTAAGCGCTGGAATCAACTCGGTGAAGGCATGCGCATTAGGTGTTTGTGCAACGCGTTTGGAGAGTAGCTAGACGCAGCCAAGTTCAATTGGGAAGGCCCGCATTATCATTGGCCGGTTTTGCGGTGTCCCCCGAGGTAATTCGGCAAGGAAGAGTGCAGGCCGGGCTGCATCAATCACGACGAAAGGGACAATTCCGATATGACGAAGCCACAAAGCCGCAGGCAGCTCCTTGAAAGAATTGAGGAGTTGGAAGGCGAGAACGATGCTCTCAACGACAAGCTCGACTCCATCATCGAACTCGCTAGGGATGCTGATGTAGAGGAAGACGACGAGGACTAACGAATTCTCCAGCCGCCTCCACTTTGGATCTGACTCAACTACTCAATCCGCGCATGGGCTAAACGCATGTCAATCGGACCATCCATCGCGAACGCCATCGAACGGCATTATAGTCCCAAGAGATTGTAAATTTGTGGGGGCTGGACGAGAGCACCGTTCGACGGCTTTTTCACAATATACCTGGAGTCCTAAAGGTGGGCAAATCGAATCGGCGCGACGGCAAGCGCGACTATCAGACGTTGACGATTCCCGAGTCCATCCTCAGAGATTTCCACCGCAACGCTCGCGGTGATTCATCCGAACTAGAATCGTCCCATGTTGAAACTTTGGAGACGGCACACGCCCAAGTGTCCCCATCGGGACAAGGGATGAAACTACGACAAATGCAAATGCCCCATTTGGACAGATGGTGAGATCGACGGCGAGCGAGTTCGTCAATCGCTCAAGACGCGCGACTGGCAGAGGGCGATACGGAATATCGCGCGACTAGAGTCACAGGATTCCGTGAAGCTCAAACATGTCCACGACGCTATCGAGGCGTTTAAGAAACACTGCTCCCACCTCTCAGAGGCCACTCGACGAAAGCACCGAAACGTCTTCCGGCACCTTCAAGGATTTGCGGATTCCCGCAGCATCGGTGTCATTGGAGAGTTCACTCTTGAACATCTGGATGAGTTTCGCGCGGGCAGGGGTATCCAGTCGAACACGGCAATTAAGGAACTTCAGACGCTGCGACAATTTTTCGCGTTTTGCCTTGACCGCAAATGGACCGGCGAGAACATCGCGAAGAGAATTCGTCAACCGGCCAATGTGAAACCAACGCCCGTGGAGCCTTACACTCAAGCGGATGTCGCGCGCATATTCGGTGCTTGCGACAGATTTGGTAGGACGAGCTACGAGAGGCTTCGCGCGAGGGCCATGGTCCTGCTGTTGCGTTGTACGGGAGTGAGGATTTCCGACGTCTCGACGCTGGCCAAAGATAGGGTGCGAGATGGCAAGCTGCTCCTCCGGACTCAAAAAACTGGAGGGACGGTTTACCTTCCCATTCCACCGGAACTGCTGCGGGCCCTTGAGCAGTTGCCCATTCCGAGGGGCGCACGAGCTAACTGCCCGTACTTCTTCTGGAACGGAACCACCACCACCCGAGCCATCCTCGGCATCGCCGAAAGAAGTCTTGGGGCAGTATTTCGCCCCGCGGGAGCTCCTAGAGCGCACGCAGATCGGTTCCGGCATACCTTGGCGACCGACATCCTAGTGAAAGGAGGCACAGAGCAGGATGTCGCCGATGTCTTGGGTATCGGCGCTCATATAGTCCGCAAGCACTACGCGAAGTGGACTATTCAGCGTCAAGAGCGCATTTCATCACTGATGCAAATGGTGCAGACTGGCACATTTGCGGCACAGTCGAAAACTGAGTCTGCAATCAATTGAGATTGCAGGGGGTATTTTGGTGCCGGAGGTGGGACTTGAACCCACACAAGGTAAAACCTTGGCAGATTTTGAGTCTGCTGCGTCTGCCATTCCGCCACTCCGGCTACGAAGGCAGGGACGTTTTCGATTGTAGCAGGGCTTGACGCTAGGTGTATCATTCCCTACAAGGGACGATGTGTAAACGCTGCTATGCTGCCGCCGCGGCACGGGTGGAAACTGTAGGTGTGGTGCGCCCCCCCGTGGCCGAAGCGTCTCGTCCGCCAGGCGCCCTGCACTTTGCCCCCGCCGCCCACCATTGCCTCCATCCCTCATCCAGCGCCCTCCCCACCGGCGTCCTCCCGCAGTCTTGCCAGTCTCCGGCGCGGCCCCTCCGCCACGAGGGAATAATGGGGGAAGCGAAGGAATTTCTTCCCAATTCGTCACGGAATTACCTGCTCGCCCACCCGGCCCCGGCTGATTCTAGTCGCTTCACCAGGATTGGTACGACGCTTGCTAGTCAATCTGTATGACCAATGCACCAACCGGTACACTCGCGTTGTCCGCGCGCGTACAGCGCGAAGTGAAGTGTCCGAAATGCCTTTCGGGAAAAGTCCGTTATTCTGCCACGAAGTCGCTCGTGGATGAGATGCTCAATTTATTTGGCCGGCGGCCATTGCGATGTCACAGTTGCTATTTCCGCTGGCGAAAGTGGATCACCAGGGAGGGGCTCACTTGATCAAAACCATGAGCTCCACTAGGAGCCGCAATTGCCCACACTCGTGAAGTATCCCGTTGGTCTTCGGCCCACTACGCTCGATTCCAAGATCAAGACGCGGTGCCCGAAGTGCCGCTCCGAACAGGTGCGCTATTCGACGTCGACTTCGCTAACGGAGAAGCTGATGAGCACGTTTGGCCGCACCGCCGTACGCTGTGACAGTTGCTATCATCGCTGGCAATTCTGGATAGCCAAGTAGTACAGGCATCGTGCCTGTCCCTTTCTACAACGGCCCGCCCGGCACCCGCCCCGCCCGTAGCATTGCCAGTTGCGCCTCTCCAAACGGCGAGCCCAGCAGTGTCGGTTCGTCTTGCCAGGCGCGAAACATGTCGGCAATGAAGTGAATCCGCTCCCGGAAATCAGCCCAATCCAGCGCCCCTGAACCCCTCGCCGAATCAGGAGTCGGATCGATTCGCCTCAACACCTGCAGCAACTCCGGCAAATCCACATGCTCGAGCACCGCCGGAAACGGCCTTTCCAAGTCGTGACCCAGCTTCAGCATCTGCGGTCCCGGAAACTCAATTGACATCATATGGTCAGTAACGACCATCCGCGCCAGCCGCACCGTCTCCGCCGTGATCACCTTCGCCGCCTTCCGCAGCAACGACTCGCGGAACGGAGAGAAGAAAGACCAGATCCGCGACAGCAACCGCAGCCGTGCGCTGATCGCCATGTAGACTTCCTGCTCCAGAATGGCGTGCGGCAACAGCGCCTCGTCCAGCGCCCGCTGAATCTCCGGCTGCAATCGCGTCTGCTCGTGGTATCCGATCTCCAGGTTGGCCAGCAGCATGTGCTGCGCCCCCGGGGAGCCGGTACCGGCCGCGCGCGCCATCCGGTAGTGCGTGAACGCCGACACCAGCATCGCCTGCCCATCGGGCGGATCGCCCGGCCGCATCGACGCCAAAAAGTGCGACCACCCGGCATCGGTGTCGTTGCCCGCCTCCAACATCTCCAAACACCGCGCAAACTCACGCCCGATCTCGGAAAACACCTTCACGTTCCCCTCGGCCACCGCCGCCGCCGACCGCTGCATCCCGCCCGCCCGCAACACCACTCGCGAAACATCGCCGATAATCTCGTCCCGCTGCAAACCCATCACGGACATCAGCTCGGCGAAAATCGCGTTCAACACCGGCAGCTTCTTCAACCGCTGCTCCAGCGCCAGCGCGACGTCCTCGGACCGAATGCTTCGCCCCGCCTGCCGCGACGCCCACGTGGCGAAGGTGCACCAGTTCGCCCCGCCCGGCAACAATCCCGCGAACGCACTCGACATCTCCGCATAACACTGCGTAATGCGCAAATTGCGCAGCACGGCGTCCGGCATCGCCGAAATACGGTCGACGTCGCTGAGCGTGGGCGTGGCCATCACTTCTTCGTCTTGGGCACAACCTTGATCTCAAACAACGACGGCCACAGCTTCCCCGTCACAAACAGCCGCTTCCCCACCGCGTCATAGGCGATCCCGTTCAGCACATCGATCTCGCCATTGCGGAAAATCGGACTCAGCAGTCCGCTTAAATCCACCCACCCCAGCACCTTCCCCGTTGTAGGCGAAATCCGAGCGATCCTCTGCGTCTGGTACACGTTCGCGTAAATCTCTCCGCCCACGATTTCCAACTCGTTCAATTGATCCACCGCCGTCGTGCCGTCCATCACCTTCAAACGCTTCACCTCCGCCAGCGTCTTCGGATTCCAAAGGCGAATCTCGTTCGTTCCATCGCTCATGAAGATGTGCGTTCCGTTGTTCGTCAGCCCCCAACCCTCGCCCGGATACTGGAACATCCGCTTCATCTTGAAATCCGTCTGCCCATACACAAACCCCACGTGCGACCGCCACGTCAGCTGCAGAATCTCCCCCACCAGCATCGTGATCCCCTCGCCGAAATGCTCATAGGGCAAGTCGACCTTCTGCAGCACCCGCCCCGTCTGCAACTCCACTTTCCGCAGCGACGACCGCCCGTTCAGCCCCGTGCTCTCATACAGAAATCCGCCACGGTACTCCAGTCCCTGCGTATACGCACCCCGGTCATGCGGATACGTATGCACCACCTGAAACGTCGCCACCGGCGCCTCGGCGCAGCAAGTGAACGCAACCAGTGCCCACAGAAAAACGAGCAGCCTCATGATTTCAACCACCGGTCAAACCAACCAAACGCATCCTTCTGCATATCCAAATCAAACTTATGCGGCCCCGGATAAAAGTTCGCTTTGTACTTCTCCGCCGCCCCCGCCTTCGCATACACGGCCTTCAAAATATCATCGGCCCGGTGCATCTCCGGCGGCGTGAACAACTGATCCTCGTTATTATTCAGCACCAGCACAGGTTTCGGACAATTCAATCCGATAATCTCCGGATAATCCAAATCGCGCGGAATCGACGGGATGTAGCACATCCACGTATGCGTGAACGCCTTGTTCAGCAGGTAATCGCGCCACGTCGTCATCATCCCCACCGCCACCGAACATTGAATCCGCGGATCCGCCCCCGTCAGAAACACCGTCCGCAGCCCGCCGCCCGACAGCCCGCAACAACCCACCTTCGCCGCGTTCACATCCTCCCGCGTCAGCAGGTAATCGAGCGCCCGCTGGTCCTCCCACACAAACACGCCCGGCCACGTCAGCCCGGCGCAAAACAGGCTCTTCGCCACGATGTGCTCATGCCCGCCCGCGAAATCGTTGAACTTCTTGATCTCGTCCGCATTCTCCGGATCGCTCTCTATCAGGTTGTTGCGAATCCGCCCCGGCACATCGGCCAGCCGCACCCGCCGGCTCGCAAACATGAACGCATCGTGCACCAGCACCGCATAGCCGTGTTTGGCCATCTCATTCGCCCACGCCGACCCGCCGTAGTAATGATTCTGGTGCTCCACCATCAGCGGATGCATGTCATCGGCGGTGCGCGTAATCTTCCGCCTGCCGAAATACTTGTTCCCGCCGTGGTCGTGCAGCCCCACAATCGCCGGCAGCTTTCCGCGCGCCCCCGCGGGCTTCAGGAAGATCGCCTTTGTCGGCGGACCATACGGCAACTGCCACTCCAGATGCTCAATGTGCAGCCCATCCGTATCCGCGCGCCGCACCAGCTTCACTTGCGGAACCGGCGCCGGCGGCGGCTGTAGCAGCGCGGCCACATAACGCGCGCGCGCCTCAATCCGCCATGCGTCCAATTGCGTGAAATGCGAGTTGCGGAACGACAACCGGGGCGGGTCGCTCACAATGCGCGAGGCCCAGTCGCCGTATGCGCCAATCATGTTGGGCGTGGTGGACATGAGCGTATGATCTCACTCTCAGCGCACGGCGATCTGCACCGGGTTCGACGCCACGCCATCCACCGTCACCGTGACGTTCACCACCCCGCGCCCCACCAGCGATCGCGGCACAACCGCGTTCACCTGGTCGAGCCCCGGCGTCTCCGATTGCGGCCCCGCGTACAACACCTGCGCGGGCGCGTTCCCAATCAATGCCGAAACCGCACGATTCCCGCCCGCATTGCGCAAACCCGTCCCAAACAACAGCACCACCAGCGTGTCGCCTTCCCCGCCAAGCTCAAGCGGAGTGTTCGTGCAAGCTGCCGGCGCGGGACACGTAAACGTCAAACCGGTTTGATCCGGCACCCCCGCCGTCCGTTTCAAATAAAGCGCCGCCGCCGGACCCTGTCCATCCCCATTCGCCGAAAACAACGCCGGCGCCACCTGCTGCACGTCCACCGTCGAACGCCACAACGAACCCACGCTCCGCAATACCAACTCGCCCGTTCCCACCGGCGCCGTCAGCGGCATGTGGAAGTTCACCTGGCTCGGCGACGTGAAGAACAGCGGCAGCGGAATCGTCTGCGTCCCGGCCTGCAACTCCAGCGTCACTCCGCCCAAATTCGTCGGCAACGGAAGCGCCGGAGCCTGCGTGATCGCCTGCGCGAAGCCCGTCCCATACACGCTCCCAATCGATCCCGGCGCCAGCTTCGCCAGCGCACTCGCCGCCGAAAACGGCGCGAGCGTCCCATCGATGCGAATCGCCAGCGGTGCCGACGCACACGCCGAATAGTTGCTGTCGCCCGCATACGCCAGCACCAACGATTCGTTCCCCCGCGGCCGCGCGTTCAACTGCACGTTCGACGCATTCCCCGCCGGAAGCGTCGTCAACACCGCCGCCCCCGAACGAATCTCCATGAACCCGCTCGGCGCGGCCACTCCCGTCGCTGGTGTCTTCGGCGCAACCGCCGCGTTCACCGGAATCACATCGCCCTCCCGCCCCACTGCCGGACCCGTCAGCGTGCACGTCGTCTCTGCCTTCGCTGGCTCCACCGTCAACGTCGGCGACGCGCTCGGATCATAGTTCGCATCGCCCGGATAAGAGACGGTGAAGAACCGCACCACCCCCGCCGGATTGGGAATCGTGAACGTCGTCTTCCCGCTCACATCCAGCACGGCATTCGCAATCGTCGATCCGGCTTCCGTCAACGTCAATCGTCCCGTCGGCTTGATCGCACCCCCGCCATTTACCGTCGCCGTCAGAAAGAGGATGCCCGCGCTGCCACCCTGATTCGTCTCCTGCAGAATCGTCTGCGTCAGGCCTTTGGGAATCGTCACGTTCCAAACGAGTTTTCTTGTGTTGTAGTTCGCATCCCCCGGATAAATCGCCGCCAGTTCCAACGGACCCGCGCGCTCCGGAATATAAACCACACGGTAGTCCACCCGCGCATTCGCGTCCCAGGCGTGAACCAGTTTCCCCCCAATCGTGAACTGCGCCAGCTGCGTAAACGGAGTGCCCGAACGCGCCTGCACGTAACCCGACACCACCCACGACGATCCATACGTGCCCTTGGCATTGCAGTCCGCGGGCGTCGAGCAACCAATAGTGATCTCCGGATCGTACTTGCTGATTTGAATCGTTGTCGACGCGCTTGCCGCCGTATAGTTCGCATCACCGGCGAAACTTGCCTCCAACAGCAGCGGACCAGCCACCGTGGGCGTGAACGTGTAGGTGAGCTCCAGCGCCGCGCCCGTCGCGCCGCTCGCCGCAAGCAAACCGCCGACTCGCAACTGAACCGGTCCCAAATTCACCAACGTCGCCGTGCCGATGATCGTCGCCCGCACCTTCACGGCCAGCGGCGCGTTGATTTCCAACGGAGGTGCCGCCACCACAAAATCGAGACGAACAGGCGTGGGCGCGGCCTGCGCCATCGCGGCCGCCATCAGAAGAACTGCACAAACAGGTACAAGTCGCATTTAACTAAACGTCTGCCGCGCCTGCGCGGCCTCTTCGGTAATCTGCTCCAGCGCCACCCGCACTTCGGCCACCATCAGCCCGCTCCCGAACACCAGGCTTCCCACGCCGAATATGCCGATAAGCAAACCCAGCCCCGCCAGCACTTCAAATCCCAGCGCAATCTGGTAAAACGCCATCACCGAGCCGAGAATCGATATCAGCGCCGACGCCACAAAACACCCTAACGAAAAATAGAACAGCCGCAAACACCGGAACAGCAGTTGCGATCGCTGTTGCAGCAATGCCAGTTGATGAATGTGGGAATTATAGTCCGCCGAGCCCGCCTTCAGGTCGCACAACTCCTTCGACACCGTCCGCGTCCGGTCCACCACGCGCGCAATCCGGTTGCCCGTGCCCAGCGACATCACCGAGCAGGCATTGGTCAAAATCGCCGGAGCGACAATCGCAGTCAACACTGCGAACGGATTGTTGGAAAAGGTCGGATCGGCCATGGCTCAGCGCGAATGCACGGAGCCTTTATTGTAACGGCACCACAGGCAGCCCGGCCGCCCGTTCCACCGGCAGCCGCATCGTCGGCCACTCCGTGTGGAAGGGCAGCCACTCGGCATGGCGCTCCAGCACCGGCACCAGCCACAACAACGCCACAGTCAGGAACAACAGCGCCACTATGTCGGGCGAAGAATCGGTTCGTCTCATTGCCTTTGCTTCTCCATCTCCTCCAACGCGGCCACCACCGCGCGGGTTAATTGCCGTTGCTGTTCTTCGCGGCCGATCTTTGCTCGACCGTCAAAAAGCTGATAGCGGTAATAGCCAAACTGCGCGTGGTTCGCCCCATCGATCGTCACCATCCGCGTCTGCGGCGGCAGCAGCCGCGCATTCTCCCTCGACTGCGCCACCGGCGCCACCCCGTCCTCCGAACCCATGATCTTCGTAACCGGATAAACGAACCTGGACAGATCCCGGTCGCGCGGATGCGTCGTGCCAATCAAGATCAGCCCGGCCACGCGCTCCGGATACAAGTACGCAAACTCGCCCGCCAGCATCCCGCCGCGCGAATGCCCGCCCACCGCCCACCGGCCCTTCTCTGTTTTGGTAAACGCTCGCGCCATCACCTTCTCCGTCGCCGAAGCTCCAAACACAAGCCACCTCGGCAGATGCACAACCACCACCGGAAACCCTTCACTCGCCACGCGCCGCGCCAGCGGATCGTAAGCCATCGGAGAAACCATGGCTCCTGGGAAGAAGACGAGCCCCACCCCGCGAGCGTTCGTTTTCGGCGTAAACCGGCTCTCCGATTCGCCGCGTTCAATCTCAACTCCCGGCGTCGCGCCGTACATCTCAGCGGGCAGAGTGTCGGTTTGGAACCCCCGGACCAGCCATCCGAAGAAGGCCAGCCCGGAGGTAATCCACACCAGCCGGAACCAGTTGCGGGCGCGCATTGTGGCCGCCTGTTATTGAGGGCGAGGCGGGCCACCCAGCGCGGCCATTCCCATCATGCCGCCCAGGCCCATCGTCTCCACGGCCGAGCTCGGAACGATCACCATCGAGCCCTTCTCTTTGATTGCTTCATACAGCATGTTCATAGCGCGCAAGTGAAGCGCGATCGGGTTGTCCTGGTACACCAGCGCGGCCTGTGCAAATTTATCGCTGATCTCCGTCTCGGCCGTGCCGAGAATGATACGCGCCCGCCGTTCGCGTTCGGCCTGCGCCTCGCGCGACATGGCGTCCTCAAGGCCCTGCGGTAACAGCACCTCGCGAATCTCCACGCTCTGCACCGTGATGCCCCACGGATTCGTCTTCGCGTCGAGAATGCGCTGCAACACCTGATTCAATTTGTCCCGTTCATGCAGCACTTCGGCCAGATCGTGTGAGCCGAGGCATTCGCGTAGCGCCGTCTGCGCCGACATGGAAACCGCCACGAAGTAATCCTGCACTTCGAGCATCGCCTTCTCGGCATCCCACACCACCCAGAACACAATAGCGTCCACGTTCACCGGCACCGTGTCTTTGGTGAGGGACGATTCCGCCGTCACATCCGTCGCCCGCACGCGT
Organism: Acidobacteriota bacterium; assembly: GCA_040007195.1. Classification (GTDB taxonomy): domain Bacteria; phylum Acidobacteriota; class Terriglobia; order Bryobacterales; family Bryobacteraceae; genus JAFLBB01. Next base: position 18,827 of record JBDTVQ010000035.1, on the reverse strand, counting down.
TGGTCGATCACGCGCGCCACGGCGTCCACCACCGGCACTACCAGGAACAACCCTGGCCCTCGCAATCCACGATAACGGCCGAAGCGGAGAACAACCGCCCGCTCCCACTGCTTCGTCTGCCGGATCGAGAACAGCGCAATAAACGACACGAGCATGATCGGAACCATCAGTAACGGAATGTTGGTCACAATCGCGATGTACACCGCCAGCACCATGCCCACGGCCATCACCACGATTGCGATGGGTGAGAAGGCGGTGATCCCATTGTTGGACCCGCCTATATCCTCACCTAATTTCTTGAACGGGATATTTACGATTCCCATAACTCCTCCTTAGCGGCCACTCGTCGCGCCGGGGGTTTCGTCGCGTAGCTCGGCCAATCGCTCGATCAGCTCCTCCAACGTAAAGCCCGCTGCCCCTGCGCGGGCGGCCACCTCGCCTGCCAGGACGTACAGCTTCCGCAAGCGCTCGCCGTCGTCGGTTTGCACCGGCCGCTCGGAGATAAAGGTGCCCGTCCCCTGTTGGGTGGTGAGGATGCCTCTGATTTCGAGCTCCTTATATGCACGGACCACCGTGTTCGGGTTAATGGCCAGATCCACCGCCACCTGCCGCACCGTCGGTAAGCGATTGCCGGGCTTCAAATTACCAGCCGACAACGCCCCCAAAACTTGGTCGATCAGTTGACGATAGACAGGGACGCCGGTGCTCACATCGAGCTGAAACTGAAATGGCAGAGCACCGGATCTGTTTATCTGCGCCATCTTCAGATTCAGTGTACTAGTCTTCTAATACAATTCAAGAGAAATCGGATGGCTAGGAAAAATCTGGTAGCGGCCCCGCCTCCCCACTCAAGCGGAACAAATCCCGCCCGGCCCCCGTATCCACGCGAAAGGAGTCCGTATGAAACTTGTGGGGATTGCCGTCGTTGCCATCGCGACTGCCCTCGTATCGCTGGGCTGCAGCCGCCACGAGCGCCACGAAACGCAGGACGAGATCCGGAGTGCAATCCAGGATTTGCACCGCGCCCGCCAGGAAGCCGCCGAAGAAGCCCGCCGCGCCACCCGCGAAGCACGCGATGAGTTTCAGGAAACCGCTCGCCAAATGCGCGAAGAGCTTCGCAAGGCTAAGGAAGAACTCCGCCGAGCCAAGGAACAGTTCCGCGACGACATCCGCCGCGCGAAAGATGACCTCCGCCGCTAACCACCCACTGCCCGCCGGGCCGCCAACCGCCCTCGCCTTCCGCGCCCCTCGCCCAAGCCGCCCGCCCCGCCGCGGTAGCCTGGATCACATGGAAGCCGAAGCGGCCGTCGCGGTGGTTTACGCCGCACTGCCCGTCGAATCCGTCCTCCTCATGCGGCGCTCCACCCGCGAGGGCGACCCATGGTCCGGCCACTGGTCCTTCCCCGGCGGCCGCCACGAACCCACTGACGCCGACCTCATCGACACCGCCCTCCGCGAACTCTGCGAAGAGTGCGGTGTCGACCTCAGCCGCCATCAACTCGACCGCGCCTTCCCCATCCGCCACGCCGGCCAGCACCTCGGCCGCCTCATCATGGTCGCCCCTTTTCTCTTCCGCGTCGACGAAACATTCAATACCACCCCCGACGGCGTCGAAGCCGAAGAAGCCATCTGGCTCCCGCTCTCCACCCTCCGCAACATCGCCCTCCATGAGGCCGACGCCGTAGCCGGACTTCCCGGCGGCCGCCGCATGCCCGGCATTCCTCTGCGCGGCGTCCCGCTCTGGGGCTTCACCTATCGAGTGCTCTGCGAATGGCTCGAATTGCCCGAGCCTCCGGGACCGACCACGCTCGCCGGTATATGATGGCCTCGGGAAAGTAGGAGCGAAGGAAATCATGACTCGGAGAGAACTCTTGGGATCAGCCGCGGGCACGGCCTGCGGTCCCCTGCTGAAAACAGCAAAGGCGCAACAGAGCCGCCGCGGCAAACGCACCAACGTCGTCATGTTCATGACCGACGACCACGGCGCCTGGGCCTCCAGCGTCTACGGCTGCAGCCAGATGAAGACGCCCAATCTGCAAAAGCTCGCCGATGGCGGCGCTAAGTTCGACCGCGCCTTCGCCTGTACGCCCGTCTGCTCCCCCAGCCGTACCACCTATATGACCGGCGTCGTTCCCAGCGTCCACGGCGTCCAGGATTGGCTCCGCCCGGAGGACAGCTTCGGCCTCAAAACCCGCCGTTGGCTCGACGGCCACGCCACCTATGCCGAAACTCTCGCCGAAGCCGGTTACACCTGCGGCATGAGCGGCAAGTGGCACATGGGCGACGACGACCGCGCCCAAAAAGGCTTCACCTATTGGGCCACCATCCCCGGCGGCGGCGGTCCCTATCACAACGTCGAGTTCATCAAGAACGGCCAGCCCACTGCGCCCCAGGACTACAAGACCGATGCCGTCGGCGACTACGCCCTCGATTTTCTCGATCAACAAAAGAACCGCGACAACCCCTTCTACCTGCTCGTACCCTTCTACGCGCCGCACACCCCGTTCGAATACCAGCCCGAAAAATATCGCGCCCCCTACGAAGGCAGCGATTTCGCCTGCTTCCCGCGCAATGAAACGCACCCCTGGCAAAACAGCGGCCTGCGCTCACACCAGCGCAATACCAAAAGCATGCACGCCTACTCGGCCCTCATCACGGGCGCCGATGCCAACGTCGGCCGCGTCCTCGACAAACTCCACGAACTCGGCAAACGCGACGACACCCTCGTCGTCTTCACCGCCGACCAGGGTTGGAACGCCGGCCATCACGGCGTCTGGGGCAAAGGCAATGGCACCTGGCCATTCAATATGTACGAAGAGTCCATCCGCGTGCCGATGATCTGGAACCACCCCGGCCGCATCCGCGCCCGCCAGACCATCCACGAGATGGTCTCCAGCTACGACTACTTCCCCACCATCCTCGACTACCTCGGCGTCAAACCGCCCGCCGCCGATTCCAAACGCATCGGCCGCAGCTACGCCGGATTCTTGCGCGGCCGCAAGCCCAAGACCTGGGAGAACCGCCTCTTCTTCGAATACTCCTACGTCCGCGGCATCCGCACCGAAACACTCAAGTACGTCGAACGCACCAAGGAATGGCCCAGCGAGCTCTTCGATCTCGAAGCCGATCCCGGCGAAACCAAAAACCGCCTCGACGACCCCGCCTATGCCGCCCGCCTCGCCACCCTCCGCAAAGAAATGGGCGACTGGTTCGGCAAAGCCGGAGCCCCGCCCATCGAAGACTGGCGCAGCACGACGAAACAGGCGCTTACTGAATATTCGCGCTAATAAGAAATGTCCGACAACTATCTCCGGCTCATTCCTGCCGATCCAGAATTTCAGCCGCTGCCGGGGGCTCTCGATGACGCGATGCAACTTCTCAATCAGCTGGTGCCTCTGGCCGCAGAGCGTCGGGTTCGGCAGGGTGACGAGGTTCAGTTCGTCGACCAGGGTGAAAACTTCGAACGAGTTCTCTGTCCCCACTGCGGCAACGATCTAACAGACCAGTGGCTACCGTGGATGGAGACTAGCTCGCAGTCGCGATTCGTTGTCCGAACCATTGTGCTGCCGTGCTGCAGCAGGCATGCTGACTTAAACGATCTCGAATATAAATGGCCGGCCGGTTTTGCAAAGGCTATTCTCGAATTGGAGAATCCCGATCCCGCGGAATTTCTGGACAGCGAAGCCCTGAAAAACCTGGAACGGTTGCTGAGATGCAAGATCCGGCAGGTTCTGGCTCATTACTAGTCGATGGATCATGACAGGCGTATCATGATTCTATGAGCGTCAAATTCCAGATGGTGCTCCCCGATGATCTCGCTATCCGTCTCAAACAGGAAGCCTCGTCGCGGGAGATTCCGGTTGCGGAGTTGATTCGCCAAACGATGGAAGAAAAGCTTGCCGCCACTCCCAAGAGCCGGAAGAGGCGTCCGCTCGACGACATTGTTGGGCGCATCCACACCGGCGATGGCAACCTTGCGGCCCGTGTCGACGAAATTCTTTATGGCAAAAACGTTCGTCGACAGTAGCTTCTGGGTCGCTCTCGCTGACTCGTCCGATCAATGGCACAAGCCTGCGCGAAAATCGTGGCGAGCGGCCGGCCCGCTCCTCACCACAACCAGTGTTATCGACGAAACCATCAGCCTTCTGCAATGGCGCGGCCAATTATCGTTCGCCCTCGAATACCTCGACAAGCTCCGGACTGACGAGAATTTGCTGATCGTGTATCCCGACGCCGATACCTGGGCCGAAGGCTGGCGCTTTTTTCGCAAATACGGCGGGAGCGGAGCCGGCGCCGTCGACTGCCTTAGCTTTGCCGTCATGCGCCGCTTCGGCCTGAAACGCGCCCTCACGTTCGATGCTCATTTCCGCGTTGCCGGTTTTTCCACCCTTTAGCCGCCAGCAATCGCCCCTCGCTATCGCCCTGATCGCGAATTCCCTCTCAACCGCCCCGCCACCGCTCTCATACAATAGTGAGTCCATGGCACGCGAATACAGCTTAGTGCCGCGCAAGGTGGCGCGGGTAGAAACGAAGTACCGGAAAATTGTCACCGACCTTCCGGCCCCCGGCTCGGTCCCCATCCTCGAAAAGCTCCAGGCCTTCGAACCCATCGCCATGCGCGGCCAGCCGCCCATCGTGTGGGACCGCGCCGACGGCTTCCAGGTCTACGACGCCTGGGGCAACTGCTGGATCGATTGGTCCAGCGGCGTCCTCATCACCAACGCCGGTCACGGTCGCCAGGAGATCGTCGACGCCGTCGTCGCCACGGCCCAGCACCAGCTCCTCACCACCTACTGCTTCCCCACCGAACTCCGCATGAAGTTGGTCGAAAAGCTCGCCACCATGTTCGGCGAAGAAGACCGCAAGGTCTTCCTGCTCACCACCGGCTCGGAAGCCGTCGAATGCGCCATCAAGCTCTGCCGCACGCACGCCTATAAAGTCGGAGGCCGCGCCAAGAACGTCATCGTCAGCTTCGACAAAGCCTTCCACGGCCGCACCCTTGGCTCGCAACAAGCCGGCGGTATTCCGACCCTTAAGGAATGGATCGGAAATCTCGACCCCGGCTTCATGCAAGTCCCCTTCCCCGACGGCTTCCGCACGAAAGACACCTCTTTCGACGGCTTCCTCCGCGCCCTCGAAGAGTCCGGCGTGCAGTCGCGCAACATCGCCGGCGTCATTCTCGAAACCTATCAGGGCGGCAGCGCCAGCTTCGCCCCCGTTGAGTACATGCAGAAGCTGCGCGAATGGTGCACCGGCCATCAGGTCCTTCTCGTCTGCGACGAAGTCCAGGCCGGCTTCGGCCGCACTGGCAAGCTTGCCGGCTATCAGCACTACGGCATCGTCCCCGACCTGTCCACCTGGGGCAAAGGCATCTCCAGTTCGCTCCCCATCTCCTGCGTCATCGGCCGCGCCGACGTCATGGACCTCCACCCCGCCGGCAGCATGACCTCCACCCACACCGGCAATCCCGTCTGCTGCGCCGCCGCACTCGCCAACATCGAATTGATCGAACGCGAAGGCCTCGTCGAACGCTCGGCCCGCCTCGGCGTTGTCCTGCTCGATCGCTTGAAGGCCATGAAGGCCAAGCACCCGCAAATCGGCTTCGTCGATGGCAAAGGTCTCGTCGCCGCAATGGCCATGGTCAAACCGGGCGGCACCGAGCCCGATGCGGATCTCGCCTGGGCCATCGTCCAGGAATCTCTCTATCGCGGCATCATGATGTTCTCGCCCGTCGGCTTCGGAGGAGGCGCCGTCAAAATCTGCCCGCCCCTCAACATCTCCGATGAAGCTCTCGCCGAAAGCCTCGACGTCTTTGAAGAAGCCTTCGCCGCCGCGCTCGCTCTGAGCGTTCCCGCATGAAGCTCGACGTCCTGATGATCGGCGGCGGCATGATCGCCCACGATCAAATTCTGCCCTCGCTCTATCAACTCCAGCGCCGCGGCCAGATCGGCGGCATCAGCGTCGTCGCCCAAAGCGCCGCCACCGTTCGCGCACTCGCTGAAAACGAGACCATCCAACGCGCCTTTCCCGGCCACTCCTTCAATGCCTATCCCGAATACGAGCAGAACCCCGGCGCCCGCGATCCCGATCGCTACAAATCGCTGCTCGCCGCCATGAAGCCGCGCCAGATTGCCATCGTCGCCCTCCCCGATCAGCTTCACTACGACGCCGTCATGGAAGCGTTGCGCTGTAACCAACACTTACTCGTCGTGAAACCTCTCGTTCTCACGCACGCCCAGGCCGTCGAGATAGAAGCGGAGGCGAAGAAGCGCAACCTCGTCGTCGGCGTCGAGTATCACAAGCGCCTCGACGACCGCAGCCTGCTCGCCCGCCGCCGCTACCGCGCCGGTATGTTCGGTGAGTTCAAACTCGGTACCGCTCGCCTCATGGAAAAGTGGTACTACAGAAATTCGAACTTTCAGAACTGGTGCACCGTAGAGAATTCAGATGCGTTCACTTACATCGGCTGCCACTATGTCGACCTGGTGGCCTTCGTCACCGGACTTAAGCCGGTCTCGGTCAGCGTCTATGGCATTAAAGACCGTTATCCAAACGGCCGCGAAGGTTACCTTTATACGGATGCCCGCGTCATTTGGGAGAACGGAGCCTGCCTGAACATCCAAAACTCGCTCAGCTTCCCCGACGCCGCCCCCGGCACCAACACCCAGGGCATCACCATGTACTTTGCCGGAACCGGTGAAGACGGCCAACCACGCGGCGGCTGGCTCGAGCACTCCGATCAGTATCGCGGCCTCAAATACAGCTACATCCAACAGCCGTTGGCGCCCGGCGCCACCATGTTCGCCGAACCCAGCACCGACTATTTCCAGTATGTCGATCTCGGCGGCCCTGGCCTCGAAGCCGTCGGTTATGGTTTTCGCTCCGTCGAGTTCATTATTCGCAACATACTTCGTGTAGAGGCGGCACCGGAAGCCGAGCGTCAGCGTCTATTGCTTGAACTGGACGACGCTGGCGTAATGGCGACCCCTGCCAACAGCGCCTATAACGAGTTGGTAGTCGAAGCCGGACGTAAGTCGATCCTTGCTGGCGGCGTTGAGGTTCGAATTTAATCCCTCCGCGCTGCGTGATATCATTCGCGTGCAATTCAACCCGTGCCCGAGAGGTCCACACGCCGATCCGGCACTTAGATGGAGGGCGTCTTGAAAGTACAAGATATGCTGGCCTGCCTGGTCGCAGGTGCGTTATTGTTGCCCGCGCAACAAACGCCACCCGCGGCAGGCGCCAAAACCGGTGACTTGGAAATTATGGTGATCGAAGGCGAAGGCGCAAAGAACAATGTTCGCGCTCACACCGCCGTCGCGCCGGTTGTCGAAGTAAAGGACGCAGGGAAGCCGGTGGAAGGCGCCGACGTTGTCGTCGTCCTGCCCACCGTCGGACCCAGCGGATCCTTCCATGGCTGGCTCAAGAATCAAACCGTGAAGACCGACGCGCAAGGCCGCGCCGCCGTCACCGGTTATCAACCTAATTCCGAAGAAGGCCGCTTCAATATCAAGGTCACCGCCACCTCCGGCAACAAAACCGGCACGGCCATCATCGCCCAAAGTAATGTCAGCGGACCCGGCGCCACCATGTCCGGCGGCACGAAAAGCCATCGTAATCTGTGGATCACCCTCGGCGTCATCGGTGCAGGAGCCGTCGCCGCGGGCGTTGCCGTTGCCGCTGGCGGCAGCGATTCCCCCTCTTCCTCCGGCAAGGTTCCCGTCAGCGTCACCGCCGGACCCGTCACCGTGGCCGGACCCAAGTAATAAGGAGCGAACCCAATGAACATACGAACTGCATGGCTCATGCCGCTTCTGCTGGGGTCCAGCGTGGCCCTCGCCCAGGAATCAGGCCTCGGTGGCCCCGTCAGCGGCCTCGTCTACGATGAACAAACCCACGCCATCCGCATCATGATGGGCGTACCCGGCGCTGCCTACCTCGGCGCATCGGTTGCCGGCGAACTCGACTTCGCCACCGTCGCCCCCAACGGCCGCTCCGCTCTCGCTCTCAAAGCAGGCAAGCTCGCGCTGCTTCGCTTCGACGCCGAACTTCACACGGAACCGCTCGCCGAAAACTACCCCACGCCTTCCCTCTCCTCCTGGAACTCTGATTCCGACGCCGTCGCCATCTATGGCGCAGAAGCCGGCATCGCCGTCTGGCGCAAAATTGCAACCGGCATCGAACCCGCCGGCCTTGGCAACCCCACCACCCTCGGCCGCATCTCCGCCATGTCGCTCGAAGCGAGCACCCGCTCGGTTGTCTACGTCGTCGATGGGGACGGTGCCGACGCCGTCTATCGCACCACCGAAGGCAGCGAGCCCGCCCTGCTCGCCAACGGCAGCGACATCCCCGCCATCGCCGTTTCGAAGTCCGGCGTCTTCTTCGCCGACCGCGCCGCCAACTCCGTATCGGTCGCCCGCGACAGCGGTGGCTCCGTCGAAGTGGCCATGATTGCCAATGAGTCCCTCGGCGTATCCGATCCCGTCGGCCTCGCCGTTCTCGGCAACGCTCTGCTCGTAGCCTCCGGCGCCAATCACGAACTCGTCCGCCTCAACGCCGCAACCGGTGAACTCCTCGGCCGCGTCGCCCTCGACTTCACCCCCGACCGCCTCGTCGCCCTCACCATGGGCACGGACGGCGCCTCCCCGCTGTTCTCCCTCAAGTCCCGGGGCGCATCCAGCGATCCCCTCGAAGTTCTCGATGCCGCGCGTGGCGCGGTCTTCTTCGTTCCGGCGGCCGACGCCGTAGCAGTCGCGGTGGAGGAATAGTTCCATGCAGATCCCCAAAGTGATCCGCGGCTTCGTTGCCGCCTCCGCCCTGGTTGTCGCGCTCGCGGGCCAATCGGCCCTCGCGCAGACCTACGGCATCATCGTCAATCAGCAGGCCACCTCCACCGACGTTCCCGAAGGCGGCAGCGTCACCTTCGCGGCCACCAATGTCGGCGCCAGTAACGACGCCGTCGTCACCCTCACCAACCGCGCCGGCGTGCTCGTCCAAATGAACACGCTCACTCTCACCGGCTCATCCGATTTCTCCCTCGTCAACGCGCCTGAGCTTCCCTTCTCGCTCAACCCCACGCAGTCCATCTCGCTCGTGCTGCGCCACAACCCCACCACCAGCAATCGCACCACCGGCTTGCTCAATATCAATTCCAGCGTCAACAGCCAGTCCCGTACCACGCTGTTGAACCTCGCCGGCACCGCGCCTGAGTTCGTCTTCAGCTACACGCCGCAGGGCGGCAACGCGTCGAACATCACCAGCGGTTCCACCCTCACCTTCCCGGCCACCGCTATCGACGCCACCAGTAACGCCACCGTCGTCATCACCAACCGCGGCACCGCGCCAGGCATCGTCCAGTCCATCTCCGTCGGCGGCGCAAACTTCGCGGGCATCGGCCTGCCCTTGCCCAGCACCACGGTCAACGCCGGAAGCACTCTCCCCTTCACCGTCCAGTTCACCGCCAAGTCGCTCGAAGCCGCCGTCGGCAGCATGTCCATCACCGCCGCCGGCGCGGCCAGCAGCTTCACCCTGCAAGGAACCGGCACCGGGGCCAACTTCACCTACAACGTCGTCAACGGCAGCCAGGTCACCCCCGTCAATCCCGGCGGCTTGATCGTCGTTCCCGACGCCGTCGTCAACGAGAAAACCTCCGTCACCGTCCGCGTTCGCAATAACGGCAACGCCGACACCCGCATCACCGCGCTCGCCATCAATGGCGCGGGTTACTCCATCACTGATGGGCCGCTCATTCCGGTCACTGTCCCCATCGGCGGCCAGATCGCCTTCACCCTCAACTTCGCTCCCACCACCACCGGCCGCGCCGCGGGCCGTCTCCGTGTGGGCGACATCGATTTTGAAGTCACGTCGAACGGACTCGGCGCCAACCTCACCTATTCCTTCTCGGCCGCCGGAACTCCCACCACCGTCACCAACGCCGGCACGGTCAACTTCCTCCCCGCCCGCGTCGGTGAATCGAACTCCATCACCTTCACCGCCACCAACTCCGGCACCTCGGCCTCCACCATCAACGCCATCGGCCTCACCGCCGCCTCCACCGTCTTCACGCTCTCGCAGACGCCCACTCTCCCCGCGCAACTCGCGCCCGGCGCGTCTGTCTCGTTCAGCGTGCAGTTCGCCCCCGCCGCCCAAGGCGCCTCCACGGCCACTCTCAAAGTGGACAACGCCAGCTTCACCTTGAATGGCTTCGGCGAAGCGCCCGCACCGCTGCCCACCTTGCGCTTTACCGGCACAACCGGCGCCCAGGAAGCCCTGCAGCAGCCCGCCATCGGCCTCGCCATCGCCAGCGCCTACCGCACCAACGTCACCGGCACCCTCACTCTTGCCTTCAACTCCGACGTCTTCTCGAACGATCCGTCGGTCCAGTTCGCCACCGGCGGACGCACCGTCGCGTTCACCATTCCCGCCGGACAAACCGCCGCCCTCTTCCCGAATGGAGCCAACACCATTCGCGTCCAAACCGGCAGCGTCGCGGGCACCATCACCCTCACGCCCACCGTCGCCACCGAAGGCGGCTTCAACCTCACGCCCACTCAGCCGCCGGCCCTCAACCTCACCGTCGCCTCGGCCGCGCCCCGCATCCTCAGCGCCATCGTCGCCTCCAAAGCGGCAGCCGCCATCACGCTTCAAGTCAGCGGTTACTCCACCGCCCGCTCGGTCACACAAATCGACCTCACCCTCACCGGCGTCTCAGGCGAAAACGTCGCCACCCAGCGCCTCACCCTGCCCGTCGAATCGGCCTTCCTCGGCTGGTATCAGGGCACATCGTCCGGTCAGTTCGGAAGCCTCTTCACCGTCACCATCCCGCTCTCTCTCGCAGGTGAAGTGAACACGTCCGGTCTCGCCCTCTCAGACACCATCCAGTCCATCGGCGTCACCATCGGAAACCGCATCGGCACCTCCGCTGCCACCACCGTGGCTCTCAAGTAACCATGCACCGCCTCGCGCTGGTCACGGTCCTGGCCCTGTCCCTGCTCCAAGGGCAGCCCCCGGACCTGACCAGCGACGCCGCTCTCTGGAAAGACTTCGCCTCCTGGGTCGAAGCACTCAAGCCTCTGCCGCCCGGCCATAAATCCACCCTCGCCCAAACCTACGGCCTCACCCTCCGCGCCCGCGGCATCTCCGAAGCCGATGGAACCAAACTCCTCGAGCGCGTCAACCGCCTCCGCCGCGCCTCCCCTGCCCGCGAAGCCGTCTACTGGAATGCCGCTTTCAAACTCGGCGGCGGCCCCGACGACCCTCTCCGCCTCCTCCAGGAAGTCGTCCGCAACCGCAAGCCCGGCCGCTCTCTCGACCCCGCCATGGGCCGAGGCCGCAACACCATCTACCTCGCCTCCCTCGGTTGGGACTCCACCGGCTACGATATGGCCAAAGACGCCCTCACCGTCGCACAGGATTACGCCGCCAAGGCGGGCGTCAAAATCACCGCCATCGAAGCCCGCCACGAAACGTTCCCCTTCGGCGAAAACCAGTGGGACCTCATCGTCTGTTCCTACTGCTACATGGACGCCGACGACCCCAAACTCCCCCCCAAATTCGCCCGCGCGCTCCGCCCTGGCGGCCTCGTCGTCTTCCAAGCCGCCTGGGATCGCAACGCCACCCTCGCCCAGCTCATGGCCAATTGGAAAGGCTTCAAGATCGTCCGCTACGAAGACCTCGATGCCGGAGCCGAAACCAGCGAGTGGCGTCCCTCGCTCACCTATCCCACCCTCAAAATCGTTCTCGAAAAGCCCGCGCCCCCTGCAAAACAGCAGAAATAGCAAAAGCGGCGGCCCGAAGACCGCCGCTTCTATATTTCACTTCCGTCCGGACCTTACTGCGGTCGCGATTCCAGCGGCGTCAGCAACTGGTTCGCTTCGTCCGAAGAAATCAGGCCTTCCTTCTGCGCCAAACGTACAACCAGGCGCTTGATATCGATCAGGTCTTTCTCCGTGTAAGCCGCCAGCCGCTGCTCCAGCCGCCGCGTCGCCGCCAAGCTGGATTCAGCCAGCTGGCCGCGAATGTGTCCGTTCGGATTCGACTGTGTATGCACGTTCACATAGAACGCGCCCGGGTTATTCACAATCTCGTTCAACGTCGCCAGCATCGTCGAATCGGTCACTTCAAACGTTGTCGCAATCGTCGCCATCTGGCCCGCCACCGTGTTCGTCGCCGCTGGCAGATTGAAGTCGATCACAACCGGGCCGTTCATACCGCGTGCCCCGCGATGAATGTGAGCCGCCGTCGCCACTTCATTCTGCGTCGTCGTCGCCGTAATGTTCACCGACACCGTCGCCTTCGTCGTGCTCGGATTTGCGCCGCCGGTCGTCGCCTGATCGAAACGGATCTCGATCATCGCTCGTCCCGAAGCGTCCCGCCCGGTCACCGGCGGGTTCTGATTCAACGTGGAAAGATTGGCCTCCAGTGTCACAATGCGGACCGCGTCGCCCGGCTTGCCATACAAGCCCCCAAAAAAGTCTGTGTTCGGCGTCGTCGTTCCGCTCCCTCCGGTTTGTGCCCACAAACCACCCACGACGAGGGTGGAAGCCATGAGGCCCGCGCAAATTACTGATTTCATTTATTCTTACTCCTAATTCAAATTTGGCGCCTCGACCGCTCGCCCAGACTTCAGCGTTCGATGCGTTCGCCGGGGAGACATCCTCTCCGTCGGAACTGTTTCATTCGAACTACCCTCGTTTGCAATTCGCCCTTTCAGAAATGCGCCGCCGGGCGCTATGATAAACTCGCAAGAGTAGGATTCTACGTTCCCTTGCTCGATCTGCGCCTTGATGAATCGCAAGGCACTCGCCGGGCCAGAGAAACCGCGCATCGCATCTTGAAGAGGTACCCTTGGACAAAGTCACGCGCCATGATTTGAAGTCGGATCGCTTCGTCGTAGAAGTCGGCCACACAGTTGATTACGTCAGTTCCCACAAGGATTTGGTCGCCAAGTACGGCGGCATCGTCCTGATCGCCGTTCTGGTCATCGCCGGTGGCTGGTATTGGCGCGGTAAACAAGCCGAAACGCGAGCTCTCGATCTTGCCGCGGCGATGAAAATTCGCGATGCCACCATCGCCCCCATGCCCTCGCCCGGCGATCCCCGTCTCGCCTTCCCCACTCTTCAGGAGAAGAACAACGCCCTCCGCAGGGCCCTCGTCGACGTCGCCACGCGCCACTCCGGCACCAACGAAGCCGCCGTCGCCCACTACCTCATGGGCGTCCTCGACTCGGACGAAAACAAGATGGCAGACGCCGAGAAGAATTTCGAGCAGGCCGCCGCCGCCGGCGACGCCGAATACGCCTCCCTCGCCAAGTGGTCGCTGCAACAGATTTATGCTTCCAGTGGACGGGAAAAGCAGGCCGAAGATATCCTCCGCGGCTTCGTCAGCAGCCCCACCACCATGGTTTCCAGCGAGCAGGCCACCATCGCCCTCGCCCAGCTGATCGCTAAAAAGAATCCCCAGGAGGCCATGAAGATGCTCGAGCCGCTCTCCAAGGTGGCCCGCCCGGCCGTCGCCCGGTACGCCTCTTCCCTCCTCGGCCAGATCATGGCCAACTCCCCCACCCCGGCACCCCCGGCAACGAAATAATGCAGACGGAAGCTGGCCCCGATGGCGCCCCTGGAGCGGCTCCGCTTCGCCGTTGAGAACTCGCGCGGACGCCGCTACCCGGAAGCCACTCATCCCTACCGCACCGAATTTCAGCGCGATCGTGACCGCCTCGTTCACGCCCGCGCCTTCCGCCGCATGGAAGACAAAACGCAGGTCTTCCCCGCCGGCGTCTCCGATCACTTCCGCAACCGCCTCACCCACACCATCGAAGTCGCCCAAATCGCCCGCACCGTCGCCCGCGGCCTAGGCCTCAACGAGGAACTCACCGAAGCCCTCGCCCTCGGCCACGACTTCGGCCATCCCCCCTTCGCCCACGCCGGTGAAGAGGAACTCGATCTCCAACTCCGCCGCCGCGGCTCCTCCTTCAACCACAACCTCCACGCCCTCCGCATCGTCGAACACTTCGAACAGAGCTACGCCATGTTCCCCGGCCTCAACCTGACCTTTGAAGTCCGCGAAGGCATGGTCAAACACTCCATGGACTTCGAACGTGGCGAATACCCCGAGCTCGACGAATTCCTCCCCGGCCTCCGCCCCCCTCTCGAAGCCCAGGTCATCGACCTCGCCGACGAAATCGCCTACAACACCGCCGACCTCGACGACGGCCTCGCCGCCGGAATGTTCACCATGGACGACATCGCCGCCTCCGTCCCCAAGTACGCCGTATTTCTCGAAACCGTCGAGATGCAGTTCCCCGGAGCCCCCGACAAGGTCCGCTTCCTCGAATCCCTCCGCGCCATGATCGACTTCCTCGTTGGCGGCCTCATCGAAGGCACCTGGCGCGCCGCCGATGCCTCAGGCGTTACCGGAGTTGAAAACGTGCGCCTCTATCCCGCCCGCCTCGCCTGCCTCACCGAACCCGCCGCCTCCACCACCAGCGACATCAAACGCTTCCTCCACGCCCGCGTCTACAACGCCCCCCAACTCCAGGCCGAACGCACCCGCGCCCGCGCCCTCATCGCCGCCCTCTTCGAACTCTACGAAAAGGAGCCCAACCGCATGCCCGAACCCTACGCCTCCCAAGCCCGCGTCGAGCCCTCCTGGCGCGTCGCCTGCGACTACATCGCCGGCATGACCGACGGCTACCTCATGAAATCCGCCGCCGCGCAACTGTGACGGTAATGGGAGCGGTTCGAGTCGCCAGATCACCCCTCCCGGTTTGTGTAGTGTAGGAAAATACCTCCCGATGGCCCTTCCACCGCCGGATCCGAAGATACTAATCGACGCCCTGCTGGTCGCCTTCGATCTCTTCGGCACGTTCGTGTTCGCCCTCAGCGGAGGCATCGCAGCCCTCAAACACCGGCTGGATCTGTTCGGCGTGCTCGTGCTCTCCTTCGCCGCGGCCACCTTCGGCGGAATCATGCGCGACGTCCTCATCGGTGCCGTTCCGCCCGCCTCCCTCCAGGACTGGCGCTACCTTGCCGTCTCCATCCTCGCCGGCGTTGTCACCTTGGTATGGAATGCCCGGCTGGCCCGCCTGCAAAACGCCGTTCTGATCTTCGACGCCGCCGGCCTCGGCCTCTTCGCGGTCGCCGGAGCGGGCAAGGCGCTGGCCTACCACCTAGGTCCGGTTCCCGCCGCCCTCCTCGGCATGCTCACAGGCATTGGAGGCGGACTCGTCCGCGACCTCCTCGTAGCCGAAGTCCCCGCCGTCCTCCGCCGCGACGTCTACGCCGTAGCAGCCCTGGCCGGAGCAAGCGTGCTGGTAGGCGGTGAGGCACTCCATCTCCCCTCGAACCTCGTGGCCGTCCTCGGAGCATCTCTCTGCTTCGCAATCCGCATGCTGGCAATCTACCGCCACTGGAGCTTCCCCGTAGTACGACTGCCGGAACCTCCCACGAACTAATTTCGCGATCACCACCCGCCCCAACATCAATTCCCCCGTCCCCTCAACCACTTCCAACCCACCCGCCGCCAACCCCGCTCACTCACCTGCTATCTCAGTGTGCATGGCAACTCCAAAATATTCTCAAACCCCCGGGCTCACCCCAGCCCAAACCCAAGCCATCGCCTACATGGCATCTGGCAAATCGTTATCCGCCACCGCCCGAGAACTAGGCATCCACCGGGCCACCCTCCACAACTGGTTCCACATCCCGGCCTTCGCCGAATCCTACAAGGAATCCGCAAGAGCCGCCACCGAAGCCATCAGCGACGAAATGCACTCGCTATCCCGCCTGGCCCTCGACACACTTCGACACCTTTTGACAGATCCCAAGTCTTCCCCCAGCGTCAAACTCCGGGCGTCGCTGGCCGTCCTAAACCACGAATCTCAAACGAGAAACGGCTCCTGGGCCCTGCCATTCCCAACAAGAGCCCCCCGCCTGGAGCCACCCCACGCCTCACGCCAAGGAGACCTGGGCGCAATGACGCAGTCCCTCCTCCACGACCCAGCCTTCTTAGCCAAACACGCCCCCCAACTGCTAGAAAAACTGTCCACCAACCCAACCCAGTTCAACCCAACCCAAATCCACCCCAAGCAAAAATAACCGCACGACAAAATTCGACGCATTTTTTCATATCTGTGTGAATCTGCGTGCATCTGCGGCCAAAACGTTCGGAAGCGCAAACTCACCCCCGCCCAGCAAACGGCATCTTAGTCGCCATCACCGTCATCGTCGCCACATTCGCATCCAACGGCAAATTGGCCATATAAACCACCGCATCGGCCACATGCCGCGAATCGATTCGAGCCTCAGGCTTCATCGACCCATCGGCCTGAATCACACCATCCACCATCCGCGCCGTCATCTCCGTCGCCGCGTTCCCGATATCAATCTGCCCGCAGGCAATATCGAACGCCCGCCCGTCGAGCGAAATGCTCTTCGTCAACCCCGTAATCGCATGCTTCGTCGCCGTATACGGAGCCGAATGCGGCCGCGGCGTGTGCGCCGAAATCGACCCGTTGTTGATGATCCGCCCGCCCCGCGGCGTCTGCGCCTTCATCATCCGAATTGCTTCCTGCGAACACAAAAACGCAGCGGTCAAATTCACCGCCACCACCTGGTTCCATTTCTCGAACGTCAAATCTTCCATCGGAATCGCCGGCGCGCCCATGCCCGCGTTATTGAACAAAACATCGATCCGTCCGAACGACTTTTCAATCGCCCGGAACAGCGCCTTCACTTCCTCCGGCTGCGTTACGTCCGTCGGCACCGGCAGCATCGCTGGTCCCTCCGGGGAGGCCATCGCCGCCGTCTTGTTCAACTCCTCCGCTCTGCGCCCGGCCAGCACCACGGCGAACCCCGCCGCCTGCAACCCCAGCGCCGCCGCGCGTCCCACGCCGCTTCCCGCGCCCGTCACCAATGCCACTTTCGAAGTACTCAAGCAATCACCTTCTTCACCACTTCACCTCTTACACCAGTCAATCTCTGATTCATCCCTTGATAAAACCACGTCAGCTTCGTATGGTCGAACCCCAGCAGGTGCAGCAGCGTCGCATGCAGATCCGACACGTGCACCACCTC
Source organism: Acidobacteriota bacterium (assembly GCA_040007195.1). Lineage (GTDB taxonomy): Bacteria > Acidobacteriota > Terriglobia > Bryobacterales > Bryobacteraceae > JAFLBB01. Next base: position 1,752 of record JBDTVQ010000035.1, on the reverse strand, counting down.
GTCCACCGCCGCGAAGCCCAGCTCGTCCGTCGCGCCAATCGCCTGCCCGCCCTTCACGCCCGCCCCGGCCAGCCACATCGAAAACCCATGCCAGTCGTGGTCGCGTCCCGGCTTGCCCACGCCCTCGCTCGTCGGCGTGCGCCCGAACTCGCCGCCCCACAGCAGCAGCGTCTCGTCCCACAAACCCGTCGTCTTCAAATCCTGCATCAGCGCGGCAACCGGCTTATCCGTCTCGGCCGCATGCAGCGTGTGGTTGTGGATGCAATCGTTGTGCCCGTCCCAGGTGTCTTCAATGTGCCCGCCGCCCGAATAGAGCTGCACGAACCGCACGCCCTTCTCCAGCAGCCGCCGCGTAATCAGACATTTTTTTCCGAAATCGGCCGTCACCTTCTCGTCCAACCCATACCGCCGCCGCGTGGCCTCGCTCTCCGTACTCAAATCCACCGTCGCCGCCGCTTCGGTCTGCATGCGGTACGCCAGCTCGTAGCTCTGCACCCGCGCCGCCAAATCCGAATCGTCCTTGTGCATCGCCAGGTGCGACTCGTTCAACTCCTTCAACAAATCAAGCGACCGCCGCTGCGTCCGATCATCGACAGGCGGCTGCAAGTCCAGCAGCGGCGCGCCCGTCGAACGGAACAGCATTCCCTGATAAGCCGCCGGCATGAACCCCGCCGTCCAGTTCGACGCGCTTCCAATCGGCCCCCCACGCGGATCGGTCATCACCACAAACGACGGCAGACTCTCGTTGGCCGACCCCAGCCCATACGTCACCCACGCCCCAATGCTCGGCTTGCCCAACAGGATGCTGCCCGTGTTCATCTGCAAGCATCCCGAGGCATGCGCGGCCGTATCGGTGTACATGGACCGGATCACGCAAAGATCATCGGCGAACTTCGCCGTGTGCGGGAACAAACTGCTAATCGGCAGCCCGCTCTGCCCATGGTTCTTGAACTCAAACGGCGAGCCCATCAAATAGCCCACCGGACGCCCGTTCGAGCCCACCGCCAGCTTGCCCTGGTACGGCTGCCCGTTCAAGCGCGTCAGCTCCGGCTTTGGATCGAATGTATCCACCTGGCTCGGAGCGCCGTTCATGAAGAGGAACACCGCCCGCTTGGCCTTCGCCGGAAAGTGCGGGGCCTTGATCGCCGCCGACCCAGCCGCCTCGACTTTCCACACGCCGTCGCGGGTCAACAAATCCATCAGCGCCAGGCCCGCGAACCCGCCGCCCGACTGCCACAGAAAATCGCGCCGCGTCTTTCGCCGTTCAGTTCGCATAGACAAACTCGTTCATGTTCAGCAGCACCCGGCACAACTCCTCAAGGGGCTGTTCCTTGAGGAACGCCTGCATCTTTTGCGCCTCGTCCGGCCCCGGCGTGCGCGCCAATGCCAGCCGGAACGCATGGTTCACTTGCTTCACGGGATCGCTTCCCGCCTCGCGCCGCAACCGCTCCGCCAGCGCCTTTGCCTGCCGGTTCACATAGCCGCCATTGAACAACTGCAGAGCTTGCGGAGCCACCGAAGTCGACTGCCTCTGCGCGGCCGACCGCACCGTATCGCAGAAGTCCAGCACCTCCAGCAACGGCACCATCAATGACCGCTTCACGATCATATACACCGCCCGCCGTTCACCGCCCGAGGCATCGTACGGCTGCCAGATCTTTCCCGGATCGCTCGAGCCTTCGAGCGCCTCTTTCGGAATCTCCGGATACACCGGCGGCCCGTACATCGTCGTATTCAGCCGCCCGCTCACCG
>JBDTVQ010000034.1:0-30421 GCA_040007195.1 Acidobacteriota bacterium | reverse complement strand
CCGCGATACACTATCCCCCATGGCGCAACTCTCTCGTTCGGCCGAAACCTACGACGTCGTTGTCGTCGGCTCCGGCGCCACCGGCGGCTGGGCCGCAAAGGAACTCTCCGAAGCGGGCATGAAGGTCGCTCTTCTCGAAGCTGGAGCCAAGGTCACCCCCAAGGACTACACCGAACACATGCAGTCCTGGCAGTTGCCTTACCTCGGCATGTCGCCCAAAATCAAGGAATCCCGCCCCATTCAGGGCCAGTGCTACGCCTGCACCGAGTACAACTACAAGTGGTTCGTCAACGATCACGACAACCCCTACACGCAGGAGAAGCCCTTCAACTGGATTCGCCTGCGCGTCCTCGGCGGGCGCTCGCTCTCCTGGGGCCGTCAAAGCTACCGCATGAGCGACCTCGATTTCAAAGCCGCCTCCCACGACGGCTACGGCGACGACTGGCCGGTCGACTATGCCGAAATGGTCCCCTACTACGAGCGGGTCGAACGCTACGTCGGCATCAGCGGCCAGCCCGAAGGCCTGCCCCAACTCCCTGACAGCGTCTTCCTTCCGCCGATGGACATGACGTGCAACGAACTCGCTTTCCGCAAGTCCGTTAAATCGAAGTTCGGCCGCACCGTAACCATTGGCCGCACCGCCATCCTCACCAAACAGCACAACGGCCGCGCCCCCTGCCACTTCTGCGGCCCGTGCGAACGCGGATGCGTTACGAATTCCTACTTCTCCTCGCCCTTTACCACCGTCGCGGACGCCCTCAAGACCGGACGCACGACGCTCATCACCGACGCCGTCGCCGCTCGCATCACCATGAAAGATGGCAAGGCCACCGGCGTGGCTTATATCGATCGCACCACCCGCGCCGCGCGCGAAGTCCGCGCCAAAATCGTCTACCTCTGCGCCTCCACCATGGAGTCCACGCGCCTGCTTCTCAACTCCGGCATCTGCAACAACAACGACGCGCTCGGCCACTACCTCATGGATCACATCTTCCAGGGCGGGGCATCGGGCGATTGGCCTGATGTCGAAACGAAGCCATGGGCCGGGATGCCCAAGCGTCCCAACGGCATCTACGTCCCCCGCTTCCGCAACGTCAAAGAGAAGATGACCAACGGCTTCATCCGCGGCTACGGTTACCAGGGCGGCGGCGGCGTAAACTTCGCCACCAACGCCCCCGGTTTCGGCGCTTCCTACAAAGACGCCGTCCGCGAAGGGAATGCCACCATGGGCATCTCCCTCTGGGGCGAATGCCTCGCTCGCAAGGAGAACAAGGTCGAAATCGACAAGAAACGTGTCGATGCCTGGGGCGTTCCTATTCTCAAGGTCGACGCCGAATGGGGCGACAACGAAAAGAAGATCTGGCACGACGGCCGCGCCCAGGCCGCCGAAATGCTTGAAGCCGCCGGAGCCAAAAACGTCCACATGACCGGCCAGTACTCCGTCCCCGGCTTCTGCATCCACGAAGTTGGTACCGCCCGCATGGGAAACGATCCCAAAACCAGTGTGCTCAATAAATACAATCAGGCCCACGAAGTGGAGAATATTTTCTGCACAGACGGCGCCTGTTATGTCAGCATTGGCTGCCAGAATCCCACGTTGACGATGATGGCCCTTACCGTCCGCGCCTGTGATTACATCAAGCGCGAATACGCAAAGAAGGTCGCATGATTCTCCCGCTCCTGCTCGCCGCCGCCATCAATCCAACTTCGTTCTACAACTCGTTCGATCACCGCCATCCCCCGCTTGCCCACATCAAGCCCGGCGAGGTCGTCCAAACCCGTACGATCGACGCCGGCGGCGTCGATGAAAACAGTAAACCCTCCGGCTCCCGCGGCAATCCCCTTACCGGGCCGTTCTATATTGAAGGCGCCGCACCCGGCGACTCCATCGAGGTCCGCTTCCGCCGCATCCGAATGAACCGCGACTGGGGCTTCTCCACCTTCCGCCTCGGCCTCTACGCGATTGCCCCCGAATCCATCGAAGGCCTGTACTCTCCGGTCCACAAACCGGACTCCGTCATCAAAGGCCGCGACAACATCGTTAAATGGAAAATCGACCGCGCCTCCGGTAAAATCACACTCGACGATCCGAACAGCGCCGTCCATAAAATGGAGTTCCAGGCGGTACCGATGTTGGGCTGCGTCGGCGTCGCCGCCCCCGGCGTATTCGGTGCGCCTTCCGGCATCAGCGGCCCTTACGGCGGCAACATGGACTACAACCGCGTGAATGAGGGCGCCTCCGTCCATCTGCCCGTCTTCCACCCCGGAGCGCTCCTGTTCATGGGTGATGGCCATGGCCTACAAGGCGACGGCGAGCCTAATGGCACTGGCATCGAAACCTCGATGGATGTCGAATTCGATGTCGTCCTCCACAAGGGCCGCACCCTTAGAAACCCCCGGCTCACCACCCCCGATTACATCGTCTCCATTGGTAGCCAACCCGAGTTCGTTTCCAGCCTCGACCACACCCTTCGCCTCGCCACCTCCGACATGGTCGACTGGCTCGTCAAGGACTATAAAATGGAGCCGTGGGCCGCCCACCTCCTTATCTCCTATGCTGGACGGTACGACGTGATTACAGTCGGAGGATCGGTGGGACTCCGGCTACCCCGCAGCAGCCTTCCACACCATTAGAATGACTTCCTTAGTACTAATTCACTTTCGCCTTGTATTCGTGGATTGCCACAGCGGCCAGACAACAGGCGTACATAGGATTACTCATTTTAATTGAGTGCCTTATGTCCCATTCCCTAAGAATAACTTAATTGGAACCTTAGTACTACAACTGCTCCCCTAACGCATGTTACCTCTGATGGATTCCCAATCCAAGACAGAGTACGTTTAATGGTAGCGTGACGCCCCATCTCAGGCTCGACGGTGCCCGGCTAGCTTTGTTAGCAGGGCTTCACCGCGTCCTGGACCCTGCCCGAATACTACGGTACCCGCAGGCTACCGTCGTGGCCGTCGGCTTTCTCGGCCTCCTCTACCTCGCCTTTTCCCTCACCGTGTTCCGCAAACCCGATACACCGGTGCAGTCCGTATATCATCCGCCTGACCGGGTAGCACCCGATCCCCTGCGCCATCGCGGCCGCAAGGTCTTCCCTTATTCCGTTGTGCCCGGCGGTATCTACGACGCCTCCGAAGTCCGCGACCGCATGAAGACCGATCCCGTCGTGTTCGCCCATTACCAGGGCGTCAAGACGGAGAAGCTCAAACCTGTCCAACTTGCTTCCGCCCGCTTGGCCTACGTCTCCTACCGGCGCGGTGACCGCATCTATTGGACCAAAAAGCCCGTCAAAATAGCCGCCGGCGAAACCGTCTGGACCGACGGCAAAAGCAAGATCCGTGCCCGCTGCGGCAATATGTTGGCCGAAAATCCGCAGCTGCCGACCTATTGGATGGACCCCTCGGAGCGCCAACTGAATCAGGCCGATCCGAAACTGCTCGTCCTGCCGGCACGTGCCGCCGTTGCCCCGATTCGATCCCTGATCACGGGATCGCTGCCCATCATCGACGATGGTGGCAATCCGCTGTTTGCTCCCGTCGAAGAAGCTGGCGGCTGGTTTCCAACCGCTACTCCCGATCCCAGTGGGATTTCTGTCCCGGGTGGCGGCATTCCCGGCGGCCCAGGCGGGCCAGGTACGCCGCCGGTCACGCCCCCGGGCCCCAATCCTCCAGGACCCAACCCGCCGGGACCCGAGCCTCCCGGCCCCAATCCACCTGGACCGGACCCGCCCGGACCCAATCCTCCAGGACCCAATCCCCCTGACCCCAACCCGCCGGGACCGGATCCGCCCGGGCCGAATCCACCCGTCACGCCGCCGGGTCCAAACCCTCCAGGCCCCAATCCGCCAGGCCCCAATCCGCCGGGCCCCAATCCGCCGGGACCCAATCCGCCGGGGCCTAATCCGCCCGGGCCGAATCCCCCAGGTCCCAACCCGCCGGGCCCTATTCCGCCCAGCGACACCCCGCCTGGCGATGAGCCGCCCGGACCTCCTGGACCTCCTGGCCCCCCTGGACCTCCAGGCCCGCCGTGCCAGGACGTTTCCACATGTCCTCCCGGGCCTCCCGATCCGCCGTGCCCAGTCGGTTCCGTGTGTCCCCCCGGACCTCCCGATCCGCCGTGCCCAGTCGGTTCCGTGTGTCCTCCCGGACCTCCGGACCCGCCACCGCCCACGCCGGTGCCTGAGCCCGCGACCTATCTCATGATGGGTGCAGGCCTAACCGCGATCGCCGTCTATCGCAAACGTCGCGGCAAGTAGCGCTCGCACGACCTTTCCGCGCCCGAGCTGGCCGCGCTGTCCCATTGCGCTGGGGACATCGCGAATGGAAAGTGCAAGCCTACGCTTTGTTCGGCAGACCCAACAGTTTGGTCCCGTTTTCCCATCGGATCTTACGGAACACTTCCGGCTTCGACATTTTCTGGACCGCAGCCAACGTCTCGCGTGCAATGCACTTCCCTTGTAAACGGGGGTTGGGATTCGATCGCCCGCCGCCGTGGCCGTCCGAGCATGGACAGTCACACCCGAACATGAGTTTGTTCTGATGCCGGGCGAGGAACCCTGCCGTGAACTCGGGGTCGCGGTTCAGGAAGTTGTTGCAGGAGTTTGCCGACATGTCGGCCCACAAGTGTGGGTACTCGGAGAGCCACTTGTCGCTCATGCCGCCGGGCTTGATGGGACCACTTGGATAGGCAGTATCGTAGGTGTAGTCTGCGCTGACGTTGGCCCAGAAGGTATCTGCATGGGCAATGAACTTGGTCTTTGGAAACGCCTTCAGCATCGTGTCGAAGCGTTTGAAGCCGCCATTGAACACAGCGTTGCCGGAAGCTTGCGGAACGTCCCCGAAGTGGATTTGGATCGGTACGTTCAAATCCGCGGCGAGTGCATACATGCGCTTCATCTCGGGCCCGTCGCAGTCAACCTGATTCTTGATCTCGCCCAATCCCAGCGCGCCGTCCTTAACGGCCTTCGTCAGTAGCGTGGCGGATTCCGGGTTCTTCACGTCGGCACTGACGAACCAGACAAACCGGCCCGGATACTTTTCCGCCAGAGCTTTCGACCGGGCGGCCTCGTTCACGCGCGTAAGCAATACAGCTTTGGTCACGCCGCTGCCCGTAATATGCGCGACGTTCGATTCGCCGTCCGCACGCAGATGCAGGTGGATGTCCAGTGCCGGCCCGCCCCATTCGGCCTTTTCCTGGCCCAAAAGCAACGCCGCCGGCGCAGATGCGGCGGCATGGACGAATTGTCGTCGATTGACCATGACCCTGAATTTCCTCGCTGGCTAGTTTACTATCCTCACCCTTGCTAGCGCGAAATAGCCGGTTGGTCGCTCTCGCTGCTAACGCTCAGTATATGCCAGCTACTTCCACCGGAGAAGGCGGGTTGCCGATCAAGAAGCGGATCACGGTGACGATGCTGGATGGTTCGGGGAGCCCGCTCTATTCCAACTACACAGAAGTTCAGTACACTTATGACAGCGAAGGCAGGCGGACGCAGATGGTGTACCCGAAAGGCCGGTCATTCGACGGTTCGTCATGGACGCAGGACGCCAGCCGTACGCTCGACTACACCTACGACTCCATGGGGCGCGCAAACACCATGTCCGAACCGGGCGGGACAACCTGGATGTCCAGCGTCACCGACAATGCCGCCTCACAGCCAACCAATCTGAGCGGCGAAACGCGCACCTACAACATCCTTGTCCAACTCACCCAACTCACCAACGGTTCGAACTTCAGCGAGCGCTACGACTACTCGGCCACCCAAAACAATGGAAGGATCACGGGCAAGAAGAACCTGCGTTCGGGCGAAGAGGTGCAGTACACCTACGATTCGCTGCAGCACCTCTCCTCGGCCATCACGGTGACCGATCCCCTGGTGACGCAATGGGGGCAGAACTTCACCTACGACGGCTGGGGGAACCTGCTCGGCGCGACGGTGGCCAAGGGCTCCGCCGACGTTCAGCGTGACGGTGAATGGGACGACGAACCGCGTCAACGGCTGGAGCTACGACTCGAATGGCAATGTCGGCAGCGCCAGCCAATACGACGTCGAAAACCGCATGGTGAACTACAGCAACGGCGGCCCACCCTACTACTACGGCTACGACGGCGGCAACAAGCGTGTGATGAAGAGTACAGGGCTAGGCGTGGACGGCAGCGGGAACCCCATCGGTACGGAAACGCTGATGTTGTACGGCGTCGGTGGCGAGCGGTTGGCCTATTTTTCTTTAGGATTAATGCGATGAGAGCGGCAGGGCCGGCCGAGCCTGGATATCTGAATCCTGGTGAACCTGGTGCCCTTCCGATTACCACGGAGCAATGATCGCGATGAACACATTCGTTCTTGGCTGCCTCTTTTTGCTTCAAGGTGCTCCTGCTTGTCGTGTGGGAGCCGAAGAGGTACGCCTAGTTGAGCATTATCTCGCATGGTCGGCTGCCAAAGATGGAATTTCTCTTGTCGAGTCGAAGGACCGCGCATACAAATGCAAGTTCGTCCGTTCTGGCAGTGCTATGTATGTTGAACTACCACTTCGACACCAAGCTGTTTCGAGTGACTATAATTACTCTCGTGAGTTAACCGCCCTGATGACCGTACTCACCATTGATGCGAACATGTTCCCAAGGGTCAGCTCATCTTCGTGGAATCTAAGCCTAATAAACCGTACGTTCCGTGAGTACCTAAACGGCCTCAATATGTCAAGGCAGCCGACTTGTGCGTTCGAGCTGGCTGGATCTAAGAAAGCATGGTCTCCCACCCCGCTCAACATGGCTAAGAAACGGACTCTAGTTGCGATGCTGAGGGAGTCGAGAAAGCAACTGTCAGATCACACAGGATGGGTGATGGAAGTCTCGGACTTCAACGTAGACGATCCTACGGTAAACATGATCCTATTGTCGCCCAATGGCTCCACACGCATGCTGTGTGTATTCAGCTTGAACTTGCTCGATCCGAGTATTGTCTCGTTTGACCTATTACGAGCTACCGATATCGAGAGGATAGGGGCTGACGAGTTCCTGGGGCCGAACCGGATTAAGTTGAGTTTGACATCGTCGGCACATCGGCCTATTCAGCAATGATGCACAGGCTACAAGCGGCTGATCGAGGTGCGCTGCTACCCTAACGCCACCACCGAGGACCCGTGGCAGCGCGTGACGCACTTCTACGACACGAACCCGTTCGACGGCTCGTTTACGCTCAAGGGCGCGGGCCGGCGCACGGCTACGCTCTACTACACGAAGCGGAGCAAAGCCGGCGACCCGTATGTGGGAGCCGCCTTCTATGCGCAGTTCGTCGAGATGTTCAGCTACACCGAAGGCGGGCTGCCGATCAAGAAGCGGATCACGGTGACGATGCTGGATGGGTCAGGGAGTCCTCTCTATTCCAACTACACCGAAGTCCAGTACACTTATGACAGCGAAGGCAGGCGGACGCAGATGGTGTACCCGAAAGGCCGGTCATTCGACGGTTCGTCATGGACGCAGGACCCGAGCCGGACGCTGAACTACACCTACGATTCGATGGGCCGCCCGAACACGATGGCCGAACCTTCGCCGGTGTTCAACTGGGTGAACAGCGTCACCGACAATGCCGCCTCGCAGCCGACGGCAATGTCCACGCTGCTGGGCACGGTAAACCGCACCTACAACATCCTCGGCCAGCTCACGCAGATCACCAATGGATCGAACTTCAGTGAGCGCTACGACTACTCTGCAACGCAGAGCAACGGGCGCATCACCGGCAAGAAGGACCTGCTCTCCGGTGAAGAGGTCCTGTACGCCTACGACACGCTGCAGCGGCTCTCCTCGGCCGCCACGGTGAGCTCGGCCTGGGGCCAAAGCTACTCCTACGACGGCTGGGGCAACCTGATCAGCGCGACGCTGACCAAGGGCACTGGCCCGAGCAACCTCAACATCACCGTGAACGGGCTGGCCAACCGCATCAACGGCCAGACCTACGACGCCAACGGCAACCAGGGCGCGTCGGACCAGTTCGACGTGGAGAACCGGATGGCGTATGTGATCGACGTGCGTCCGGGCTACGGGAGCAAGCCGATGTACTATGGCTACGACGGGTCGAACAAGCGGGTGAGCAAGCATTCGATTGTCGTGGACGGCAACGGAAATCTGTCCGGGGACGAGACGCTGATGTTCTATGGCGTGGGCGGCGAGCGGCTGGCCGAGTTCACGCTGACGGTTCCGCCGTTGACGCCGAGCGGGGCGTACTACGTTCCCGAGACTGGACACGCGTCTCGTTCCGTGCCTATCGTATGGTACGGAGAACCCATGGACGGCCAACGGCTAATCGAAATTGCCAAGACCTACGTCGGATGCCATTACCTGAACGGTTCCTATGGAGCCTACCCGAGGGGAGCGAATGGGGACGGTGCACCGGTGCGGCCCGGTGGCGTGGAACTAATCGCCGACCCGAAACGCATCGATCCCAAGGTCGACGCCGAAAAAACCGGCTTCGCCGTCAAAGCCGCCACCATGCTCACCAAGGGCACTCAGTGCGTGTGCGCCGGAAGCTATGCTGCCCTCGAATTCGGAAAGATCATCGGCCCCGACGATGCAACTCTCAAGAGTTACTTGACCAGCCTCACTGGGGATCCCAAGTCCTGGCCCAACTATCTGGAGATCTATACCCCGCGCCGCGCTTACGGACAGGGCCAAAAAGGAAAGCTCGTCTGGGGCGAGGATTGCACCGAAATTCGTCACTTCGACTGCATCAGCTACATCAACTACTGCCTCTGGAAACTGACCGGCACGAAGTATTCGTTCGAAATCTGGATGTGGAAGGACGATCTGGTCAACGGCGGCAAAACCCGTTGGACGTCCAGATTCACCGGCGCCACCGTCTGGCGGCTCGACCCCGCCAAAGAGCTTCCGGAGTTGAAGGATGGCGACATCGTCGCCGGCATTCCGGCCAACTCCGAACACATCGCTTTCGTGGGAAGCGACGGCACCGTCTACCAGGCTCAGGACACGACGATGGGCGTTCATGCCAAGAGCAAAATGAGCCCCGGCGCGTGGCGATTCCTTACACGGCTTCCCTGATCGACACGGCTTCCCTGATCGCTCACGCTCACCACGAGTTGCGATTGGCAATCTTCACTCGGAAAAACGGCTGGCTCTTCTCGGCCTCCTCCATTTCGAACTCCTGGTGCGTCTTCGAGGAATCGTAGCCGCACCACAGCCATGCGAACATCTCCGGAAGATCGAGCGAGGGATGGCCGCTGGTGTGCATGCCTTCCCCAAAGCGGAATTGAAAATCGTATCCGCGGAGCTGTAGGGAATTCGCCAACTGGAAGTTCTGCACCGGAAAACTGCCGCCTGGGAATTCGTAATCGTAGGTTCCGATGGATAGCCACACCCGCAAATTCTTGCGCGCCTCGCGGCGAACTCCAAGCGAGTACGGGTGCCCTCCGTCGCTCTCTTCGGTCGACGTCTCCGCGACAACCGTGAACGCGCCCGCGTGCGAGTACACGCGGCTGAATTCGTTGGGTGAGTGCCACGCCGTATCGAATTCGCAGATGCCACCGTTTGAGGGCCCACCGTTTGCGCGCGAGTAACCATCCTTTCGCAGCTGATAGCTCCCCTCCACCATCCGGTCCGGCCGCTCCTCCCCCGCGTCCACCCGATCCAGCAGCTTCACTGCAAGCGGAATCTTGTAAGTGCCCGCGATCGGATAGTGGTCGGTTGCGTTCAACAGCGCCGTGCGCTCCGTCTCCACGCTGCCGGCCCGTTGCACAACTTCACCGCCAGCCAAAGGGGCAGGTTCGTGCACACAAAATGCAAGATCGACCCTGACAAACACGCCACGTGCCACCCTAGTCCGGCACCTGATCACTAAATTGAACTCTAAATCGCACCGCTTGCAAAAAGCGAAGATACTCGGAAGCCATTTACTTTCCGTCCCAAACCTCATAGAATTAGCCACCGTCTGGGCCTTCCTCGTATGCCGTTTACATGCGCGTATCTTGAGGAGGAAACACTGTGAACTCGTTTGCACGGCCAGTCACTTGTGATCGGGCAGCTTTGCCCCCACGCAACCGTCCCAGCCTATCGCGCCTCGTCCGCTTTCTGGCCATTGCAGCGCTCCTGTCCGCCCCGCGCCCCGCGCCTCTCCGCCGCCCCCATCACTCCCTTCCTCGCCGTAGACATCAACGGCTACAACGCCGGCGGCGGCCAGTCGATCGGGCCAACGCCGGCGCGCTAGCCGATCTCACCCAGGATTTCTCCGCCGCCCAACAGGACTCCTCAATTGGCTTCGGCCGGAATTTCATCAAGCTCACACTCTCCGGACTCATCCCCGGCCAGCAATACGAATTCACAGGCTTTGCCCGCGAGCCGGCATTCGCAATCACCGATAGCTTCCAAGCCTGGTCCGACCTCGACACACTCGGCGGCCTCGACGGACCCCGGTGCCTGGCTGGACGCCAACGTCAGCCCCGGGGCGAGCTATGCAGCCGCCATCGGAGGAGTCAATAATCCGATCCCGACCATCCTGCGTGCCCTCATCAGCGGACCCGATTCCGCCGATCCCTTCGCCTTCGCCTCTACCTTCTATTCCGCGGCGGATGCTTCCGGCATCCTCACCGTCTACACCTGGGCCGACCCCAACAACACCTTGACCACCACCCAGCGAGCGAGCCTCCTCAACGGCTTTCAACTCGGTATCGCCCACGATCAGGCCGTGCCCGAGCCGTCGACACTCGCCTGCGTCAGCGCCGGCCTGCTCGCCCTGGCCGTCCGCCGCCGCGCAAATCGCCGGCATCACCGAAGCAAAAAGTAGTCGTGCGCCGCCCGCGCAATCTTCGCAATCGCCCGCTCCCGCTTCTCCGTTGGCGCCTCCGACGCCTTCACAAACACCCCCACCGCCACATGCCCCGCACCTTCAAGTCTGCCTTCCCCGCCAACTGCTCCAAATACTGCCGTACCAATCAACTGCAACCCGCGTCCCCATATTCAGCCTCCGTGCTAAATAATTCTTGACTGATATTCAGCCTTATGGCTTAATATTTTTGGATGGCGAAGGGAGTAGCGAATCCGCAACCTGACGCCTACGAAGCGGTGTTCTCCGCACTGGCGCACCCTGCCCGGCGGCGAATCCTGCTCACCATCTTTTTCGCCGGCGGTTCGATGACCGCTGGCGACATCGCCGCCATCTTCGAGCATGCCTGGCAGACCACGACCCGTCACCTCCAGGTACTGGAAGCCGCTGGGCTGATCGCCCATGAGCGGAAGGGCCGGATGCGCATCTACAGGATGCAGCGAAAGCGCCTCGAACTGGTCAGGGATTGGCTCAACCACTTTGGAAACACCGCGTAAACCGGAAACAACTGGAGGAACACTCATGGCAGCGACGCCGCAAGACAAACACGACGGCACGAAGGACATCCCGCGGTTCTTTCGACTCAATGTCGAAGTCGGTGACCTCAATTCGGCCATCTCCTTCTACACCCAATTGCTCGGCATCGAAGGCCGTAAGCAAGCCGGTTCGCGCTGCTACTTCATGTGCGGGCCCGTGACCCTGCAAGTGCTCGATGTCGCCTCGGCCCGCCAGCCGCACCCCGCCGCCAAAGCTCTCTACTTTACGGTCGCTGACCTGGAAGCCGCCTTCGAACGCGCCAAAGCCCTGCAGTGTCTCTCAGCCGAAAGCGTCCATGATGCTCCCGGCGGCGGCATCGTTGTTCGGCCATGGGGCGAGCGGTCCTTCTACGTCGAAGACCCCTGGAAAAATCCGCTGTGCTTTGTCGAGGAGGGCACAGTCTACGCGGGATAAATTGAGCCCCCCTACCGAAACAAAAAGTAGTCGTGCGCCGCCCGCGCGATCTCATTGCTCAGCATCGTTGTCCCAGGCCCAACCTGATCTGTCAAATAGCCCGTCACATCGCCACCCGCTCCCCCAAGCGCTGCAAGGTCTTCAAAGTCCACTCGGATGACGACGTTGTTATAGCTCCCGTCTGGCTCCACCCAAAGCTGAATACGGCGCTGCCTGGGCTGAACAGCGCTCGGCTGTAAGTCGTTGCCGGGCTCACCGACGCAATCCTCTTCATTTGTAAGATTCCTTACATATCGATTTTCTCCTCCTATTGACTTGCCCTCAGTGCCCGTCAATCCTGCGCGACGCTCGCTTCTGGCCGGGCGTCTCCTCTGACCCGGCGGCCACGCGGCCGCAAACACTTGAGGTACATTAGGAATCCTATGGCCGGAACCTGCCCATCAACAACGTGCAACGCCGCTCAACACTACAATGAGCAGCTTTGAGCACCCCTCAAACCCTGTTCTACTCACCCCACTCCACCATCGCGATGTCGTCTTCCACCAACCTCGCCTGGCACCACACTACCGTGGATCCTTCCCAGTTCACGGCGAATCCCGTGCGCAAGTCCTCCCGTGCGCGGATCTGCCCCATCCGTTCCTCCACCTTCCGGTCCAGCCGGAACCGCCCAATCTCCCCAAACGGATCCAGCCGTACAAACCAGATCGCATCCCTCGCCACCGCCCACAACCCCACCTGCACCCGATCAACCACAAGTCGCTCGGCCCCGCCCTCAACACCTGCCGCGAACACCCCCTTCGCCGGAAGCGGCTTGGTGTAGTAAACTTCCTTCCCGTCCGGAGCCTCGAACGCCTCGAACCCGCCCTGCCTCGTCAACTGCACCGCACTTCCGCTCCCATCCGAGCGCGACTTCCAGATCTCGTACCGCCCGCTCCTCTGCGAGGAGAAGTAAGTCCACCTCCCGTCGCGCGACCAGCTCGCCCTTACTCGCGAGCCCCCTGAATCGGGCAACTCCCGCAGCTCGCCTGTGTCGGGATGCAACACGTAGGCGCTGCGCTTTTCCTGCCCCCCGGCCGTGAACACAAGCTGACTGCCGTCGGCCGACCACCGCGGCGAATCCACATTCACCGCGTCCAGGTGCGTCACCGCCCGCAGCCCGCTCCCGTCCGCACTCGCCACCCAGATCTGCCTCTGGCCGCTCCGATTGGACCGGAAGGCCACTCGCCTTCCGTCGGGCGACAACGCCGCGCTGGAATCGAAAAGCGACGATGCAAGAATAACCTTCGGCTCCCCTTGAAACGGCGCATTCCAACGGCGGAGATTCACCGGAAACCGCGTCAGCGCATAGGCTACCCGCACGCGCCCGCCCCGCACCGCCAGCGACGGCCATGAGGCATCTCCCAGCAACCCCGGCACCGCCTCAATCCGCCCCTCCCGCCCCACGCGCCACAATCCATGCGCCGCATTCTTCCTCGGCGCGCCATACAGAATCGATTCGCCGTCCGGCGCGAAGGCAATCCCGTTAATGATGCCAGGCTCATGGGTCCACTGCTCCACAACCCCGTCCGCCAGCCGCACCAGGAAAACATCGCCCTCCGATCCCCGCCCTTCGCGCACAAATGCCATCTCCCGCCCGTCCGGCGAGAACGCCATATCCCGGTCCCCCAAATCCGTCGGCCCCGGAAATGTCAACTGCCGCCGGCTTCCACTCGGCAGGGAAACCAGGTAGATCGCAAACGGCCCGTCGGCCTTTGTCCGGTCCACCACCGCCACCGAACGGTCGTCCGGACCCCAAACCGCCCAATGGAGATCGTGGTTGCCCCGGAACGCCGCGTTTGACAACTCCAACACCTTCTCATCGCGCCCGCTTTGGAAGTCAACGGTGCGCACTTCCACCCGCTCCCCCAGGTGCCGCGCATACAACAGCCGCTTCCCGTCGCGCGACCACTGCGGAAACTCATCCTGGCCGGCGGATTCCGTCAACCGCTTCGGAGCCCCTCCATTGGCAGGCCGCACATACAGCCGGAAGGGTTCATCTCCGCCGGTACCGTTCCATGAGTACGCCAGTTGCTGCCCATCGGGCGAAAGCGCTGGAGTCTTCTCTAGCCCAGCCTCCGCCGACAATAACGCCCACTTCACGTTCCGGTCCGGCCCATGCGTCATCCGCGCCCCCAGCCCGAACATCAGCGCGGAAGCAATGGCCGCCAGCCCGCCCAATGCACTCACCCAACCCCACTTCCGCACCCAACCACCCGCCCCCGGCTGCTCCGGGCCACTCTCTGACGCCTTTTCCCGCGCCTTGAACCATTCCTCTAGCTCCGCTGTGTAGGCGTAGATCGTCGCCCCATCGGAGTGCTGATGCCGGTGCACGGGAAGCCCTTCGCTTTTCTCCCACCTCCGCACCGTCGTCACGCTCCGCCCCAAGTAAGTCGCGATCTCCTTCCAACTCGTCAGCTTCTGTTGAGAGATAGGGGAGGACTCACTCCCATTTGAAGGATCCATCGAGACGCTAGTCTATGTACTCATACCCCAGCCGTCAAGCCGCTCCAATTCACTTGTCGCTCCAATTCACTCCCACGCTCATGACACTCGTCCCCCTTGCCATGACCATCCAATGCGCCCTCAGGACTATGCGCCCATGCACCCGCACTTCCACCGGCTCCTGGCAATATTCGGGATGCCCCAAAATCAGCGCCCTGTGTGGATCCAACACCACCATCGTGTACACCCGGTGATGCGTCTGAATCTCCAGCACCGTCCACGGCGCCACTTCGTCCAGATGCACGCCCCCCTCAATCTCCGCCCGCACAATGTTATGGTTAATCGCCGGCGCGATGTTCGGATGAACCGGCCACAACTGAGGACCCGATCGCCCCGCCGTCGTATCCATTTCCAGCGCCACGCCCCATACTACTGCACTACTCCGTCACTGCACCGCTCCGCCCTCCGCCCGCCTGTATTGCCCCAATCCCAGCGCCCCCAAAATACTCACCAACAGAACCCCCATCCCACATGCCAACGGGAAGCGGTACGAACCCGTCGCATCGAACCCGACCCCGAACAAATACTGCCCGCTCGCCGCCCCCAGCGTGTAAAACCCAAACGCAATCCCGAACAGCGCGCCCATCGACCGCATCCCGAAATACCGGCTCACCAGAAACGGCATCACGTCCCCCTCCGCCCCAAGCGTCAGCCCGATCAGCCCCGCTGGAATGTAGATCGCGATTCCGTGCAAGCCCCCCTTCCACAACACCGCCAAGCCCGCCACCGCGCCCGCAAACAGCAGCGCCGCCACCCGCGGAGCAAAGAACCGGTCCACCAGATAACCCGCGCCCACCCGCCCCACAATCGTCGCCGCGCCAAACATCGAAGTCGCCAGCGCCGCATCGCGCGCCGTTATCCCCTGATCGGTCAGCATCGGCACCAGATGCGCAATCACTCCATTCGCGCACGCCGACACGCCTCCAAAGACGCCGCAAAGCAGCCAGAACGTCCGCGTCCGAAGCGCCTCCCGCAACGTCATCCCGGCAGCCGCCGCCCCCTCTCCCGGCCCCGGACCCCTCAGAGGCTCAGGCGCCGCCCTCTCCTCCCTTGGCATCTCACCGAAGAAGAACCATACCAGCGGAGCCGCCAACGCCAGCGGCAAAATCCCAATCACCAAATAAGCGCGCCGCCAACCGGCTTCATCAATCAGGAACTGTGCCAGCGACGGCATCACAAACGCGCCCACCCCGATCCCGACATTCGCCAACCCCAGCGCCAATCCCCGCTTCCGGTCGAACCAGCTCGCCACCACGCGCGCATACGTCACCGGCGCCGCCCCCGCCCCCGTCACTCCCGCCAGCGCATACAGCGCATACAGATGCCACAACGGCGGCTCCAGAAACGACATCCCCATGATGCAAAGCGCATTCCCGATAATCGCCGTCCCAATCACGCGCCGCCCGCCGAACCGGTCCGACAACCGCCCCATCAGCGGCGAACACAACGTCACCATGATGTTCATGATGGCGATCGACAGCGCGATCGACCCGCGGTTCACCCCAAACACTTCCCCCAGCGGCTTGGCAAAAACACCAAACGTGTAATGCAGCGTCGTCCCAAGGCACAAGCCCAACCCAACCATCGCGACCAGGACCATCCACCAACCGCGAAAACTCCCGTCGGCGTTGTCCATCGGGCTGTTTCCAGCCACGGCGATTTGCATCGGTCAAGTATATCGGTGAGGCAGCCGCGCCTGACTGAGAGAATGGACTGCATGCCCGGCCCCAACCACCAGACCACCGTCGAAAACCCAATCCCGCCTCAGGATCTTGCCGGCTTCCTCGGCCACCGCTTCGTCTACACTTACGCCAACGGCTGGCAGTACGAGATGTACATCAAGAACGCCGCCACCATTGACTACCGCATCCACTCCGGCCATGTCGGCGGACGCTGGGTCAAGCACCAGCAAGCCGATATCGTCATGCTCACCAAGGGAGTGTTCAAGGTTTCCTGGAACGAGCCGACCGGCACCTCCGTCGCCGTCAACTTCATCCCCTCCGAACGCGTGGTCCATGGCGTTATATTCTTTCCGCAATGGGTCCGCCGCCATGGCGAGCGCACCGTGCTCTTCCAAAACGATCACATCGACCAGATGTTGGCTTACCGCGACGAGGGGCCAACCTACCCCATCCACATCGTCTCCGAATTCGGCAGAATCACCCGAATCGACAACATCGGCGAAAACAACGAAGAGGCAATCTCCTGCGCCCCGTCCGCCCTCCCCGACGGATGGTCCGGCCGGGTGGACTGAATCCCCGCTGCGAAGGAACCCCTCACAACCACGCGCGCCCCTCCAAAGAAGCGCAACTCCCCCCAAAGAACTACGACGGTAACGGAGCGGGCCCCTCAGCCCGCCCTGTCCACAGCCTGAATCAGCGCGCGAATATAACCGTAGACGAACGCCGTATACTCACCGCCCGAATCGCTCGGCGAGGCCACGACGTGGTCCGGATGGATCATGTGTGGATACTCGACGTCCTTGTAAGCCTGCATCGCCTGGAACATATCCACCGATCCCTCGTCCGGCGCGACTTCCATATACTCCTCGCGATTCCCTCGAATGTTGCGGAAGTGCACATTGAAGATCTTCTTCCGCGATCCGAACCACCGGATCACGTCGTAAATCTCCTTCCCCGGATCCTGCAGCATCTCCGACACGCTTCCCTGGCAGAAGTTCAACCCGTGATACGGGCTTTCCCGGATCGAGACGAACTTCTTTAAACCCGCCACCGTTGCCAGCACCGCATCCACTCCCTGATACCCCTCAGGCGGCACCGGCGAATCGTTCGGATGGCATGCCATCCGAACCTTATACTCGTTGGCCACCGGGATCACATGATCCAGGAAATAGGTGATGCGCTCCCAATACTGGTCGGCCGAAACCACGCCCGCACGCGTCAGAGGCGGATCCGCTTTGGCTTCCTTCAGCCGGAACGAACTGTAGGTTGTATCGCCGCGTCCAGGCGTTCTTCCTGTTCGCAGTACACCTAGAATGCTCATGTTGTACTTGATGCACGGAATTTTTGCAGCCGCGCAGTTTTTGATCATCGTCTGAATCTGCTCAATGTCGCGGTCGCGCTCTGGGCTCTGCCCGAGCATGATCGCCGGATGCCGCTCCCGGTCAATATGGCTCGATGGCAAAAACGGCGGATTCAATACGTCCACTGTCATGCCGTATTTATCTGCGACATCGGTCAGCTTCTTCAGTTCTTCCGCCGTCGCGTACAGCCGGCCATCGGCGATCTGCGCCGTCGCCACGACATTCTTGATTCCCCAGCGGCCAAGCGATTTGAAGCCCTGCTCCGGATCGCGCGGCTGTCCCGGCCCGCCGCCGCGCCGCCCACCGCGAGGGCCTCCTTCTCCCGCCGGTCCGGCCGGTCCGCCTGGACCACCAGGACCGCCAGGTCCACCGGGGCCCCCGGGCCCGCCGCCAAATTCCCGCCGCCCGCCTTCCCCAAAGCCGCCGCCCATCACGGTGGCGCCCATCTTCATCAGCGCACGTTTTGGCTTTGCAGCTTCCGCCCTAGAGGCGTACGCCGCGGCTCCTGCCGCCGCAATCGTGCTTGAGGTCACAAAATGACGCCGGTTCATTGCAGATCAAACCCTCCTCAATCCGGCCGCCAGATCCATCTGCGCCGGAACTTCCGCAAAATGCCCGGCCATCTTACTTCTACCGTAGGTGACTGTCAATACACTCCCAGCGCACGTTCATGACACTCGTCCTCCTTGCTATAACAATCCAATGCGCCCTCAGGACTATGCGCCCCGGCCCGCGCACCTCAAATGGCTCCTCGATTCAGACCCCGCCATCCGCTGGCAGGTCATGAGAGACCTCACCGCGGCAGCCCCCGCAGCGGTTGCCGCCGAACGATCTCGCGTTGCCACAGAAGGCTGGGGAGCCCAGCTTCTCGCCCTCCATTCCGGCGCAGGCACTTGGGGTGCACCGCACGAAGACCGGGGCCTACTCGCGACTCTCTACACCCTGGTCGTTTTAAAGGATCTCGGCCTCGACCCATCGAGCAAGCAAGCCCGCAAAATGATCGGCCGCGTCGCCAAACTCCTCGCCTTCAAGCCGCTCGACAACCGCCCCTTCCTCAGGGGCGAAACCGAGCCCTGCATCAACGGCAGAATCCTCGCCATCGGTTCGTATTTTGGCGAACCCAACGAGGCCCTGGCTCATCAACTTCTGGGCGAGCAGCTTGCCGATGGCGGCTGGAATTGTGAAGCTTGGCCGTTCCTATCGCCTAAGCGCCCGGCCAGCCGCTGCTCGTCGTTCCACACCACCATCTGCGTACTCGAAGGCCTTCTCGAATACGAACGGGCAGGGTGCAAATCGGCAGCCCTCACCAAGGCTCGCAAAAAGGCCGAAAACTATCTGCTCGACCGTCGCCTGTTCCGCTCCCTACGCACTGGCGAAATCATCGACAAACGCTGGCTCCGCTTCTCATTTCCGCCGTTTTGGCACTATGACGTTTTGCGCGGCCTCGACTACTTTCGCAACGCCGGATGCAAGCCCGACCCCCGCTTGGCCGAGGCCATTGAGTTTGTAGTTGAGCGCCGTCACCAAAATGGGCGATGGCCGCTCAATGTCCTTCACCCCGAGCGCATCCCTGTCGCCATGGAGACCGCCGTGGGCGGCGCCAGCCGCTGGAACACACTGCGCGCCCTTCGCGTCCTGCGCTGGTACAACGGCGCAACCGTATAAGGCCCTCCGCACACGGAGACGCACCGCGCACGCCTCCCGGCAATCCGACACGACATTACTCGAATCTGCCGGCCGCCGCAGCTCCGTATGGTAACTTGATCAATGCTCGATTCAGTAGCTACTGAATGGCCGATTTGCCCATGACTGCAACCGATCTCGTCGATCAGCTCGCCGGGCACAAGCTCCTCGGTTCGGCGCCTCGTGAGGAACTGGAGTGGCTTGTGGCGCACGCGTCCCTTCGACAAATGGACACCGGCGCCGTTTTAAGGAAGCAGGGTGAGATGGTGGACAATCTCTACGTTCTGCTTTCAGGCCGAATCGGCGTCTTCATCGATCGTGGTTCTGGACCTCAGAAGATGCTGGAATGGACGCCCGGCGACGTTCTCGGCCTACTGCCGTATTCCCGCATGGGCACGCCACCGGGCGAAGCGATTGCGCTTGATCCTTCCGTTTTCCTGGCTATCGACCGCTCTCATTTTCGCGAACTGATCAATGAGTGCCATGAGGTCGCCTCAAAACTCGTGCACTTCATGATCGACCGCGCCCGCGCCGTCAACTCGAGCGACCTTCACAACGAGAAAATGGTCGCCCTCGGCAAACTTTCCGCCGGGCTCGCCCACGAATTGAACAATCCCGTAGCCGCCATCGAACGCGCCGCCGCATTGCTGGAAGATCGCCTCGATGACTCCGAGCTGGCCTCACGCGCGCTGGGAGCTTCCAACCTCACGGCCGCCCAAATCGCCGCCGTCGATGCCGCTCGCGGCGCCTGCATGGCTGCCCGGCACGCCGGTGTGCGGTCGCCTATCGAGACCGCCGAACGCGAGGAGGCTTTTGCCGACTGGCTCGACGACCACGGCCTCGACTCCACCCTCGCCGAAGCGCTCTCCGATACGGCCGTCACCTTCGACGCGCTCAACACACTAGCCGCCGACATCGACGGGCCGGCGCTGAACGCCGCACTGCGCTGGGCCGCCGCCGGATGCTCGGTCCGCGGCCTCGCTTCCGACATTCAGGATTCCGCCATGCGCATCTCCGGCCTCGTCCTCGCCGTCAAAGGCTTCACGCACATGGATCAGGCCAGCGTCGCCGAACCAGTGGACGTGGTGAGGGGGCTGAGCAACACCATTACCGTACTCGAGGCCAAGGCACGGGGGAAATCGATCACCGTCGCAGTCGACGCCGAACCCGGACTCCCCCGCGTCCACGGCTTCTGCGGCGAACTCAACCAGATCTGGTCGAACCTGATCGACAATGCCATTGACGCCGTGCCCGCCTCAGGCCGCATCGAAATAGTCGTCAACCGCGAAGGGCAGCGCGTTTCGGTCCGCGTCATCGACAACGGGGCCGGCATTCCGGCACAGGTCTGTGAGCGCATTTTCGAGCCCTTCTTCACGACTAAGCCAATGGGGCAGGGAACCGGCCTGGGCCTTGATATCGTCCGCCGCCTCGTTCGCCATAACGGAGGTGTCATTACCGTGCAATCGCAGCCGGGCCGGACGGAGTTTCAGGTGCTGTTACCAGTCGCCGATCTTGAGAGCGAGGCTGGACGGCCGTGAATCGTCCCATCCTCCTCGTCATCGATGACGATCCGCAGGTCCTCGCCGCGATGCGCCGCGACCTCCGTACCCGTTACCGCGAACAATACCTCGTCATGTGTGCCGCCTCAGGCGAAGAAGGGCTCACCACCGCCCGCGAATTGAAGAGCCGCGGTGACGCACTGGCCATGATCATCAGCGACCAGCGCATGCCGGGCATGCTCGGAAGCGAAGCGCTCGCCCTCTCCCGCGAAGTCTACCCGATAGCGCGCCGCGTCCTGCTTACCGCCTACTCCGACATTGAAGCCGCTGTCCGGGCCATCAACGACGCGCACGTCGATCACTATCTGTCGAAGCCCTGGCAGCCGCCCGAGGAGCGTCTCTTCCCTGTGCTCGACGATCTCCTCGACGCCTGGCAGGCCGAGTATCTCCCGGAGGCAACAGGACTGAGGTTGGTCGGCGACCAATGGTCGCCTCAGTCGCACGCGATCAAAGCCTTCCTCACCGGCAATCTCATCCCCTATCGTTGGCTCGATGCCACGCGCGACGCCGGCGCGCAAAGCCTTTTGGACGCCGCCGGCGTAGCATCCGCCGAACTGCCCGCCCTGTTTTTTGAAGATGGCTCCGTTCTGCGAAATCCCGACACCCGCCAGGTCGCCGAACGCCTCGGCCGCCCCATGTCGGCCGCTTTCGATGTCTACGATCTGGTCATTGTCGGCGCAGGACCCGCGGGTCTCGCGGCAGCTGTTTACGGTGCTTCCGAAGGACTTCGCACGCTGCTCCTCGACCGCTATGCCCCTGGTGGACAGGCCGGCACCAGTTCCCGCATCGAAAACTATCTCGGTTTTCCCGCCGGCGTCAGCGGCACCGAACTCACCCGCCGCGCGATCGCCCAGGCACAACGTCTCGGCGCGGAGTTCCTCGTCCCCGTCGAAGTGAGCTCGGTTTCCATCGACGGCGGCTACAAACGCCTCACCCTCAGCGATGGACGCGAAATCGTCACCCGTGCCATGCTCGCCGCTACCGGCATGGTCTATCGCGAACATCCCGCCCCCGGCATCGCCGAGCGCACCGGCGCGGGCGTCTACTACGGCGCTGCCACCACCGAAGCTCCCGTCTTCGCTGGGCGGCGCGTACTCGTCGTTGGCGGCGGGAACTCCGCCGGCCAGGGCGCCATGTACATTTCCCGCTACGCCAAGGAGGTCCAGATCGTCGTGCGCCGCGAAAGCCTCCGCGAAACCATGTCGACTTACCTGGTCGATCAAATCGCCAAGACTCCGAACATCCATCTGCGCTGCCGCACCGAAATCGCCCACATCGAAGGCGACGGCCGCGTCGAACGAGTCGCGCTTACCTCCCTCGACGATGGAACCTGCCAGCTGCAGGAAGCCGACGCCCTGCTCGTCTTCATCGGCACCCGCCCGCGCAGCGACTGGCTCCCCGACGCCGTGTTGCGCGATAAGAACGGCTTCGTCCTGACGGGCCGCGACCTCATGGCCGCCGAAGCCTATCCACGCATCTGGAAAGAGCGCCGCGAACCGCTGCCTCTCGAAACCAGCGTCCCCGGAGTCTTCGCCGCGGGCGATATCCGTTCAGGCGCCATGAACCGCGTAGCGTCGGCCGTCGGCGAAGGTTCAATGGTGGTGCACCTGGCGCTCGATTACCTCGCACTGACCTGAATACCTCACCGCTCCTCCTCGCCCGCATCCCCACAGCCACTGCTATCCTGTCGTCTTCAGTCCCCAAACGAGCAATGCAACACCAACACACTCACGCAAAATCCCTCCCGCTCGCGCTCGCGGCCATGCTCGCCGCGACGATCCCAGCCGCCCTCCAAGCGGCCGAGCCCGTCGACCTCGCTGTCATCCAACGCATCAAAGCCGAAGCCTTCGACAATTCCAAGGTGATGGACCACATGTTCTACCTCACCGACGTCCATGGTCCGCGCCTCACTAACTCCATCAGCTTCCATCAGGCCGCCGACTGGACCGTCGACCGCCTCAAATCCTTTGGCCTCGCCAAAGTCACCAAGGAAAAGTGGGGACCATTCGGCAAGACCTGGAATTACACTCGATTCTCCGCTCACTTACTCAAACCCACTTACTCACCCCTGATCGGCTTCCCCATGGCCTGGACGCCCGGCACCAATGGCCCGGTCAAAGGCGAACCAATCCTCGCCGTCATCAAAACCGAAAAGGACCTCACGGCATTCAAGGGTAAACTCACCGGCAAAATCGTCCTCACCGACGATCCCCGCGTCACAGCGCTTCTGGTCAATCCTCTCGGCCGCCGCTACTCCGACAAGGAACTCGACGCCATCGAAGAGGGAACCGTTCCCGCTGGCGCCCGCCCCCCAATCGACCGCGAAGCCCGCCGCCGCCTCATGAACGCCAAGGCCAAATTCTTACGTGAAGAAGGTGTCTCGCTCGTCGTCACTGTCGGCTACAACGGCGATGGCGGTACAGTCTTCGCGGCAGCAGGTGGTGGCTACCGTGCGGAGGATGAAGTCCCGCCGCCCATGATCGCCCTCACTCCCGAACACTACAACCGCATCGCCCGCCTGATCAAGGAAAAGCAGTCGCCGGAACTCGAAGTCGACATTGCCGCTACCCTCAACAACACGCCCGCCGACTCGTATAACATCATCGGCGAAATTCCCGGCACATCGAAGCGCGACGAGATCGTGATGATCGGCGCACACTTCGATTCCTGGCACGGTGGCACGGGAGCCACCGACAATGCCGCCGGCTCGGCCGTCATGATCGAGGTCATGCGCATCCTCAAAGCCCTCGATCTGAAAATGCCGCGCACCGTCCGCATAGCCCGCTGGAGCGGCGAAGAACTTGGCCTCTTGGGTTCGAAAGCCTACGTCAAGGAACACTTCGCCGACCCCGCCGACATGCGCATCACCGAACAGCACGCCAAACTCGCCGGCTACTTCAACTACGACAACGGCTCCGGCAAAATCCGCGGCGTCTACTTACAGGGCAACGACATGATGCGTCCCATCTTCAACGACTGGTTCGCTCCCTTCCACGACCTCGGCGCCGGCCGCATCTCCAACAAGGACACCGGCGGCACCGATCACCTCTCCTTCAACGCAGTCGGACTCCCCGGCTTCCAGTTCATCCAGGATCCGCTCGAGTACTCCACCCGTACGCATCACTCAAACATGGACACCTTCGACCACATCCAGGAAGCCGACCTCAAACAAGCCGCCGCCATCATCGCCAGCTTCGTTTACAACACCGCCACGCGCCCCGACTTACTCCCGCGCAAGCCGCTGCCGAAACCAACGCCGCCTACCGCCGCCGTTCCCACGCAGGTCACCGGGAACCAGTAACTTCCCGCGGCGCCTGGGCGTGATATTCTCCCCTCGGATGAATCTCCCGCCCGGCGCCACCTACGACACCAACCCCGAACTGTTCCGCGTCTCCGTCTCGTCACCGGCCCCGCAGAACTGGCTCGCCGCTCCGCTCGTAATCCTCTGGATCGCCATTGCAGTCTATGCCTTCGTCATCGCCCCCAAACGCCCGGACGACCCTACCTCTGAATCCCTGATCGCCTCCGCCTTTGCCGCTCTCATCGGCATCCCCCTTATCGCATCGCTCCTGTTCAGCCGCTTCGGCCGGCTCACGATCTGTTCCTTTGGAGGCAAAGGATACATCCGCGCCCATCTTGGCCCCCTCGGCACGCGAAAGCCTTTCGAATGGAGCGCCCTTGCCTCCGTCCGCGAGGTTGAACTCCGCGGCCGCTTCTCCCGCTCCCGCGCAATTGAACTGGATCTCTCCCGCTCCCGCGCCCACCGCCGCCTCTACATCGGCAAAGGGATCTCTGACGAATCCCGCCAGTTCCTCCTGTCAGTCCTCGAAACCGAAATCAACAACGACCGCCGTCCGCGCCCGCTCGGCCTCGACGCCTAAAGCGCTGGCCCGTTTTGGCCGATCAGCACCTTGTGAGCCCTTCGTCCGTCTCCGCTCCAACTGTGCCCGTCCGTGACCTCCTCGCCCAGTCCCAAAACCCCGACGGCGGCTGGGGCTACTTCCCCCGCAAACAATCCTGGCTCGAACCCACCGCCTACGCCTGGCTCGCCCTCCTCAACACCCCAAACTCTGCCCCGGTCCTGGAACGCGCACTCGCCCTGATCCTGTCCTGGCAGCGGCCCGACGGAGGCTGGTCCCCCAACGGCCAAGTGAAAGAATCCACTTGGGTTACCTCCCTCGCCCTGACTGTCCTGTCCGCCGCCCGTCAGACCTCCGGCGCACCCTTCCAGCGCGGCATTGATTGGCTCATGGGCTTTGAAGGCTCCGAAGGCGGTCTCTTTAACCGCCTGACCGCCCGGCTCGGCCTCGTCGACCCCGGCCGCGATGTCTCGCTCACTGGCTGGCCGTGGCTCGCTGGAACCTCTTCCTGGGTGGAGCCCACTGCCCATGCTCTTACGGCGCTCCGCAAAGCCGCCGGCCGTACCGATATTGCCGCCCGCATCGACACGGGTGCCAAGCAGATCTGGAGCCTCCGCTGCGCCGACGGCGGCTGGAACTACGGCGCGCCCAACGCCCTCCACGTCAATCTGCCCTCTTACCCCGAAACCACCGCCCTCGCCCTCATCGCCCTCGCCGGTACGGGCCAACCGAAACTCTCCCAAGCCGTCGATCACGCTCGCGCCCTGGCCGCGCAGCCCCAATCGCCGATGGCCTCCGCCTGGCTCACCATCGCCCTTCGTCTTCATGGAGCCGAACCTCCCGCTTCCCTTGCGGCGCCCGGCCCCGAGTCGGACTTACTCGTCAATTCACTCTACGCCCTCGCCGAACCAACCGGGAACTGGCACTTACTTGGAGGCGCCCGCTAACTGCCATGCCCTACAAATGTCAACGCCGTGACTTACTCATCGCCGGTGGTGTACTCTCCACCGCGGGCCTTGCGTCGTGGGACAACCTTCGCGGCCGCCCCTCCAATGGCCTCCCTCCGTCGCCGGTCGCCGTCCTAAAGGCTGCTTCTTACTCCGACGACCTCGTCTCCCGCATCCGCTCCGGCGTCCATGCCTGCGGCCTCAACGTCACCGGCAAATCCGTTCTGCTCAAACCCAACCTCGTCGAATTCGACAAATCGACCTCGATCAATACCGACGTCGCCGTGCTCGCAGCCGCTCTCGAAGTCTTCCAATCCCTCGGCGCCAAATCCGTGAATATCGCCGAAGGCCCCGGCCACCGCCGCGACACCTGGGACATCGCCCGCCTGGCCCGCTACCGCACTGAAATCCCCAACTTCGACGCCCGCTTCACCGACCTCAACCGCGATGACGTCTCCCCCGTTCCCACCTTCGCCGATGAAGGCGAATTCTTCTTCCCCAACACGGCTCTTCGCGCGGATCTAATCGTCTCCGTCGCCAAAATGAAGACCCACCACTGGGCCGGCGCGACCCTATCGATGAAGAATCTCTTCGGCCTGGTTCCCGGCAGCATTTACGGCTGGCCCAAGAACAAGCTCCACCACATCGGCATCCCCCGTTCGATCGTCGAACTGAACCGAACCTTCCGCAACACCTTCGCCATCGTCGATGGTATCGTCGGCATGGAAGGCAACGGTCCTATCCAGGGCAAACCGAAACACGCCGGCGTCCTCGTCATGGGCCCAGACGTTGTCGCCGTCGACGCCACCTGCTGCCGCATCATGGGCATCAACCCAGACAAAGTCGAATACCTCGACCTCGCCGCCAACCTTGGCAACCTCGACCCCTCCCGCATCCACCAGCGCGCCGAACGCCCGGAAGCCGTCCGGACCGACTTCGACTTGGTCGACAGCTTCAAACATCTCCGGCTGTAATGTAGCGTTCACTCCCAATTGTTCGTCGAGACAAGAGAAGTCGGCACTCTCCCAGCATGATGGTGGCGAACTGAAATCCGGTTCGCGACACGATTGCTTTGCAAAGAAGGAAGGCGACGTTGCTTACTGCTCTCGCCACCTATAAAGGCCTTGCAGAAGGCGGCAAGAGCACCCACTCCAAGGCAATTTCAGCGGCGCGGCGCATTGTGCAAGCGTGGAAAACTGGCGTGCGGCCGGACCGTTATTCGATAGGCATCCGATCGCCGGGGTCATCGGACCGAATAGCAATGATTGCGGCACTCATCGAACTGAACTCTCCAGCGCTGATCGAGAAGTTCATTCGCGAGGTTGTCCTCCCTACCTACGATGGATCGGAAAACGCCGCATTGCTCACGGCCGCTGCCGCGCTTGGAAACAAGAACGCAGCCGAAATCCTCGCGGCCTTGATGGAGGCGCGAATGGCCAACCGGCCGAACGAGTGCGCACAGTTGCTGCTCGCCCTTGGTGCAACCGATCCACCGCCTTCGTTTCGGCTGGTGGCGCAAACCGGCGTTGAGGGGATCGGCGGCGTCAAACAACAGAAACTTCCTTCGGAGTTCATCACGAACCTGTTCTCCGCGCTGGCACTTTTCAGTGGCCGGACGTTGCATGACGCCGCCGTGGGCAAGATCACTTCGCGCTTGGAGGTCTTTGACCCCGTCACGGTCGTCGTGCCAGGTATCGAACGACTGTGCGCGGAACAGTATCCCCTGGCACCGCCAATGGATCGCGTCATCCAGCACCTTTGGACAAGTGCCGCGGAGTTCCTGCTTCTCCGCAGCGAGGCCCCTCCCCAGCCTCCGCCGGACTGGGATCTCCAGGCGAAGCTCGCCTGTACTTGCCCCGATTGCACGGACCTACAGGCCTTTGCTCGTCATCCAAGCGAGCAAGTTCATCGTTTTCGTATTAACAAGGAACGCCGCCGCCATCTCCACGAAGTATTCAAACAGTACGGCCTCGATATGACCCACGAGACTCTGCGCGTCGGTTCACCGCAAACCCTGGTATGCACCAAAGACCGCCGGACGTTCCAGGCACGCATGAACGAATACAAGAAGGAGATCGTCGCCATGCGCAAGCTCATGAAGCTGGCTCCCTGATCCGCCGCCGCGCCCGCCATCGCCAGGAGATTGGAGGCTGCGGTGAAGGCGAGTACGGCTTGAGACTTGCTACCTCCCCATTGGCTGAGGAAGTCCATCGGCAGGCCGCGAGCCCCAGCCGCGCAATGCTGCTAAATCCCGAAAACTTCGACAATGAAGCTGCTAACCCCCGAAAGATTGCTAGACTGGACACGGGACGCTCTCTAAATGCCCGATTTCTCAACCATGCCCGAGGTCTTCGTTTCCAATGCGGATCTTGCTGCAGTGGTCTCACGCGAGGTGAAACGTGGGCGTCTGAGAAAGATCGGATCCCGGTTGTACACGCGCAATCTCAAAGAACAGCCAGAGAAGCTCGTGCAGCGAAATCTTTGGCCGCTGGTGGATTCCTACCTCCCTGGCGCACTGATCGCCGACCGGACGGCGTTGGAGAATCGGCCCGCAGTCGATGGTTCCGTGTTCCTCGTCGCTGATCACAAGCGTGACATTGCCTTACCTGGAGTGACGTTGCGTCCCCGCAAAGGGCCGGTTGCGTTAGAGACCGATAGGCCCTTCATTGGAAGTCTGCGTCTTGCGTCGCCAGCGCGTGCGTTCCTCGAAAACATGCGGCCATCTCGCGCGCGCTCCGGTGTTGCCCGCACGCTTTCGCGACGAGAGATCGAGGAGCGACTGGACGAATTTCTCCGCCAAAGTGGGGAGCCCGCAATTCAGCGCCTCCGTGACGATGCAAGACAGGTCGCAAATCAGTTGGGCATGACCGATGAGTTCCAGAACCTGGATACTCTGATTGGCTCCTTGTTGGGGACACGAGAAACGCGGCTCGCATCGCCAGTCGGCATCGCACGCGCAGCGGGGGTACCATACGACCCGCAACGGCTCGAACTATTTCAGCAGCTTTTTGCTGAGTTGGCGGGTACGGCCCCTGTCACCCGCCCAGCACGGCACTCGGACGGGTCGGCACTGCCGTTCTTCGAGGCGTACTTTTCGAATTTCATCGAGGGCACTGAATTCGCAGTGGATGAAGCCGCCGACATTGTCTTCAACGGGCATATCCCTGCTGCCCGGCCGGCGGATGCTCATGATGTGCTCGGTACATGGAAGGTCGTCTCTGACAAACCCGAAATGTCCCGCTGCCCCAAAAGCTCCCGAGAACTTATGATGCTGTTGAAGGGCCGTCACGCGCAAATCATGGAGGGACGTCCCGACAAAGGCCCCGGAGAATTCAAGACTGATCCCAATCGCGCCGGTGGAACTTTGTTTGTTTCGCCGGAACTCGTCGAGGGCACCCTCACCAAGGGCTTCGAAATCTATCGCGGCCTGACAAGCCCGCTGCATCGAGCTATTTTCATCATGTTCCTCGTCTCAGAAGTTCACCCCTTCACCGACGGTAACGGCCGCGTTGCACGCATCATGATGAACGCCGAATTGGTTGCCGCCAGCGAGAGCCGAATCATTGTGCCAACCGTTTTTCGCAACAACTATCTGGTGGCGCTGAAGGCACTCTCTCAGAATCGAATCACGGGAGCTATCATTCGCACTCTCGACTTCGCTCAGCGGTATACGGCGGCCGTGGATTTTGCAGACCTGGACCGAGCGCGGCTCATTCTGGATCGAACAAACGCTTTTGTAGACCCGAATGAGGCGGATGCGACGGGCACTCGATTGCTGCTGCAAACACCCGAGATGCTCGTATAGAGCGAATAGCCACGATGGCCAACTCGCTGGCCACGAAGATCGCCCGAAGTCACACCGGAGGCAAACGAGTTTTCCTCGTGCAAGCACCCCGTGTGGTCAAAGAATTCAGGCGACTCGAGAGTAGAACTTTAACAAGCCGCCGAGTCGGTCGCGAGAGCAAACGGTCGTGCTCTTGGGACTGAGCGGTACGTTTGGAGAAGGGAAGAGGAGAACGTTGCCCTTACCCTGGTGGTTTCGTTCAAAATGATGATGTTCGATGTATTTGTGCAATGCCCGGCGTAACGGGGCTTCTCCGAACAAAATGAGTTTGGAAAGGCATTCTTGCCGGAGGGAACAATCCCAGCGCTCGGCGAAAGCGTTCAGATTCGGACTCCGGGGCGGAAGGGCCAATGGCCGTATTCCGCCGGCCCGCAGGACATCCAGAAACGCAGCGCAGACTTTTGTATCCCGATCATGACGAAGATAGTGCATGCCACGGAGGAATCCGGAACCTTCGTCGGTGGCGTTGCGAGCCATCTGAAACATCCACTCGGCTGTGGGATGTTCGGTCAAACCGGCGAGGCTGACGCGGCGCGATTCCAGCTGAATGAAGAACAAGACGTAGTAGGTGGCGAGACCTCGCCAGGTGAGCACTTCGACGGTGAAGAAGTCGGTACCTGCCAGGACGGCCATGTGGGAGGCAGTGAAATCTTTCCAGGTGGTATTCTGGCTCCGCTTGGGTGCCGGCTGGATCCCGTATCCGCGAAGGATGTTGCCCACCGTCTGATCGGAAACGGCGTGGTCGAGATTGGCCAGGGCTCCGACGATGCGGTCGTATCCCCAGCCGGAGTTTTCTCTGGCGAAGCGCACGATGAGGGCTTCCAGTTCGGGTGCGATGCGGGGCCGGCCTGGAGCGGCGCGGGATTTCGAGCCGTCAAATTTGCGGGCAATGAGCCGCCGGTACCAGGCGAGAATGGTATCGGGCTTGGCGACACGGGCGACCTGCTGAAGTGCCGCCCGACCGAGCCGTTTGCCGATTTCAGCGAGGGTCGATCGCTCGGGATCCGAAAGGCGCATACGGGCGGGAAGGTGGGCTCGGAGGATGCGATTCTCGGCTGCGAGGTATTCATTCTGGAGCAGGAGTTTCTGATTGACCAGCCCGGTGACGTACGCCAACAGCCGAGCCCATTTGTTGTCTGGCATGAGGAACATCCA
>JBDTVQ010000033.1:0-30439 GCA_040007195.1 Acidobacteriota bacterium | reverse complement strand
ATGGGCCAGGCCGCCGGCGAATTGAGCGACTACGTCGTGCTCACCAGCGACAACCCGCGCAGCGAAGATCCGCTGGCCATCATCAACGATGCGCTGGTCGGCCTGCGCCGCACCGACACACCTCACGTGTGCGAGCCGGACCGCGAGCGTGCCATTCGCAAGGCAATTCAAGAGGCGGGCCCGCACGACCTGATCGTCATCGCGGGCAAAGGTCATGAGCCCTATCAAGTGCTTAAGGACCGCACGATTCCATTCGACGACCGCGAGGTCGCCCGCCGCATCCTGCAGACTTTCGGCTATCGCAAGGAGGCGCGCGTATGAGTCGTTCTTCGCGCGCCGCAACCCTTTGCGCGGCCCACGATCTTAGCCCCCGGGCTGAGTGCGCGGCCGTCCGGTGGCAACCCCGCCGGGCGGTTCGCAATTTGTCAGTGCTCGTTGGGAGAGTAGGCGCCGTCTCTTCATATTCATGTACATCTTGGGACGCAGCCCATGTTCTGGCACACCCGTTGTGGCGTGCTCAGGACGGCGCCTTTTTTTCCGGCCCAATCGCTCCCGCCATCGTACCGGGGCAGGAGGCAATCCGGTAATCATGCTCTACTGGATCCTGTTCGAACTGCTGGCGCCGCATTGGGGACCGCTCCGCCTGTTCGGCTACGTCACCTTTCGGACGGCGTTTGCCGCGCTAACCGCATTGTTGATCAGCTGGATTCTCGGTCCATTCTTCATCTCGCGCCTGCGCCGCTTTCAATTCACGCAATACATCCGCGAAGAGGGTCCACGTTCGCATCAGAAGAAGGCCGGAACGCCAACCATGGGCGGACTTCTCATCATCACGTCGATCGTCGTGCCCACACTGCTGTGGACGAACCTGCGCAATTTTTACGTCTGGATCGCTCTGTTCGGACTCATCAGCTACGGCGCCATCGGATTCCTGGACGACTACACGAAGGTAGTCAAGAAACGCAATCTCGGACTGAGCGCTGTGGCCAAGTTCGCACTGCAGTGCGCGCCGGCGACGATCATCGGAGTCTTCCTGCTGATCCTGCATGCGCGGGAGCAATACAGCATAACGATGAACGTGCCCTTCTTCAAAAGTCTGAAACCTGATCTGGTGATAGACGCCCTGCTTGGCTCGCCGTTCACCTATCCGCTGGCCTTCATCGGTTTCTTCGGCTTTCTACTGTTCATCCTGGCGGGCTCGGCCAACGCCGTAAATCTCACTGATGGACTCGACGGCCTCGCCAGCGGCCTGATGATCATCGCCGCCGGCGCGATGACGGTGCTCTGCTACGTCAGCGGCCATCGCGAGTTATCGACGTACCTCGAACTGGTGCGGCTGCCGGGCGCCGCGGAACTCAGCATTTTTTGCGCCGCCACCACGGGCGCGGCGATGGGTTTCCTCTGGTTCAATGCGCATCCGGCCGAAGTCTTCATGGGCGATGTAGGTTCGCTCGCGCTCGGCGGCGCCATGGGCACCGTGGCCGTGCTCATTAAACAGGAGTTGCTGCTGCCGTTCGTAGGCGGCGTTTATGTGGTCGAAGCGATGTCCGTCATCTTGCAGGTGGCCAGTTTCCGCTTCCGCGGCCGGCGCGTGTTTTTGATGGCGCCGCTGCATCACCACTTTGAGCAACTGGGTTGGGACGAATCCAAAGTGATCACGCGCTTCTGGATCGTCGGCCTGGTAATGGCGCTGTTCGCGCTCACGACATTGAAGTTGAGATAGGGGCAAAGAGTAAACGGTGAGAGTCGCCGGAGTCGAGTTACAGGGCGCGCGGGTGACCGTGCTGGGTCTGGCCAAGTCCGGACTGAGCGCGATCGCCCTGTTGCGTGCGCAGGGCGCCCTGGTTACGGCGAGCGACGAAAAACCCGTTTCCGAGCTTCCCGCCGCAACGAAGGCCATGTTGGAGGATGTGGCCTTTGTCCGGCAGGTTGACGATCCCACGTTGGGTCAGGACCTCGTCGTCCTCTCTCCCGGCGTGCCTGGAGACCTGGGGATTCTCGAAGCGTCGCGCCGGCGCGGCACCCCGGTCATCGGCGAACTGGAACTGGCTAGCTATTTCCTTACAGGACCAGTGCTGGGCGTTACGGGATCGAACGGCAAGACCACGACAACCGCATTGATCGGCCACATCCTCAAACATGCCGGCATCGACGCGCTCGTCGGCGGCAACATCGGTACGCCCCCCACGGCGCTGATCGGCGCCTCGAACGAAGACACCTGGCTCGTGCTCGAGCTGTCGAGCTTTCAACTGGAAACGGCCGACAACTTCACGGCAAAGATCGCCGTCTGCCTCAACATCACACCCGACCATCTCGACCGGCACAAGACGATGGAGGCATACAAGGCGGCCAAGGCGCGGCTCTTCACCACGCAGCGCGAGCAAAGTTTCGCTGTGTTGAATGCCGAGGACTTCGCTTGCACCGAGTTTGCCGCGCTAACTAAAGGCTGGCCCGTGTGGTTCAGCCAGGAACGGCCCGTCACGCCCGGCCTCTACGTAGAGGACGGCATGATCATGCTCGACGACGATCCGGTGATGCCGGTGATTGACATTCCCCTGCGCGGCCGCCATAACGTGGAAAACGTGCTGGCAGCCGCTGGTGCGGCCCATCTTGCGGGAGCCTCGCTCGGCGAGATCGCCGCGGCCGTGCGGACGTTTCCCGGCGTCGAGCACCGCATCGAGTTTGTCCGCGAGCGCGCGGGTGTTGCCTGGTACAACGACTCGAAAGCCACCAACGTCGACGCCGCCTTGAAGGCAATTGAAGCGTTCGACAACCGCCTTTGGATCATCCTCGGCGGCAAGGACAAAGACAGTGATTACCGCCCGATGGCCACGGCGTTGCGCAGCCACGTCGCAGGCGCTTTGCTCATTGGAGCCGCGGCGGCGAAGATTGCCGACCATCTCGGCCCGGATATTCCGCAGGTCGCCTGCGGCACCATTGAAGCCGCTGTCGATCACGCCGCGCGTCATGCCGTAACCGGCGAGGTGGTGCTGCTGGCGCCGGCGTGCGCGAGCTACGACCAGTTCACGAGCTACGAGCATCGCGGACGGGTTTTCAAAGAGCTGGTGCGGGCGCTGCCCGAGCCTGCAATGGCGGGGAGGAACTAAGCGATGAATCGTGGACGCATGGACTGGATTCTCTTCTTCACGGTGCTCGCCATGGCCGCTTTCGGCCTGGTAATGGTGTTCAGCGCCAGCTCGATCGTTGCCGAGATCCGCTACCGCGAGCACAGCTATTACTTCGCCGTGCGCCAGGCCGTAGCGGCGCTGCTGGGCCTCATCGCGATGACCTTGCTCAGCCAGAAGGATTACCGCAAGCTCGCCTCGCCGGCTGTCGCCTTTACCGGCCTCGGCGTCACGCTGGTGCTGTTGATGGCCGCTTATGTCCTCGACACGCGCACTCATCGCTGGATCCACCTCGGCTTCACCAATCTGCAGCCGTCCGAGATCGCCAAGCCCGCCATGATCATCTTCATCGCCTGGATGACCACCGTGCGCGCCGGCTTCGTCAACTCGCGCCACACGTTGATGCAGATTTGTCTCGCCGTGGCGGCAATCGGCGGCGTCATCCTGTTGCCCGACTTCGGCACCGCGGTCGTCCTGGTCGGCACCGTGCTCTCCATCCTCTACATCGGCGGCATCGCCCGGCGCTACCTGATGATGGCCGCGCTTGGCGGCGTGCTCGTCTTGAGCGTCGCAGTCGTCAGCAAGCCCTATCGCCTGCTGCGCGTCATCTCCTACGCCGATCCGGATTTCAAGCACATCTCCTCGACGGGTCTCGGCGATCGCATTTTGAAGTATGCGCAATCGGGTTCCAAAGTGCAGGACACCAAATATCACGGCCTGCAATCGCGCATTGCGGTTGCCACGGGCGGCGTCACCGGCCAGGGCCTGATGAACAGTAAGCAGAAACTGATGTTCCTGCCCGAAGCGCACACCGACTACATCTTCGCCATCCTGGCCGAAGAGACCGGCCTGATCGGGAGTACGCTGCTGCTGGCCGGCTTCGTCGTCATTCTCTGGCGCGGCTACCGGCTCTATTGGACGGCCCTCGACGAGTTCGGCCGTTATCTGGCCGTCGGCATCACCACCTGCCTTCTGCTGCAAGCCTTCATGAACATGAGCGTCGTGCTCGACCTCGGTCCCGCGAAGGGAATTCCTCTGCCGCTGGTGAGCTATGGCGGCAGTTCGTTGCTCTCCACCATGATTCTTGCCGGCCTTCTGCTGAGCGTGAGCGATCGCGCCGTGGATACCGGAGAGGCAGAGGCGTAAGGACCCGATGAGCCAGTTGCACTTTCTCATGGCAGGCGGCGGAACCGGTGGGCACGTGATGCCTGCCATCGCTGTCGCACGGGAATTGCACGCTCGCGGCCATGCGGTGACTTTTCTCGGCACTCGTACAGGACTCGAAGCCCGGCTGGTGCCGGAAGCGGGCTTCCTCGTCGAATGGGTGAATATCGGCGGACTGAACAGCGTCGGCCTGCTGCGCAAACTGCGCACGCTATGGCAATTGCCCTTGGCGATCGGCCGGGCCTGGCGCATCATGCGGCGGCTGCGCATCGCGGCCGTGTTCTCCATGGGCGGCTATGTCGCAGGTCCCGCCGTGGCAGCCGCAATTCTCGGCCGCGTCCCTTTGGCTGTCATGGAACCGAACGCCACGCCGGGGTTCACCAATCGCGTTGCCGCGCGTTGGGTAAAGCGTGCGCTGTTGAGCTTTGAAGAAACGGCCCGGTGGTTTCCGGCCGGGCGCGCCGAGATCACCGGCCGCCCAGTGCGCCCGGAGTTCTTCGCCGTACCGGCCAAAGAACCAGGCGAGCGTTTCACCGTCCTGATCACGGGCGCCAGCCAGGGCTCGCGCACCCTCAATCGCGCCGCCAGAGAGAGCTGGCCGCTGTTTGCTCACTCCGGCGCGCCGATACACCTAGTGATGCAAACGGGACCGAATGAGGCTGAATCCATGGCCCGCGAATGGGCAGCCTTCGATAAGCCCGGAACCCTCACAGGCGAAGTAACCGCCTTTATCTGCGACATGCCCGATGCCTTTGCCCAAGCCGACCTCATCGTCTGCCGCTCGGGTGGCACCGTTGCCGAACTAGCCGCTGCGGGACGGCCAGGCGTACTGGTTCCCTACCCTTTCGCCGCCGACGACCATCAGGCGCGCAACGCCGAGGCCGTGCAGCGCGCCGGCGCCGGCGTCATGGTGCGCGACAGCGAAATGACCGGAGAGCGGTTGCACCGTGAGGTGACCAATTTCATGAGAGACCCGCAACTGGCCCGGCGAATGGGGGAAGCGGCCCGTGAATTGGCCAAACCGGACGCCACGCGGCGCGCGGCCGACGTTTTAGTGGAGATTGCACAGGAAAACGCTAAGGAAGGATTGACACGGCTGCCACAAAGCCGAAACAATACGGAGTAAAAATGTTTTTTAGATCCCAGCACCTCCACTTCGTGGGGATCGGCGGCATCGGGATGAGCGGCATCGCGGAGGTGCTTCTCAATCTCGGTTATAGGATCAGCGGCTCTGATTTAAAGCGGAGCCCGATCACGGACCGTCTCGCCTCGCTGGGCGCCACGATTCAGGAAGGCCACGCGGCCTCGAACGTGGGCGACGCACAGGCAGTGGTCATCAC
The DNA here is from genome assembly GCA_040007195.1 of Acidobacteriota bacterium. Taxonomy (GTDB): domain Bacteria; phylum Acidobacteriota; class Terriglobia; order Bryobacterales; family Bryobacteraceae; genus JAFLBB01. The sequence goes on along the minus strand of JBDTVQ010000033.1, from coordinate 24,810 downwards.
CTCGGCCGTGAAGGCCGGCAATCCGGAGGTCGCCGAAGCCATTCGCAAGGGCATCCCCGTGATCCCTCGCGGTGAGTTACTGGCTGAGTTGATGCGCCTCAAGTTCGGCATCGCCATGGCGGGCAGCCACGGTAAGACGTCCACAACGTCGATGGTGGCCACCATCCTCAGCCACGCCGGTCTCGACCCTACGGTAGTCGTCGGCGGGCGCGTGGCAACCATGGGCGGCTCCAATGCCCGTGTCGGCCAGAGCGATCTGCTGGTCGTCGAATCCGACGAAAGCGACGGCAGCTTCCTCAAGCTCGCCCCCATTCTCGCCGTGGTCACCAACATCGACCGCGAACACCTCGACCACTACGGCACGCTCGAAGGCGTGCTCCAGGCCTTTACGGACTTCGTCAACAAAGTACCCTTCTACGGCGCGGCCATCGTCTGCCTCGACGACGAAAATATCCAACGCGTGCTGCCCGAGATCAAGCGCCGCGTCATTACCTACGGCACCAGTTCGCAAGCCGACCTCGAAATCCGCGACGTCACAATGATCGCCGGCGCGAGCCGCTTCCACCTGCGCCGCCGCGGCCAGGACCTCGGCATCTTCGACCTCAACGTGCCGGGCATGCACAACGTGCTAAACGCCACCGCCGCCGTCGCCGTGGGGTTGGAAATGGAACTCTCGCCGGATCAGATCCGCGTGGGCCTGGCTCAATATCAAGGCGTCGACCGCCGCTTCCAGCTTCGCGGCATCGTCGCCGGCATTCGCGTCGTGGACGATTACGGCCACCACCCCACCGAGATCCGCGCCACCCTGCAAGCCGCGCGCATGGGGGTGGAACGCGTGCTCGTGCTGTTCCAGCCGCACCGCTACACCCGCACGCAAACCTTGTTTGATGAGTTCGCCCGCAGCTTCCACCAGGCCGACTGCGTCTGGGTCACCGATATCTATGCCGCCAGTGAACAGCCCATCGAAGGGGTGACGGCCGAATCGCTCGTCGAGCGCATGCGCAGCCATGGGCACCGCGCGGCCGTGTACAGCGGAACCATCACTGCCGCCGTCGATGGCGCTGTCAACGAGGCCAAGGCCGGCGATCTGGTTCTAACGCTGGGCGCCGGTAGCATTTCGCAGGCAGGCGATGCATTGCTTCGGGGACTCGAAGCGCATGCCCGGGAGGCGAGGAACTAGATGCCCCGCCGCGAAGCATTCGTCATCCAGGAAAAGGGTCCAGCGCCCCGCATCTTGCGCGCGCTCGTCCTGCCCGCCATTTTGCTAACGGTCATCGGTGTCACCGTGGCCGTCGCCGTCCATCTCGCCGAAAGCTTCCTGCTGCACGATCAAAGGTTCACCTTTCTTCTGCCGCCGGTGCCGGGCGAGCCGAGCACGCTCGGTGTCGCCGGTCTCTCGCGCACGCATGAAGAAAGCGTGCGGCGGATCTTCCGCACCGACGCAGGTAAAAGCGTCTACGAGATCCCACTCGCGGAACGCCGGCAGGGCGTCGAATCGCTCGACTGGGTGCGACAGGCCACCATCGCGCGCCGCTGGCCCAATCGCATCGAGGTCTACGTCACCGAACGCCAGCCCGCCGCCTTCGTCCAGTTGTCCGCTGGGCGCGGCCGCTTCCGTACCAGCTTCATCGACTCGGATGGCTCGTTGATGCCCATCACGGAGCGCGACCGCCAGCGCTACGATCTCCCCACTCTGTTCGGGGTGCGCGAAGACCAAAAGCCGGCCGACCGCGCGCTCCGCGTCCGCCAGATGCAGCGATTCTACCGCCAGGTCGCGCAGTTGGGATTGACGATCCCCGAAGTTCATTTGAACAAGCTGGAAAACCTGAAATGCCGCGTGAAGCTGGGCGATCACAGCTATCTGTTGCTGCTGGGCAAGGAAGACTTCGCCTACAACCTGGACCGCTTCCAGAAGCACCTGCCCGAAATTGAACGCCGCATGCCGGATGCCGCCGTGCTCGATTTGCGAATCCGCGAGACGATCACCGCTTCCGACGAGGAGAAAGATGGCGAGTAAGCACAGAATCGCCGTGGGACTCGACGCGGGCAGTTCGCGCACTCGATGCGTGATCAGCGCGCTCGAAGACGGCCGGTTGCGCTTTCTCGGCGCCGGCTCGTCACCGTCCACGGGCTGGTATCGCGGAAGGATCGCCGATCCCGACGCCGTGAGCGACAGCATCTCGCTCGCCGTGCGCGAGGCGGAAACCAACGCACAAGTTTTGGTGGAATCGGTCACCGCCGGTCTCGGAGGTCCGTCGGTGGAGGGTTTGCAGGGACGTGGTCTATATGAGTTCAGCCGGGCGCGGGAGTTGGAAACCAACGACCTCGCCTATGCCGTGGAGTTGGGTACGCGCGTGCGCCTTGAGGAAGATCGCATGTTGTGCCATGTCCTGCCGCAGGACTTCACGGTCGATGGCAAGCCAGGCTACCGCAGGCCGGTAGGCGTGGGGTGCGCACGGCTGGAGGCGAACCTGCAATTGATCACAGCGTCGGCACAGGAACATCAGTGTCTTGTGTCGGCGCTGCATCAAGCGCATTTGGCTGTAGAAGAAACCGTGTTTGAACCGATCGCCGCGGCCTATGCCACCGTCGTTTCGGAAGAACGCGGACGCGGCGCGGCCGTGGTCGACGTGGGCATTCATTCGACGGGCGTCGCGATCTACGACGGCGAAGCGATGGTGGGCGCGGCGAGCCTGCCGGTTTCGGCCGACCATCTCACGCGCGACCTCACGCTCGGTCTGCGAGCCGCCTATGGCGTGAGCATTTCCTATGAGGACGCCGAATCGCTCAAGCGCGAATACGGTTGCGCCATGCTCGGCTTGACGTCGGACAATGCATTGCTCGAAATCCCCTCGCCCGAAGGCCGCGTCATGCAGGAGATCACGCGGCGGCAGGTGAACGAAATTCTGGAGGCGCGCGCCGAAGAGCTGTTCCTGTATGTGCGGCGCGAATTAGTGAGAGCCGGCATGGATAACGCCCTTCTCGAGGGCGTTTTCCTGACCGGAGGCGGAGCCCGGCTGACGGGCATGTGCGACATGGCGGAAAAGGTGCTCAATTGCCCGGCCAAATTCGGACTGGCGCGGGGAATCGACTCCTGGCCGCAAAACTTTCAAGACCCGGCCTGGGCGACGGCGGCGGGGCTGTGCATGTATTCGGCGCGGCTCAAAATGCACCGCAGCGGGCGGAAGAAACCTCCTGGCTTGCTTGGATTGTTGGGCTGGTAGGAGCGTAAGGAGACACATGGAACAGCAGCAGGCCGGGAAAAAAAGAAGAAGAACAGATACAGATGAGGCAGGAGTAATGATGTTCAATCTGGATGCGAACCTCGACGCAATGCGATTCACCATCGCCGACGAAGTGGCCGGTGGAACCAAAATCAAAGTGGTCGGAGTGGGCGGCGGCGGCTCCAATGCCGCGGCGCGCATGATGCAGAGCGGGCTGACGGGTGTGGAGTTCTATGTGCTCAACACCGACGTCCAGGCCCTGCAGGCCTCCCCGGTGCCGAACAAACTGGCGATCGGCACGAAGATTACCAGCGGCCTCGGTGCGGGTTCGGACCCCGCCATTGGACGCCAGGCGGCGCTCGAAGACACGGAAAAAATCATTGAGCTTCTCGAAGGCGCCGACATGGTGTTCGTCACCGCGGGCCTCGGTGGCGGAACCGGCACCGGCGCCGCGCCCGTTGTCGCCGCCCTTGCCAAGGAACTCGGCGCGCTTACCGTCGCCGTCGTCACCAAGCCGTTCGAGTTCGAAGGCAAGCCGCGCATGCGCATGGCCGAAAAAGGCCTCGCCGAACTGGCGGGAACGGTCGATACGGTCATCACCATTCCCAACGAAAAACTGCTCGACATCGCCCCCGAAGACGCGAGCTTCGTCGAAGGCTTCCAAATCGCCGACGATGTCCTGCGGCAGGGCGTGCAAGGTATCAGCGACATCATCACCCGTCCCGGCCTGATCAACCGCGACTTCTCCGACGTCCGCTCCATCATGCTCGGCATGGGCTACGCCATGATGGGCACGGCCACCGCCAAGGGCACCGGAGCCGCCGTCGAAGCCGCCCGCCACGCCATCTCGTCGCCGCTGCTCGAAGAAGGCGGAATCCGTGGCGCGCGCGGCATCCTGATGAACATTACCGGTCCGGAAAAGATGCTCCGCCTCCGCGATGTGCAGAAGGCCTGCAACCTCATCCGCGAGGCCGTGGCCGACGAAGAGGTGCCGATCAGCTTCGGCCTCGTCCTCGACGACGGTATGGGCGAAGAGGTGAAAATCACGGTGATCGCCACGGGTTTTCAACGGGCGGGAGCCCCGCTCGAGGGCTTCCGCCTCAACCCACCGCAGCCGCAGCCTCCGCAGATTTCTGCGCCCGTGTATGAAGAGGAACCCTTGCGCGCCATGGCCGCCGCAGCCTCGGCCGCTCCGGCCGACTCCGCCCCACAGGCTTCTGCTTTTGAAGAAACGATGGAAGAGCCGGTCGAGATGACCTACCAGGCCACGCCTCAGTCCCAGGCCGCCCCGGTCACTCCCGAGGCCTATCCGCAAACCAGTCTTCCCGAATCGGGATATCCGCATCCTGGCGCTCAGCAGCAGGCCGCCCTGCCGTCGAGCGACCTCGATACGCCGTCGATATTCCGCCGCGGCACGCGCCGCCTGTTTCAGTAGGGATTCGATTCTCCTCCTCCCTCTGCAATGAGGCGCTGGCAACGGCGCACCATTGGCGAGGATTGGGGCCGTCCGGGAGGTTTCCTCCAGTTTCTTTCCGGACGGCCTATTTTTGTTCCCCTCCCCTCCCCGGATTTTCCCGACCTCCCGCGCCAATTGCAGCCGTCTTTACCGATATGAACCGGTGTGGAACTATGTCCTCGAATGACGGCCCGCGCGCTGTTGCTGGCGCTGACCCTGTCAACGGTCCTGGCCGCCGAAGAACCTGACTTGAAATCAATGGACCTGGAGCAGTTGATGAACATCCGGGTCACATCCGTACAACGAAAAGAGCAGAGTCTCTCCCGCACCGCAGCCGCGGTCACCGTCATCACGCGCGAGGACATTCGCCGCTCAGGGGTCTCGACGATGGCCGACGCGCTGCGCCTTGCGCCTGGACTAAACGTGGCCCGGGTCGATGCGGGCGTCTGGGCGGTCGGCTCCCGCGGCTTCAATGGACAGTTCGCCAACAAACTCCTGGTTCTTGTAGACGGCCGCAGCGTGTATGAGCCGATCAATTCCGGCGTGCTGTGGGAGACGCTCGATCTGATGCTGGCCGACATCGAGCGCATTGAGGTCATCCGCGGACCGGGCGCGGTGATGTGGGGGGCCAATGCCGTAAACGGCGTGATCAATATCATCACGCGCCGGGCCGAAGATACGCTGGGCGGATATGCCGAAGCGGGCACGGGAACCGAAGACCGCATGCTCGGCCGCTTCCGGTGGGGACAGCAGGCGCGCGAGGGATTGGCCTGGCGGTTGTCGTCGCAGTACGCGCGGCGGGAACGGCTTAATGGCGGCGCCGATTCCGCCTCCTTCCTGCCCGAGTCCCCCTGGGCCAGCGCTCGCCTGGGCTTCCGCATGGACTGGGACCGCGGAAATGAAGAACGCCTTGAGGTGCACCTAGACGCCTTCCACAGCGGTTTCAGCGACGACTACAGCCTGCCGTTTCCTAACCCAGCCGGCAAAATCTGGATCCGGTCGCGCAATACGATGGCCGGCGGCAGCGTGCTCGGCCGCTGGATCCGCCCGATGAAAGGGGGGCTCACAACCGTCCAGTTCTATCACTGGGATCTGCGGGTCGACCGCACCTCGCAATTCAGCGCCCGCGTGCGCGTGGACGACCTGGATGTCCAACATCGTAGGCGGCTGGCTCAGCGGCACGAACTGATTTTGGGCGCCGGTCTGCGCGGCATCCACGACCGCGCCGACGGCTCTTTCGCCATCCGTTTCCAGCCGGTCGAAGCCGGCTACTACACCGCGCAAGTGACCGTTCAGGACGAATGGGAAATGGTTCGTAACCGCCTCTTCCTCTCCGGCGGATTTCGCGTCGAGCAGAACAAGCTGAGCGGACCGAACCTGCAGCCGACCGCACGCATACTGTGGGCGCTCGGACCGAAAACGTCGGTCTGGGGCGCGGTTTCGCGCGCCGTCCGCACTCCTTCGCGGCGGGATCTGGCGCTCACGGTCGCAACAGGAACCACCTTTACTCCCGTCGGTCCCGCTATCGTACAGGTCACCGGCAACCCGGAGTTCGAATCGGAAAGGCTGCGGTCGTATGAAGCGGGATTCCGCCACACAACAGGCCGGTTGAGCTGGGATTTGGCCGCATTCTGGAGCCTCTATCGCAACTATCAGGGTATAAGCCCGGCTGGTGCCGGCTTTGATCGCCAATTGGGTCTGGTAGTCCAGGTGACGCCGGAAAATCTGGTACGGGGCCATGGCTACGGAACTGAGCTGGCTGTGAACCTGGACGTTACGCGGAGGTGGCGTCTGAGCGGGGCGGTTACCGCCTATCAATCGAAGCTACGGACGGTCGATTCTGTTCCGGCAGGTTCCGCGCAAATTGTTCCGGATGTCTTCCCGCGCTACCAGGGCAGGCTCATGACCAGTTATCAGTTCGGACGCCGCTGGCAGGCCAACGGCATTTGGTATACAACCACCGATCTGCTGCCCGACAGAATCGTGAAGGCCCATCAGCGGCTCGACGTGAATGTCCAATGGCGTGCCAGCGAATGGGGCGGAGCTTCAATGGGAATTCAGAATGTCACGGGGGGAAAACTGTACGAATTCCGGCCGGAAGATGGGGCGTCGTTCGACCCCATGGGCCGCGCCCTGTTCGTCCGTTGGCAGTGGTGGTTCTGAAATGACGCAGCCTCCACGGCGCCTCGGCGGCCCACCGGCCGTAGCGCTCGCCATTCTCGCCTTGCTCCTGCCGGATCTCACACCCTACACGCGCGCCGAACAGGTTTCCGAAGAACAACTCCAGGCGACGATGTTGCTGCAGGTGATGAAGTTCGTGGAATGGCCGCCACAAAATATACCCAGCCAGATGCGCATTTGCATTCTCGGCGGTGGACGATTTCAAGCCGTCGTCGAGGTGGCGGCGAAGAACGATTCCTGGCGCGGGCGCCCCATCTCCGTGAGCGCCATCGAAAAGGTCTCGCAGGCCGACGACTGCCACATCGCCTTCATCGCCGCGGCCTCCGAACGCGACATTCAATCGCTAATCGACCGCCAAGCCAAGCCGGTCCTCACCGTTTCGCACCGCGATGGATTCGCCCGGCGCGGCGGCATGGTGAACTTCGTCAGCGAACAGGGCCGCATTGGGCTCGAGGTCAACCCCGGCGCGGGTGAGCGTTCCGGCATCCGTTTCAGTTCCAAGCTCCTGCGCCTGGTGCGCGTGGTGCAATCCGGGGGGGTCAATTGAATCCAGGAGCGCAGTTGCGGCGTTGGTTTCAAAACCGGTCCCTGCAGGCGAAGCTCACTCTGCTGATCCTGATGGCCACCAGCATGACCGTCGCGCTCGCCGGAGTGGCGTTTCTCGCCTACGAATCCTCGCGGCTGCGCAAAGCACTGGGCGCCGAGCTGGGCGCCGCGGCCGAGGTGGTTGCCTCTTCCAGTACGGCAGCGCTGGAATTTCATGACGAGCGGGCGGCCGAAGAGAACTTGCACGCGCTGGAAGGCGATTCGCGAATATTAGAGGCCGCCCTCACCGGCCCGCAAGGCGAGATAGTCGCGGCTTACCGTTTTCAGGGCAAAACGATTGCCGTGCGCCGCGCCGGCGAATATTTCGAGGGAGACTCGGTGGTTCTCTATCGCCGTATCGCACTCGAAGGCAAACTCCTCGGGATGGTGTATCTGCGCGGTGACACGCGGCGTTCTTCAGAGGCGTTGTGGCAGGCCGTCGCTTTCGCCGCAATCGGATTCATCGTCGCAACCGGCGCCTCCTTCGGCGTCGCCTTCCGGCTGCAAAAGAGCATCACGGCGCCGCTCTTCCACCTGGAAAGCACGGCGCGGGCAATCAGCGAAAAGGGCGACTATTCGGTGCGCGCCCAGAAGATGGCCGAAGACGAAGTGGGCCGCCTCACCGAGTGCTTCAACACCATGCTCGACCAGATTCGCGCCCGCGATGAAGCGCTTGGCCGCCACCGCGAAAACCTGGAGGCCGAAGTGGTCGCGCGAACCGCCGAGTGGCGCCTGGCAAAAGAAAAGGCCGAAGAGAGCACGCGCGTAAAGAGCCAGTTTCTGGCCAACATGAGCCATGAGATCCGCACCCCAATGAATGCAATCGTTGGTATCGCCGACCTGCTGACACTGATGGACATGGACGAGGACCAGCAGGAATTAGTGGAAACCGTCAAACTCTCCGGAGCCGGGCTGCTCGGCCTCATCGACGACATCCTCGATCTGTCCAAGATTGAGGCTGGGCGAATGGAGCTCGAGTCGGTTGCCTTCCAACCGCGCCATCTCGCCGAAGACGCGATGCGCCTGATCCAACCGCGAGCCGACGCCAAGGGTCTTTGCCTGAAGCTCGAGACGGCTCCCGGCGTTCCGCCGGTACTGCTCGGCGACCCGGCACGTCTGCGCCAGATCCTCATCAACTTCCTCGGCAATGCCGTGAAGTTTACCCAGACTGGTGAGGTGATCTTGCGTGTCGGGCTGCACGGCACGGCCGGCGATGTCTACCAGATCCATTTCGAGGTCTCCGATACAGGTCCAGGCATCGACGAACACACGATCCCCGAATTGTTTGAGAAGTTCCGCCAGGCCGATTCGACCACCACGCGCAAATATGGCGGCACCGGCCTTGGGCTGGCCATCTCGAAACAGCTTTCCGAACTCATGGGCGGTTCGGTTGGCGCGCGCAACCGCGAGGGCGGAGGCTCCGTCTTCTGGTGCGATGTCCCGCTGCGCGCCGGCTCGTTGCTCGATCAATCCACCGGACCTGGAGCCGGGGCTGGCGATCTCAACACGGCGGCACTGCAAGGCGCGCGCGTGCTCCTGGTGGAAGACAACCCGGTGAATCAGATGGTGGCCCAGCGCATGTTGCTGCGGTTGGGATGCGCGGTCGACTTGGCCTCCAGCGGCGAAGAAGCGATCGAGAAGTGGCGGCAAGGCAACTACGCCGTCGTGCTCATGGATTGCCAGATGCCGGAAATGGATGGCTACGAAGCGGCGCGGCGCATCCGTTCGCAAAAAACTGAAAGGGCGCGCGTTCCCATCGTCGCGCTAACCGCCAATGCCATGGACGGCGACAAGCAAAAGTGTCTGGATGCGGGAATGGACGACTACATCAGCAAGCCCGTGCGTTTCGACGTGCTCAAGCGGCACCTGGTGGAGAATCTCACACCATCTGCCACGATCACGGCGGCTGCTCCCCCTGATGCGCCGTAACGGCGCTAGAGCGAGTCCGGTCCACCGCCGCCCGTCAGCGGCACGGTGATCTTCACCTGGCGCCCGTTGCGGTACAGCGTCAACTCAACCTTATCGCCCACCAGCTTGCGCGCCATCGACCGCGCGATCGCGTCCGGGCGGTCAACCGCGCGGCCATCGATCGCCATGATGAGATCGCCGCCTATGCCCACCTCAACGTTGCCGATCACCACAAATCGCCGCGCCCCATGAATTCCCACGCGCGCGGCCGGCGAATTTTCCGTGACGTCGTACACGAGGAAGCCGCCCTGCGACGGCAGTTCGATCGCCTCGGCCAGATTCCCCGCGATCAGCGTCCCGGAAACACCCAGCCGCGGACGCGTCATCTTCTTGCCTGCCTTCACCGCGTCGAGCATCGCCTTGACGCGATTAATCGGCATGGCGAATCCGATTCCAATGTTGCCGCCCGGACCATAGATCGCCGTATTCACGCCAATCACCGAACCAGCCGAATCCAGCAGCGGTCCGCCGGAATTGCCGGGGTTGATGGCGGCGTCGGTCTGGACCATGCCTTCCAGAGTGCGTCCGCCTTCGTCGCGAATATCGCGCCCCATCGAGGAGATGATCCCCGTGGTGAGCGTCCCTTCCAGGCCGAATGGATTGCCAATCGCCAGAACCTTCTGTCCAACCTGCAACTTTTCCGAATCGCCCAGCAGAAGCGTGGCCACCTTCCCCTTCGGCGTAATCTTGATCAACGCCAAATCGTTCGCCTGATCGCGCTCGAGAATGTCGGCTTTGTAGCGCGTCTGGTCGTGCAACGTCACCTGCACATCGGCCGAACCGGAGATCACGTGGTTGTTCGTAATGATCAACCCGTCTGTATTCACGAAGAAACCGGAGCCCGACTCCTTCACCGGATACACCTCGAAAAAGAAGTTCCGCCGGTAGACTGTCGACGTGATGTTCACCGTCGCCGTGTGGGCGGTTTTGTAGATGTCGATATTGTTCTGCTCGTCGTTGCTGAGCCCGGCGCCGCGCACCGAATCCGGCCCCGACCACAACGGCGCGGCCGACGACGTGGCATCGCGGCCAAGAAACCCCGGACGCCATCCGGCGCGCGAAGTGAGGAAAACGAAGACGCCGGCGAACAAAGCGGCGATGAGCAAGATGCGGGCTTTCATAGTGTAGGTAGAGTTCCGGAGGCTGCTGTTGATTTGGATTGCTGCATCGCGCGCAGAGATTCATGCACTTCGCGCGTGCGGGTAATGGTTTCTTCCTTGGTGTGATCGGTGTCGATCACGAACTGAGCGTAGGGAATCTTCTCGGCCAACGCCATCTGGCGGGAAAGGCGCGCCAGCACCTCATCGCGCGTCAAGCCGTCGCGCTTAATCGCGCGGGCGATCTGGGTCTCCACCGCGCACACGGCGAGGATGATCGCGTCGTATCGCTTGTAGGAGCCGGTTTCAATCATGATGGCTGCTTCCACAACGACGATGGCGTCTGGATCCCGCGCCGCCAGTGCGGCGATTCGCTCTTCCTGCAGGGCGAATACATGCGGGTGTACCAGTTCGTTGAGCCGCGCCAGGCGTCCATTGTCCGCAAAGACGACGGTTCCCAGCTTGCGGCGGTCAATCGTGCCATCGTCTTTTAGGATATCGTCGCCGAATTCCGCTAGCACGCCGGCGTAAGCAGGGCCTTCCACGCCGAGCACCTCGTGGCCAAGTTCATCGGCATGAATCAACAGGCAACCGCACTCTTCCAGGGCACGGCCGATGAAGCTCTTCCCCGACGCAAGCCCGCCCGTAAGCCCGGCCAGTAGCATCACTAAACCAGGTTCAACCGTCGCTCGGCCAGTGCGACCGTATTCGACATCAGCATCGCGATCGTCAGCGGTCCGACGCCGCCCGGCACGGGAGTCACCGCGCCTGCCTCGGCCACCTCTAGTGGATGGACATCGCCGACGAGCGCGCTGTGCTTGCGGTCAAAGTCCTCCAAACGCGCCTTCAGGCCGGGATCGTCGGCGAAGATAAACTCCACCTCGGCGCGGTGCGACAGGCGGTTGATGCCGACATCGATCACCGTGGCCCCAGGCTTAATAAATTCGCGGCGCACAAAGGCCGGCCTTCCGATCGCGGCGACCAATATATCGGCCCGCGCGCACGTCGCGGCCAGATCGGGCGTCTTCGAATGGCAAATCGTCACCGTCGCGTTGGCGTGCAGCAGCAGCAGCGCCATCGGCTTGCCGACAATATCGCTTCGGCCGATCACCACGGCATGCTTCCCCGCCACGGCGATCTCCTGCCGCCGCAGAATCTCCATCACTCCGGCGGGCGTGCAGGCGCGCGGCGCGGGCAGGTTCGCCACCAGGCGCCCCACCGAGATCGGATGAAATCCATCGGCGTCCTTCTCCGGTGAAATCGCCTCCAAAATGCGGCGCGATTCCACTTGTTCGGGCAGCGGCATCTGCACCAGAATGCCGTCGATCAACGGATCGTAGTTCAGCTTGCCTACCAGCCCCAGCAGTTCCTCGGTCGTGATCGTGGGCGGCGGCGTCAGTTCTACCGAATGCAATCCCAGGGCCTGGCAGGCCTTCACCTTGTTGCGAACATAAATCTGGCTCGCCGGATCACTACCAACCAGCACGACGGCTAACCCGGGCGGGCGGCCCGCTTCGCTGATGCAGCGCTCGACACGGGGCTTCAACTCCGAGAGAATCTCGTCGCGGATCCGATTTCCATTCAACAGTGTGGGCATGTTTAGGTTTGTTTGGGGCGCAGCGCGTAGTGGTACACGGCGGCGCCGCTGACGATGGTGAGCACGGCGGCCAAGGCGATACGGGGCTGCAGCGTTGCGCCCACCACCGTCGCCACCGCTCCCACGATGAAGAAGATCAACGGCATCAGTGGCCAGGCGAAACTCACCACGCGAATCTTCTGCCATCCCGCCTGCTTGCGGAATTTGAAGAGCGAAGCCACCGTCATCATGGCAAAGAAGTTCAGCGCGAAACCGATGTAGACAATCAGATCCGGAAAAGGCGTCATCGTGATCAGCATGCTCACGACGCCCTGACAGGCGATGGCAATCACCGGAGCGTGCGACTTCTCGTTCACGCGCGCCGCGGCGGAGAAGAAAGCGCCGTTCTTCGCCATCGCGTAATAAACGCGCGGACCAATGGTGACCATCGCGTTCACCGTGGACATCAGCGACACGGCCATCAGCAGCGCAAATATTCCCGCGATCTCCGGCCCGAACAGCTTCAAAGCCGCCAGCGACCCTATGGCAATCACACCCTTCATCTCTTCGAGCGGCACGGCGTAGATGAACACAACGTTCAATCCCAAATAGAGCAGCGCGACCAGCGCCGTTCCCAAAGCAAGCGCCAGCGGCAGCGTCTTCGAAGGCTCTTTCAATTCCTCGGCCACGTAGGTCGCCGCGTTCCACCCGGAGTAGCTCACGTAGATAAAAAACAGGCTGATGGCGAATTGCGCCGGAAGCGCCGTTGAGGTACCGCGTACCGCCGGCTGCGAGAAGTGCGCCCAATCGCCGTTGCCGAACGCCAGCCCGAGAATGATCAGCCCCAGGATCACCACCACCTTGGTCGAGGTCAGCGTGTTCTGCACCGCGGCCACCAGCTTCACGCCATAAAAGTTGAGAACGGTGAAGACGCCAATCAGTGCGCTCGCGGCTAACTGCGCGCCGCCTAATTTCAGAGTAGTAAATCCGATATTGATCGAGTACGCCGCGTTCGCCTGCTTCAACTCCGGCCAGAAATAGGCCAGATAATCCGAAAAAGCCAGTGCGGCGGCGGCAATCGGCGCCGAAAAGCCCGCAAAGAAGCTCACCCAGCCGGTCATGAATCCCCAAGTCGGCCCGTAGGCGCGCGTGAGGTAAACATACTCGCCTCCCGAAGAAGGGAAGTTCACTCCAAGCTCGGAATAACAGAAGGCGCCGGCAAGCGCGCAAAGCGCGCCGACGATCCAAATGAGGAAAATGATCCCGGCCGAGCCGAGATCGGAGGCAAGGAATCCGGTGGTCGTGAAGATACCGGTCCCAATCATGTTGGAAACTACCAGCGCTGTGGCCGAAACAATGCCAAGCTGGCGGAGAAGCGAGACAACATGGCTCGCCGGAGAAGCAGCGTGTGGATGCGGTGCGCTCGCGGCGGAGGGGATCATTTAGTTATTGTACCGACGGGCGTCATTGGGACGAAAGTACGCGGTAACCCACGAGTGGCTGAAAGGCAGCTGCCGGCGGATCACCGGAACTCACTCGCCAGACCCGGCCGATACTGCCGTACCGCAGAAAGCCCATCAGCGTTGGCCTCTGCCAACCGATGTTTCGGCGGGTTTCGGTGAAATCGGAAGTGTACTGCTATTCGTGCTCGTGGCCTTCTTCGGTTGAGAACACCGGCTTCAGCCCGTGCATCTCCAGCCGCAAATCGAGTGCCTGCATCACCGTTTTGACCTCTTCTTCGTCCAGGCCTCCAGCAAGCTTATCGATCTGCCGCAACAACTTTTTCATGAACGGCCGTGACACTTCGGCGCGGCAGCACAGCGCATACGAAAACAGCGCATCGTCGCGGAAGTCGGGATCGGTAAACTGCTTCTCCAGCCGCGCGGCTTCGGTGCCCAGCCCAAGATAGCCCGCCGCCAGAATCGCCTGTTGGCGCACCTCCGAATCGGGATCTTCAATGTGGGGGATCACAAACGCCTCGAACGTCTTGTCGAAGCTACGCCACATCGCTTCCAACGCGCGCGCCCGGCCTTCCGGCACCGTGTGCAATTGCTCGATCGCCGTGCGGATCTCCGGTTCGGCCATGAACGACGCCAGCGCCACGGCAATGCCGCCGCGTTCGTCGTGGTCGGCCTTCGCATCGGCCAAACGCTGCATCATCTCCTGGCGCAGTGCCTTGTGGTCCTTGGCCCTCGACTCCAGCGCCTGCCAGGCAAGCCCACGTACCATCGGATGCTCGTCGCCTCGTGCGCAGGTAATCAGCGGCTCGGCCGTTTCGCGGTCCAAATCGGTGTCGATGAAACTCGCCGCCGCCGCCAACCGGTAATTCACATCTTCCGAAGTCAGAAACTCCAGCCGCTTAGGTATGGGCAGATACCGCAGATCGGGAGCAGCCTGCTCCGGGTACTGCTTGAAGATATCGAATGGCTCTGACACGCCGCTGTCGTCTGCGTAGACCTCACGCAGAAACTTCGCGTCTTCCGGGTCTTTCGCCGCAACTTCTTCGATCACGGCGTCCACCCGCGGATCTCTCACATGCAAACACACTAGCGCGAACGGAACCTCGCCGGGCTCCTCTTTCTTCTCTTCGTAGAGCGCCAGCAGAGGCTCCAGCGCCGGCGCGCCCAGCCTCGCCAGAGCTTCAATCAGTTCTTCGGGAATGTCGTCGTGATACTGCCGCGCAAACTCAACCAGAAACGGAACGGCCGCGGGCGTGGGCGCTTGCGAGAACAGTTCCAACATCTCGGTGAGAATGTCGTTGTCGACGTTGTCGTTGGCCCACTTGGCCACGCCATCCATCTTTGCGAGCAGCGCCCGCAGCAGCCGGTGATCGAGCGCGATCTCGGCGTTCTCATAAGCATCGAGCAGTTGCGCCGCAGTGGCGCCGTCGTATTGATCAGGGGTAAGCACTAGCTACCAGCTTAGACGAGGCGGAAACCCACGTCGATGAAAGAACTACGCCTAATACGTCGCCCGTCCGCCACTTGCGTCGTAGCACTGCGCCGTGACAAACGAGCAGTCAGGCGACGACAGGAAGTGCACCACCGCGGCGATCTCCTCCGGCAAGCCCGTGCGCCGCATCGGAATCCGCGCCGTCATGTAATCCACCTGCTCTTGCGTCAGTTGCTCGAGTATCTTCGTGCGCACCACAGCAGGCGAAACGGCATTCACGCAAATGCCATCGGTCGCCACTTCCTTGCCGAGCGATTTGGTAAACCCGATCACGGCCGCCTTCGTGGCCGAGTAACCCGTCATATTCGGGTTGCCCTCTTTGCCCGCGATGGAGGCCAGGCTCACGATGCGTCCATATTTGTGCTCGCGCATGTGAGTGACCACGGCCTTGCAGAAATGAAAAATGCCGTCCATGTTGATGCGGATAATGTGGTGCCAGTCCTCTTCGGTCTGCTCCCACAGCGGCGCGGCCTTGCCGCCGATCCCCGCGTTGTTCACCAGAATGTGGATGCGCCCCGTCCGGGCCAACACCGCATCCACGGCTGCTTTTACGCTTGCCTTGTCGGTAATGTCCACCTGAACGGCGAAGGAGCCATTGCCAATCGCATTTGCGACGGCAGTGGCTCCCTCCAGATTCAGGTCCGCGACCACAACCGTGGCCCCGGCTTTTGCAAATCGTGTCGCGATCGCCTCGCCAATGCCGCTTGCGGCGCCGGTGACGATCGCTGTGTGTCCTGTCAGGTCAAAGAATCCCATGAAGGGACTATTTTAACCCTCCCGGACTACGTTCACGGTTACTTCGACGGTTACGTCTTTGTGCAGCTTCACCGGCACCTTGTATTCGCCCAGCGCGCGGATCGGATCGGGCAATACAATTTTGCGCCGGTCGATCGTGTACTTCTGCGCCTCGAGCGCGTGTGCGATGTCCTGCGCCGTGACCGAACCGAACAGGTGAGCGGCCTCGCCTTCCTTTTCCTCGCCCGCTTTGGCGGGCATGGTCAGGACGACGTTCGACATCAGCTTCGCCAGTTCCTGCGCATCGCCAACTTCCTTGGCCTCTTTGCGCAGCCACGACTGGCGCTCCTGCTCGATGATCTTCTTGTTGGACGCGGTGGCTTCCACCGCCATGCGCTTGGGCAACAGAAAGTTGCGCGCATAGCCCGGGGCCACTTTGACCAGCTGGCCGCGTTGGCCGAGCTTCTCAATATCCTCGCGGAGAATGACTTCCATGATTTCCTCCTCGGTTCCTCGCCTTACGATCCGCCAAACGGCAGCAGGGCGATATTGCGGGCCTGCTTAATGGCCTCGCTCAAACGCCGCTGGCATGGTGTGCACACGCCGGAAATCCGGCGCGGAACCATCTTGCCGCGTTCGCTGATGAACTGGTTCAGCAGCTTCACGTCTTTGTAATCGATGAGATCGATTTTATCGACACAGAACTTGCATACTTTGCGGCGGCGAAAAAACTGCCGCTTGCCCATCTGGGCCTTGTCGCCCCCGGTGGGACGTTGGTTTTGGGCGATGGGACGACCGCCACGTTGTTCGGCCATACAGGATCTCCTTGATCAATACCGTAGGTTGCGGGGCAAATGGGCTGGACTATTCGGCTGCCGTCTCGGGAACTGGCTCGGTAGCCGGTTCCACCACGGCCGCCGCTTCCTCAACGGGCGCGGCGGGCATCGCTGCCGCCGGTGCGCCAGGAGCAGGGCCGGCAGGTGCGCCCGGAGCAGGACCAGCCGGAGCGCCAGGACCCGCGGCAGCCGGAGCCGCCGGCGGAGGAGCAGCCGGTGGAGGTTTCCGCGCGGCACGCTTTTCGCGCGCCTTCTTGCGCTTCTCCAGCCACTTCAGCTTCTCGTCCATGCGCACGGTGAGCCACTTAATGACGAGATCGGAAACGCGAAGCCTGCGCTCCACTTCCTTCACCCCTTCAGCCGTGGCGCTGAACACCAGCAACACATAGAAGCCTTCCGCGCGCTTGTCGACTTTGTAGGCAAGCTTCCGCACGCCCCACTTGTCGACCTTGTCCAGCGTTCCACCACCAGCGGTGATGGTGCCTTCCAAATGAGTCACAAACGCGTCGATGTCTTCCTCCGGCGCGTCGTGCTTCACGATAAACAATTCTTCGTAGATCCTCATTGATCCTCTTCGTTCTGACCTTGGGCGCGACGATTGAACCTCGTCATGGCCTTTTCGGCGCCTTCGGCGATGATGGACTCCACTGCATCGGACGCGGTGTCCAGCAGTTCATCCAATTCTTTCAATTGTGCCCGCCGGAAAGGGTCGAGCACAAACTTTGCTCCATCCGCGATCGGATGACCGGGATAAATCCCCAGCCGGAGCCGGAGAAAATCTTGCGTGCCACATACGGCGATCACGCTTTTGACGCCGTTATGACCAGCCGATGAACCATTCGGACGTATCCTCAGGTTCATCCAGGGCAGCGCCAGTTCATCGTAAACCAGCAGCAGCCGCCCCATCGGAATCTCTTCCTTCACCAGCATGCCTTTGACGGCCTGCCCGCTCAGGTTCATAAACGTTTGCGGCTTCACCAGAATCACGGCGTTCTCGCCGAATCGTCCGGAGCCCACCAGCGACATCGCTTCTTTCCGCGACACCCGGATCTTGTGGCGTTCGGCAAGCCGGTCCACCACAAGGAACCCGAGATTATGCGGCGTCAGCTCATACTGCGTGCCGGGATTGCCCAGGCCGACGATCAGCCAGGGCCCAGCGGAAGCCGGAAGCATAGCGCGCTAGCGTCGAAGCGCTACTTCTTCTTCTCAGCCGGTTTCTTTTCGGCGGGTTTCTTATCGCCCGCTTTACCGGCCGCGGCCGGGGCCGCCTCTTCCTTCTTGCCCTTCTTGGCTACCTCGGGCTCCTTGGTGGATGCGGCCGCATCGCCTTCGGCAGGCGCGGCGTCAGTCAGCGAGTCGCGCAGCGCTACGACGTGGCAAACCACGGTGTCGGCCGGACTCAATAGCTTCATCGATCCCGTCACGGGCAGATCCGACGCGCGGATGCTCTGCCCGATCATCAGTTCGGTGATGTCCACCGTGATGTGCTCAGGAATCTCATCGGGAAGGCATTCAAACTCGATTTCACGAAATACGAATTCGAAGTGGCCGCCGTGAATCTTCACGCCCTGGGACTCTCCCGTGGCATGAATCGGAACCTTCACGCGGATCGCCTTGGTCAGATCGATACGCATCATGTCGATATGCATGAGCGTGTCTTTGATCGGATGATGCAGCCAGTCGATGACCATGACAGGCGTCGAACCCTGCCCCGGAACATCGAGGTTAAAAATGGTGTTGTGGCCCGAACCGGTGTGAAGAATCTTGTTCACTTCTTTCGGGCTGACGGTGACTGCGACGCTGTCTTTACCAGCGCCATACAGCACCGCGGGGATCTTGCCACTCACTCGCAATCGGCGGGCGGCATTTTTGCCACGCAATTCGCGGGCGTCCGCGGTAATCGTAATGTCCTTACGCATAACTCTCTCTTCCCTGGAGCGTAGCCCTCCTGGCGGCAGGAGCCCTCTGCCTCAGGCCACGGTGTCCAGCGGTTGGGTTTGGTTCCGGATCGCTTAAGGGAGGCCCTAAACGAACAGGGTGCTGACCGAGCTCTCTTCGTGAATCGATTGAATGGCGCGGGCCAGCAACGGCGCCACCGACATCGAGCGAATACGGCCGCAGGCTACGGCTGTTTCACTTAACGGAATCGAATTGGTGATCACCACCTCTTCGAGACCGGAATTCGTAATCCGTTCCACGGCAGGACCCGATAAGACCCCATGCGTAGCACAGGCCGAAACCTTCGTGGCTCCATTGGCCAGAAGCGCTTCGGCGCCTTTGACTAGTGTACCAGCAGTATCGATCATGTCGTCGACCATCAGGCAATGCTTGCCCGCGACGTCGCCGATGATATGAAGGACCTCCGCTACGTTCACGTCCGTGCGGCGCTTGTCGATAATCGCCAGCGGCGCGTCCATCCTTTTTGCAAACGCACGCGCACGCTCCACGCCGCCTGCGTCGGGACTTACCACCACCAGGTTCTCACCCAGCAGATGGTCGAACGCCTCGATCAACACGGGCGCGGCGAACAGGTGGTCCACGGGAATGTCGAAAAAGCCCTGAATCGGCGCGGCGTGAAGATCGAGCGCGAGCACGCGGTTAATGCCCGCCGTCTCGAGCAAGCTCGCCACCAGCTTGGCCGAGATGGGTACTCGCGGCCTGTCCTTGCGGTCCTGGCGGGCGTAACCGTAATAAGGAAGCACCGCTGTAATGCGGTCCGCCGAGGCGCGCTTCAATGCGTCGGCCATCAGCAGAACCTCAAACAGATTCT
Source organism: Acidobacteriota bacterium (assembly GCA_040007195.1). Lineage (GTDB taxonomy): Bacteria > Acidobacteriota > Terriglobia > Bryobacterales > Bryobacteraceae > JAFLBB01. Next base: position 5,430 of record JBDTVQ010000033.1, on the reverse strand, counting down.
TCTCCACCGGAGTGCACGTCGGCTGCACGACAAAAACATCGGCCCCGCGCACGTTCTCTTGAATTTGCAGGTGAATCTCGCCGTCGGAAAAGGTGCGTACGATGGCGTCACCCATCTGCATGTCCAGGCATTGACAAATTTCCTGGGTCAGCTCGATGTTGGCGTTGCCCGTAAAGATCTTCAGACGGTCGAAGCTCATAGAGAGGTTGAGTGTGACTTCTTCTGCAGAGATTTGCTCCTCCGTGTGGAGGAATCGTTGGATGCGTACAGGCTTTGCGGCGGCCATTGTGTCGTGCGAACGATGCCAGCTAGTGCGCGAAACCAGGCGGCGCGGTACCGGGTTCTGCTCACGAAACTTGTCACTACCGAGGGAACGGCTCCGAGTCCATCCCGGGCCTCGCGGAGCACCGCGCGAGTGGGAAACACCCCGAACAACGTCGACCCACTTCCACTCATCCTGGCTGGACACGCCCCAGCCATTTCCAACTTCCGCCGGAGAACCGCCAGTCGAGGGTGCCGTCCGAAGACCGCCTCCTCAAAATCATTCTGACAGAACCCATTCCAATCCGGTGACGAGCGCGGCCCCGAAACAGCCTCCACACAGGCCCGGAAAGTCTCCAGTTTAGGTATCAGTTCGGTGAATGTCAATTGCGATAATGGGCGCCGCGCCAGTTCCCGGTACGCCTCGGGAGTGGACACGTGAAGCCCGGGCGTCAGCAATAAAACATAAGCCGCCGATGGCGTGGCGATGGGGTACAGCTCCTCCCCCCGCCCGAGGCCCAATGCGGTACCCCCGCCCAGGAAAAACGGCACGTCCGACCCGAGCCCGGCCGCCAATTCGTGCAATCGCGCCGCAGTCAGCCCCCGCCCGGTCAGCGCCGGAACGGCAAGCAACACCGCCGCTGCATCGGTCGATCCGCCGCCCAGGCCCCCGCCCATCGGAATGCGCTTGGTGAGCGTGATCTCCAGCGTGCCTTTCAGGTTCGTCGCTTCCGCCAAGCCGCGCGCCGCTTTTAGGATTAAATTGTCTGGAATAGCCAGCGGGTCGTCGAGTGTGATCCGCAGCGGTCCGCCCGGCGTATACCGCAGCCGGAGCCTGTCCGCGAGCGAGATGGTTTGAAAGATCGTGCGCAGTTCGTGGAATCCATCCCCCCGCTGCCCCAACACCAGCAGCGACAGGTTCAGCTTCGCGAACGCGGGTACATTTACACAGTGCCCCGTCACGTCGCGCGATATGGCTTTACCCGGCACGGCTTAGTAGTGCAACAGCGAGTGAATGTTCTGGCCTTCCAGTTTCGAGCGGCCATTCAGGAAATCAAGCTCGATCACGAACGCAAGCCCCGCCACCGTGCCGCCCAACCGCCCGACCAGCTTCGCCACCGCCGCCGCCGTGCCTCCCGTCGCCAGCACATCGTCGACAATCAGCACGCGCTGCCCCGGTTCGATCGCATCCGCGTGGATCTCCAGCGTGTCGGTGCCATACTCCAACGCGTACTCCTCGGCCACGCACTGCGCGGGCAGCTTCTTCGGCTTGCGCACGGGCACGAAGCCCACGCCCAGCGCCACGGCCACCGCGGGGGCAAAGAAGAACCCACGTGCCTCGATGCCGAGCACAACGTCCACGGGCGACGTGCGCGCGGCCGTCACCAGGCCTCCGATGGTTTCCGACAGCCCCTTGCCGTCCTTCAACAGCGTCGTGATGTCGTAAAAATTGATGCCCGGCTTGGGGAAGTCCGGGACTTCGCGAATAAGTGTTTTCAGATGATCCATGAGAGATTCGGTGGGAGTCTTCAGTCTACCAAGGCGCCCGCGCTGCCAGATCAACGCGCATCGAGCCCTGCAGTTCGTCGCGCAATTCCGCCACCGTCTTCCCCAAACCCGGAATCACCAGTTGCGGCGCAATCTCGAACAGCGGCTCCATCACAAACAACCGCTCCTGCATGCGCGGATGAGGCACAACCAGTCCGCCTTCGTCGATCACGGCGTCATCCCAAACCAGAATGTCGAGATCAATCGTGCGTGGCCCGTTTGGAATTTCACGCTGCCGCCCCAACCGCTTCTCGATTCCCTGCAGCGCCTCCAGAAACTGCGCCGGCGTGCGCCATGTCGTCGCATGAATAGCAGCGTTAAGAAACCAGTCCTGCGCCAGGAAGCCCACGGGCTCGGTTGCGTACAGCGACGATACAGCGGTCACGTCGCAGTGAAGCGACATCGCGTAAAGGGCAGTCCGCATGCTCGCCCGCGCATCGCCGACGTTTGCACCCACGCCGATGTAGACGTCAGCCATTGCGCGTCCTGACGATCTCCACGCCCGGCCAGTCCACCCGCAAAGGCGCCAGCGCCGCAGGCTTCCGTACCAGCACGCGGACGCTCTCCACCTTTGCAAACTCCGCCAACACCGCCGCCGCCAGCGATTCCGCCAGCGACTCCACCAGCGCGTACGGCCGCTGCCCCGCCACCCGCTCCATCGCGTCGCGCACCGCCGCGTAGTCGACCGTATCCTCGAACCGGTCCGATGCCCCCGCGCGCCGCAGATCCAGGCCCATCTCCAGATCCACAATCAGACCCTGCGCCCGCGCCCGTTCTTCCGCCGGAACACCGATGTGGCAAACCAGGTGAACCCCGCTCAACAGAATCTTGTCGCTCATGCCCGTAGCACCGCCTCCGCCACCGCAATCGCCCGCCTCGCCTCCACCACGTCGTGCGCCCGGATGATCCGTGCGCCGCCCAACACCGCCGCTGTAATCGCCGCCACCGTTCCGTCGCGCCGGTTCTCCATCGGCTCCATGTCCGCCAAAGTCCCTAGAAACCGCTTCCGCGACGGGCCAATCAACACCGGCACGCCCAGCGCCGCCAACTCAGGCAACCTTCGCAGCAATTGGAAATTATGCACCGCCGTCTTCGCAAACCCAAGCCCGGGATCGATCGCAATCTCCTCAATTCCCGCCGCACCCAGCGTGGCAACTCGTTCGGCCAGGAACTCCTTTACCTCTGCGACCACATCGACATACTCCGTCAGACTCTGCATTGTCGCCGGCGTTCCGCGCATGTGCATCACGATGCACGCCGCCCCATGCCGCCGCGCCACTTCCACCATCTCAGAATCGCGGAACCCCGTCACGTCGTTGATGATCTTCGCGCCCCGCTCCAGGCACGCAGCAGCCACTGCGGGTTTACAGGTATCGACAGAAATCGACACCTTCCACTCCCGCGCCGCCCGCTCCACCATCGGCAGCACGCGCCGCAACTCTTCCTCTTCGCTCACCGCCGTCGCCCCCGGCCTTGTGCTCTCGCCGCCGATATCCAAAATGTCCGCGCCTTCGTCAATCATCCGCCTCGCCTGTTCCCATGCGGCGTCCGCATCATAAAACCGCCCGCCATCGGAAAACGAATCGGGCGTGACATTCAAAATGCCCATCAACAGCGTCCGCTCCGCCCGTAAAATTCCCATCATCCCCTCTTAATCGAAAACCGGTCGGCCGCAATCGGCGCCGCCTCGTTCACATCCACCCGCCTCACCTCGCCCCATCTCGGGCCCGTGCGGATCAACCCTTCCAACACACTCAACTGCTCGGCCGTCCCTTGCCCATGCACTTCCACAGATCCATCGTCGACGTTTCGCACCCACCCGGCCACGCCCAACTTGCTTGCGTGGCGCTCGACAAACGCACGGAATCCCACTCCCTGCACACGCCCATGGGCGCGGTAGAGCCGGGCAATCAATGGCGCTTCCACTCGCCTAGGATAACGGCCACGGCGCTACACTTGCCTTGATGGCCTATCCGGAAACCCGCCTCCGCCGCCTGCGCGCGAACGAATCCATGCGCCGCCTCGTGCGCGAAACCAAACTTGAGCCGGAGAACTTCATCCTCCCGCTCTTCGTTTGCCCCGGCGAAGGCGTGCGCCGCGAAATCTCTTCGATGCCCGGCAACGCCCAGCTCTCAATCGACAAGCTCGTCGAAGAGTGCGCCGAAGCTCACGCACTTGGCATCGGCGGCGTCATCCTCTTCGGCATCCCCGAATCGAAGGACGAACTCGCCAGCGGCAACTACGATCCCGATGGCATCGTCCAGCGTGCCATTCGCGCCATCAAACGCGAAGTCCCCGGCCTCATCGTCATTACCGATCTCTGCAATTGCGAATACACCAGCCACGGCCACTGCGGCAAAGTCGTCGGCGAAGAGATCGTCAACGACGAGAGCGTCGAATGGCTCGCCCGCGCCGCCGTCACCCACGCCGATTGCGGCGCCGACATCGTCGCGCCCTCCGACATGATGGATGGCCGTGTCGCCGAAATCCGCGCAGCGCTCGACGCGGCCGGGCACATCAACACGCCCATCCTCAGCTACGCCGCCAAATACGCCTCCTGTTTCTACGGGCCCTTCCGCGAGGCCGCCGAGTCCACCCCGCAGTTCGGCGACCGCCGCAGCTACCAAATGGATCCGCCCAACTGGCGCGAAGCCATCCGCGAAATGGAACTCGACCTCGAAGAAGGCGCCGACATGCTCATGGTCAAACCGGCCATGCCCTACCTCGACGTCATCGCCCGGGCCCGCGAACAGTTCGACGTTCCCATCGCCGCCTATCAGGTCTCCGGCGAATTCAGCATGATCATGGCCGCCGCACGCAACGGTTGGATCGACCAGCAGCGCGCCATGATGGAATCGCTCATCTCCATCAAACGCGCCGGAGCCGGCATCATCCTCACTTACTTCGCCAAAGACGCCGCGCGCACGCTGGCCTAAGGGGCCACGTAGAAGCTTAAGGCGCCAGGTAGACGAAGTACGAGACCTGCCCCATCTTCCTCCGCGTTTTTGTGGAGCCGGGATGAGCACGCAGGAACGCCTCAAGCTCGGGTGCTCTGTTTTTCATCGTAATCAGGCACTCCGTCTCGGCCGCGTGTTGTTCGTAGTAAGCAAGTGCCTCCCGCTCGACCGCCTCGTTTACCACCAGCAGATCCTTGTCCAGCAGGTACGGCGCGGCCTTCAAGTCGAGCAGGAAATACACCAGGCCCAGCATCGTCCGCGGGAAACTCTCTATATACGTGGTACGCGTCCCGACGATCTCGCGCAGCCCACTCATTTCCTCCAGGAACTCGCGCATGGGCGGCGCGCCATCGAATGCGCGCGGCTCGTCCGCCAGGAAACGCGTCGTCCGTTGAAACGGAATTCGCGCGTCGGCAGGCGGAGCGTCAATTGCTGGAGCCGGAGCAAATCGGGTCAGGGGAGCAAACGCGATCGTGTGTGCAAACTCAGCAGGCCCGCGCCATAACGGATAGATCCATAGCAATGCGGCGGCAATACTCAAACGCCAGGCCATTCGCGCCCGCGTTCCGGAAGCGAGCCACTCTGGTAAATCCACGACAGCTAACAGAATCACCAATGGCAGCGCCGTCAATGTCGCCCGAAAGTGCGAGGTGTCGCTGCGAAA
>JBDTVQ010000032.1:0-31118 GCA_040007195.1 Acidobacteriota bacterium | reverse complement strand
AACGCATTGCCGTGTTCCCATTCTCATCGACGTTCAGCTTGCCAATCTTCGCCTTGCCGGCGTATTCATCGGCCACCGCGTCAATCGTCGGGCCCATCATCTTACAGGGTCCGCACCATTCCGCCCAAAAGTCCACCAGCACGGGGACTTGGGAATTAAGGACATCTCCATCCCAGGAGGCGTCCGAAAAAGTCAATGTGTTCTGTCCAGCCATAGTTGTCTGCTTCCAGTCTATCTGATGCCGGTCCCCCCGGAAGGATTCAGAGCTGCCGCGGTATCGCCTGGCGCGTTTTGCATAGAGCTTGGCGCAATCTGCATACTGGCTTCCAGCCCATCCCGTTTAGGGTGGAATTATGCACAACGCACGAGCCTATTCAGCCGCAAGCGCCACCGCCCCTCTCGTCGCGGGCACCATTCAACGCAGAGAACCCACCGGACGCGACGTTGAAATCGAAATCCTCTATTGCGGCGTCTGCCACTCTGACCTCCACCAGGTTCGCAATGAGTGGACCGATTTCATGCCCACTCAATACCCTTGTGTGCCTGGCCACGAGATCGTCGGCTTGGCTACGGCGACACAAGTTCATTCGTCCGCGCGTTCCACGAATGGGAAGGTGCTCCGCCTGCACACTGGCGCGAAGTGCAACGCGGCAAGCAGGCGCCGGCAGGTATACAGTAGTCTCTCCACGGCCTCGGTAACCTTTTCCCTTCCCGCCCTCGTCTTTTTCCCATCACCCGCCGTGCTGCGTTTCGGATAGAATGGGCGGGATTTCCAACGGGACTTAAGGAGACCACCGTACATGAAGAAACCGTTAGTTGGCATCTTCTCACTCGCTCTTATGGGCGGGTTCTTGCTCGCCGAATCCATCGATCCGCCCGAGAACCACGTGAACTGGATGAAGAAGGCCGGCAAGGCCACCGGCGCAATCAAGAAGGGCGAAGATGTCGAGGCAAACGCCAAGGACCTCGCTGAGACCTTTACCAGGGTTGGCCGCTTCTATACCAAGCGGGGACTCGAAACGGGCGTGAAGACGAGCGCCGACGCGGTCACTGCCGCGAACGCAATCGCCAAGGCCGCCGCCGACAATGATAAAGACGGAATCTCAGCGGGAGCCAAATCGCTCGGCGCCGCCTGCAAGGGTTGCCACGACGTCCATCGCGAAAAGATCTCCGACACCGAAAACAAGATCAAGTGGTAAATGAATACTGAGCCGCGGCAATAACGGGCGGTGGTTTTACTGAGGAGACGTGTGCGGCCGAAAGGTCAGCACGTCTCCTTTTGCATTTCCAAACTGCCACGGCAATTCACCGCCGCCGATGTAGGTGTCCCAGCGGTCCCTGTAGTGTCCAGACAACACCATGCCGCTCTGTCCCGTCGGTGTGATTAGCGTAGAGCTATCCCAATCCGCCAGGTCCGCGATCATCCGCATCGAGGGCCCTGTCTTTCCCCCGAACTGAAACACCGTCGACGTCGAACCAGGCATGCCGACGGGCCCGATGGTGAACAGCCCGCCCACCCACTTCAAGTCGCCCAGCATCGGATGCGACAACTTCAGTTGGTTGCGGCTGCCATAACGCCAACGCCCCGGATTCAAACTCACAATGCGGTCACCTTCATTCAGTGCGTCGGTAAAGGCGCGCAACAGCATTGCGTCGTAGTCGCCAAACCACTCCTTCGGCCGCTCCCGTAGTAACCGCTCCACCACCGCCTGGCCAATCGATTGGTCGTAGACCATGCCTCGCCCCGGCGCCGCGCGATCCACCACCGCCTTGCGAATGTGCTGGTACGCCAGGCTCACAATGTAGGGCTGCGAAGCGTCCGGCTCCATCAAACCGTTCCAATTGGCCAGCAGATCGCTCGCTTCGGCCATCTTCGCATTCTGCGCTCCGCGCGCTTTACCCACACGCGCCAGCTCCTTTGCCAGGTACTGCGAAAATGCCGAGTACACATCGCGCTGGATACTCGACATCCCCGCCGCATCCCATTTCGGCCGTTTGTCCAACCGCGCCCGGATCTGCAGTGCCCGGTACTGCGGGGCGAAGTATCCGCTGACGGCGTACTTATAGTCCTTCGGAAACGGGTTCTCGTTCGCCGTGATCACATAACCGGACGGCGGATTGAGCCGCGACGGCAGCTCTTCAAACGGGATGAATCCCTTCCATTCGTTCTTGCCCGATACGCCGTCGACCGGCACATCGCCGGCATAGCCTTCGCGGATGGGCAGCCGGCCGGCGGCCTGATAGGCAATGTTGCCCTCTTTGTCCGCATAAACGAAGTTCTGCGCGGGGCCCGCATAGCGCGACACCGCCGCACGGAACTCCGCCCAATTCTTCGCCTGATTCACCGCGACAAACGGAAACGTGAAGCCACCCGCTTCCGCCGCGGTCCATCGCAACGCCAATTGCTGTCCGCCCTCGGCGCCCATCAGAGGACCATGCCGCGTGCTGATCACGGGCACCTGCACCGCCTGGTCACCGCGCACTTTCACCACTTCCTGCTCCACACGCAGGCGCTCCAGTTGGTTCTCAAACCGCGAAACGCCCGCCGCTACGTTCACTTGCTCGCGATACAGGTCCGACACGTCGTAGTGCAGGTTCGTTGTCGACCAGGCAATGTTCTCGTTGTGTCCGAGAATCACCGCGGGTGATCCGGGAATGGAGACTCCCGCCACATCGAGCCCCGGCGCTTGCAGGTGAATCTCATACCAGATGCCCGGCAGCGTGAACTGCAGGTGTGGGTCGCCCGCCAGCAGCGGCTTGCCCGACTTCGTATGAGCACCCGCAACCGCCCATGCATTCGAGCCCGGTTGCGGCTCGAGTCCCGTGCGTACGGGGAACAGTTGATTCACCAAGGCTGGATCACCCACCGCCATCATGCTGCTCTTCATCACCTCTTCGCGGAAGCTCAGGCTGAGCGTTTGCGCCATCTCCAACCCGACCAAGATCGTGTCGGCGATCGTCCACGGCGCGGGATCGTAGTCGACCAACGTGAACTCCACCGCCAGCTTCCCGCGATTCTCTTCGATGTACTGATTCACACCGCGCGCATAGGCGGCCAGCCATTTCCGCTCCTCGGGTGTCAGCCCCCGCGCGTGTAATTCCGCGACCCGCCGCATCCGCAGCCGTCGCATCTCCATGTCTGATTGCAGTGCTTTTTTTCCGAAAACTTCGGCCAACTCGCCCGCTGCCTGCCGCCGCATGTAGTCCATTTGGAAAAGGCGTTCTTGTGCCGTTACGTAGCCCTGGGCGAAGAGCGCGTCTTCGACACTGGCGGCCTTGATATGCGGCACCTGCTGCGCGTCGCGCGTCACGGTGACCGCCGCCCGCACGCCGGTTGCGATCTCTCCGGTGACCGGCGGAAGTACGCGGCGCGTATACCACCAGGCGACCGCAAGCGCGGCGATAGCGGCCACGCCAATCAGAACGTTGATATATTTAAGGAACCGGCTCAATTGTCACCTGCGTGGTCCCGTTTTGCCGCGGCCCTCCTGTCCGGAGTCGCTTGCTTCGGGCTGTTCTCATGGATCTCTATCTAGGATACCGGCTTCTCCTTCTCCTGCTGATCATCGCGGCGAACGCCTTCTTCTCCGCCGTGGAGGTGGCGCTGCTATCGGTGCGTCCATCGCGCCTGCGGCAAATGAAGGAGGAAGGCGTGCCGGGAGCGCAGACCGCGCTTGAGCTGCTCGAGAATCCCGAACGCATGCTTTCGGCCGGCCAGTTTGGCGTCACCGTAGCGAGCCTCGGCCTCGGCTGGGCAGGCGAATCGACCGTGCACGGGATGCTCAACTCCGTCATTTCCGGTGGCATCGCTTGGATTCCGGAATACGTTCTGCACGGCGTCAGCTTCGCCATCTCGATCCTCGGCATCAGCTACATCCACGTCGTCATCGGCGAAGTCGTCCCCAAGAACATCGCGATTGAGAAGGCCGAACGGCTTTCCTGCCTCCTTGCTCCGCCGCTGCTCGTCTTCATTCGCATCAGCGGCCCCTTCATCACGTTTATCGAACGAAGCGCCGCATACTGCTCCCGCCTTCTCGGGGCGCACAGCGACTCTCACGCTCCCGGCACGCACAATCCCGAGGAGTTGAAATACATCCTCGCCTCCAGCCGGAAGCACGGCATGATCGAATCGTTCGAGGAAGAAGCCATGCACCATCTCCTCGACCTGCGCGATCTAAACGTTCGCGAAGTCATGGTGCCGCGCAACCACTTCGCCAGCATCCCGAACACGGCCACGCTGGACGAGGTTCTGAAAGCCTTCAGCGAAGCCAAGTATTCGCGCATCCCCGTCTACGAGCGCGAGCCGGAAAACATCCACGGCATCGTCTACGCCAAGGACATGCTGGAGGTGTGGCAGCAGCGCCGCATCGCCATCGACCGCCGGTATCCGCCACTGCCCTTCGATCTCAACCGCTATCTCCGCAAGCCCCTCGTGGTTCCGGAAACGAAGCCGCTCCCGCAGTTGATCGACGATTTCCGCCGCTCCCATTCGCACATGGCGCTTGCCGTCGACGAGTTCGGCACTGTAGTCGGCCTCGTCACATTGGAAGATGCCATGGAACAGGTGTTCGGCGAGATCGAGGACGAACACGACGTCCGGCTGCCGCCGCTCCCGGTCGCCTGGGACGTCGTCGAACTCGATGGCGCCATTCCTATACGCGATCTCGAAACCATGTACGGCATCGAGCTTCCCTCGCAAGCCGGGTTCGAGACACTCGCCGGATTTCTCATGTTTTGCCTCGGCACTATTCCCGAAACGGGCGCCACCGTCGACCACGGCGACCGCCGCTTCACCGTGCTTGAGATGGACCGTAACCGCGTCGCCCTCGTCCGGATTGAAAAAATTCAGGAGGAATCCGGACCCGCCGAAAGCATTCCCGCTTGAGCGCTAACCCCCTCATGTGATCTACTAACCACACATGAGAGTTCCCGTCGCTTCCCTCCTCGTCGCGGTTGCCTTCACCGCCGTGTCCGCCTCCGCCCAAGTGAAAATCACCCAGGGCTCCGACCGCGTCATGGTGGAAATCGACGGCAAGCCCTTCACTGCCCTGTTCACCAGCTCCAGCGCCACCAAACCCTATCTGCATCCTGTTCGCGCCGCTTCCGGCAAGATCGTTTCGCGCGTCTGGCCGATGGAGGAAAAGGAAGGCGAGGCCAAGGACCACATCCACCACCGCGGCCTCTGGTTCTCGCACGGCGACGTCAACGGTATCGACTTCTGGGCCAACGATGCTTCTCAAATGAAGGGCAAGCAGGGCACAATCCGCACCAAGCGCATCACCGGCATCAAGAGCGGGAAGAAGGAAGGCTCCATCGCCGCGGCGTTCGAATGGGTGACGCCGGACGGCAAGGTGCTGATCAACGAGGCCCGCACGATGACGTTTTACTCCGATCCAACGAACCGTGTGATCGACTTCGACATCAATCTCACTTCCACCGAGCCTGCCAAGTTCGGTGACACCAAGGAAGGCACATTCGCACTGCGCCTCACCGCGCCGCTCGACGGCAAGCACACGGGCAAGATGACGAGTTCCACAGGCGCTACCGGCGAAAAACAGATTTGGGGCAAGCGCTTCCCGTGGGTCGACTACGCCGGTACTGTCGAAGGCGAGGCCCTCGGCGTGGCGTTCCTAGACCACCCCTCAAACCCCAAGCACCCCACCTACTGGCACGCCCGCGACTACGGCCTCTTCGCCGCGAATATTTTCGGTGAGCACGACTTCTACAACGACAAAACGAAGGATGGCTCCCTCACCCTCAAGCCCGGCGAAACCTGGCGCTTCCGCTACCGCGTCGTCGTCCACCCCGGTGATAACCAGAGTGCCGGCATCGCGAAAATCTACGACGAGTGGGTGAAGAAGACGAAGAAGTAGGCTGGTCCAAAACGATCTGGCGTGAGCAAGCGCTAGAATTTGGTTATGGACTGGAGCCAGTGCGCAGCCGTCGATCGTAGCCCCGGAAAGCTGGGCGGACAGTGGTGTTTCGCCGGTACCCGCATGCCCGTCGTGTCGCTCTTCGAACATCTGGACGAAGGAACGACGATTGACGAGTTCCTGGAGTGGTTCCCGGCGGTGAAGGCTGAGCAAATTCACGAAGTGCTTGCCTTTACTAAGGCCTCACTGGAGCAGCCTGTGGCGGCGGCGTGAAGATCCTGTTCGACGCAAATACACCAGCTCCGCTCAGACGGTACTTGAAAGCGTACGAAGTTGTGTTGGCAGTTGAGCTGAATTGGGAGAGCCTGGAGAATGGCACCCTGCTCAACGCAGCGGAAAAGGCCGGCTTTGAAGTGCTGGTGACCTGCGACCAGAATGTCCAGTATCAGCAGCACTTCGCTGATCGAAAAATAGCCGTCGTCATCCTATCCACGAACCACTGGCGACGGATACGGCCTGAGGCCGCTCGGATCGCAACGACGGTCGAATTCGTCCAGCGCGGCCAGGTCGTGCGCGTCGAAGTGCCGAAGCGATAGCGCCTACGCGAACGCCTTACGCACCTTGTTCAGGAACACGGTGACAACCTCTTCCGGATCGCCCGCGCCCAGCGCTTCAATGGGCGTGAAGCCGCGGTAGCCGACCTTGTCGATGATCGTGCGCAGGCGCGGAAGGTCGATGTCCACCTTCTTTGTGCCGTACCAGACGTGCTCCTTGATCTGCCAGTTGGAGGCATAAGGAAGCAGTTTCTCGATCTCGGCGTAAGGATCGCCTTGGCGCAGGCTGCCCACGTCGAGAATGGCGCTGAACCACTCCGACTTGACGGCCTGGATCACGCGGATGGTCTCGTCGGCGGTTTTCAGGAAGTCGTCGTGATGTTGCAGCCCGACGATGACGCCGTGCTTGGAGCCATATTCGGCGCATTCCTGAAACGCAGGCACCATCCATTCGAGCACCTGGTCGAACGTGAAGCCCTTCGGAACTTCGCGGCCGGCAAACACGCGTACCATGTCCGAGCCGAGTTTGGCGGCAACGTCGATCCAGTCCTTAACCAACTGAATGTGGCCGCGGCGGCTGGAAGCGTCAGTGAGCGTGAAATCGTTGCGGACGCCCGTGCCCGTGATCGTCACGCCATTGAGAAACGCCGCGCGTTTGACCGAATAGATGTTCTCGTCGGTGGGCGCGTTCGGATAGCCCTTGAAGTAGTAACCCGTGAGATCGACGCCATCCAGTTGCTGCTTGGCGCAATAGTTGAGCACGTCGGGGATGCTCATTGTGCCGGCCAACAGCGGCTTGTTAAAGGAGTAGGCGTTCAAACCGATACGGATGCGCGCGCCTGGAGTCAGGCGCTTCACGCCGCCGTCGGTGCGCAGAGGTGCGGCCGCAAGCGGAGCCGCGGCAGCGAGCGAGAGAAAATTGCGGCGGTGCATTAGCCCAGGATTTCCTTCACCACGCGCGCGGGAGTGACGCCGACGAGCGATTCGTCGCGTCCCTCGTAGAAGAAAGTGTTTTTCGCGTAGTCAACGCCAAGCAGGTGCTGCACTGTGGCATGAACGTCGGCGTGGCCAAGCGCGAACTCGGGAACGGCGGCGTAGCCGAGATCGTCGGACTGGCCGTAGTCGAAACCGCGCTTGACGCCCGCGCCGGCCATCCACATCGAAAAGCCGTACGGGTTGTGATCGCGTCCAGGGGCATTGCTGCGCGCCTCGATCGTCGGCAGGCGGCCGAATTCGCCGGACCAGATCACCAGCGTGTCCTTCATCATGCCGCGCTGATCAAGATCGGTAAGCAGCGCTGACATCCCTTGGTCGATGCGATGGCACAAGCCCGGAAGTTGGCCGCCGATGTTGGAGTGCGTGTCCCAACCGCCGCCGCCGTACACCTGCACGAAGCGAACACCGCTCTCGACAAGGCGCCGCGCCATCAGGCAATGTTTGCCGAACTCACCAGAGCCCTGCTCGTCCACACCGTAGAGCTTGCGCGTAGCTTCGGTTTCGCTCGACAGGTCGGCCACGCGAAGCGCTTCCAACTGCATCCGCGCCGCAAGTTCGTAATTCGAGATGCGCGCCTCGAGGTCCTGATCGAGCGGGTGCGTGTTCTTCTGCTCGCGATTCAGCTCGTTTACCAGGCGCAACAGGCGCGTCTGCTCATCGGCACTCATGGATTCGGGCCGGCTGATGTTGTAGATCGGCGCTTTCTCGTCGGCGCGCATAGAAGTGCCGCTATACACCGGCGGCAACCATGCCGAAGAATGCGCGCGGCTGCCGATGGATGCGCCTTCGCCAAGAGCAATGTAGGCGGGTAGGTTGGCGTTCTCGGTGCCCAACGCATAGCTGACCCATGCTCCGATGGACGGGAACCCGGTGAAACCGCGACCCGTGACAAAGGTGAACTGCGCCGTCGAGTGATCGATGCGGTCGGTGCGCATCGAGCGAATAAAGCTGACCTTGTCCACCACCTTCTGGAAATGCGGCAGCAGATTCGAGATCTCGCGCCCGCTCTGACCGCACTTGGTGAACTCCCAGGGGCTGGCCATGATCTCCTGCGAGCCATTCAGCGCGCGGCCCTTGATCTCAAATGGCGCGGGCTTGCCGTTGTACTGGCTGAGCGTGGGCTTCGGATCGTACATGTCGATCGTCGAGGGACCGCCGCCCACATAAATGAAGATGACGTTCTTCGCCTTCGGAGCGAAGTGTGGTTTCTTCGGTGCGAGATTGTACGTCGGAAGGGAATTGGCGAACGCGCGGTTCTCCAGCGCGATCATCGAACTCAGAGCCATGCCTCCGAAGCCAGTAGCCGCTTCGCGTAGTGCCTGCCGTCGGGAAAGATATCGTTTCATCGCTGGTCTCCGGTCCTCAATACATGTACAGAAAATCGTTGGCGCCGAACATCGCCTGCACGAACAGGCGAAGTCCTTCGGCGGGATCTTTGGAAAGGGCAAGGGCTTGCTTGCCGAGCGCGAGTTCGCGCGGGGTAGCGGGCCGCGAATAGGCTACGGCGAATGCGCGTGCGAGCGCGTCGTCGGCGTTGCCCTTGGATTGCTCGAGCAACTGCGACGCGAAAGCCTTCGTCGTGCGCATGATCAGCGGACTGTTCAACAGTGCGAGCGATTGAATCGGCAGTGCTGAACGGAACCGCTGCGACTGGTTGTCAGCCGTCATGGACGGTTGATCGAAAGCGTGCAGGAAGGCGACGGGCCGCGTGCGGGATTGCGCGATGTAGATGCTGCGGCGGTTGGCGTCGCCTTTGGCGTCATCTTCCATCCACTGCCCGTCGGAGCCACGTTTAATCGGCTCCTGCCGTCCGAACATCTTCGGGCTGAGCAGGCCGCTCACGCGCAGCATGGAATCGCGCACCGCTTCTGCTTCGATGCGAAGCGGGGGCTTGCGCCACAGCAGGCGGGACGATGGATCGGCTGCCAGTTGTGCCGGCTCTTCGGCCGAATCCTGACGGTAAACCTGCGACATCATGATCTGCTTGGTCAGCCACTTCAGGTCCCAATTCTTTTCTTGGAACTTCACGGCGAGGTAATCGAGCAGTTCGGGGTGCGTGGGTTTCTCGCCCTGCTTGCCGAAGTCGTCCACCGAACGCACGATGCCTTCACCGAAGTGGAACTGCCACACGCGGTTTACGAAGACTCGCGCGGTCAGCGGATTTTCGAGTGACACCAGCCAGTTGGCGAGCGTCAGGCGGCGGCCCGTGTGATTCCACTCGGGATGCGCGGCGGGATCGGGGAATTCGAGCGGCTTTGCCGGATTGTCGAGTACGGCAGGAATGCCGGGCTTCACTTCCGCGCCCGGAGCAAGGTAGTTGCCGCGCTGCAAAAGGTAGGTGGGCGAAGGAGTCTTGGAAACATCCCAGGCGGCTTCGATATAGTTCGGATCGATCGCCGTGTTCTTCTTCTTGCGCGCTGCCCGCTTGGCGATCAGCTCCTCTTTCCACTTCAGGAGTTCGGGATAGCGCTCTTCCAGGTCCTTATCGGAGATGTTGCCCTTCTCGGCCGAACGGTCGATCTCCAGGTCGGGATCGTTTTCAATCACCAGCCGGATCTGCGCGCGCGCCTCAGGCGACATATCGCCGCCCGCTTTGGCCGTCGCGCGGAAGCGTTGATAGGTGGCTTCCAGCAGGTCGTCCAGGTGGCGGATCGTTTTGGCGTCGTTGCTGGTGACGTCTTTGATCCAGGCTTCGCGCTTGTCGGCGGGAATGTCGGGAATGATGCGGCCGGGCCAAGGACCGTACGACAGATTTGCCGCGAGCCAGTTCTCCGGATCGAAGACGGCCTGATAAGACGCGGTCAGCCTGTAGTAATCCTTCTGCAAAATCGGATCGAACTTGTGGTCGTGGCACTTCGCGCAGCCGACGGTGAGACCCGTAAGCGCGTTGAGCGAAGTCTCCATGGACTTCTGCAGTGCGTCAAAGTACTTGTCTACCTCATAGATCGTCTGGTTATCGGTGATGTCGGCCGTGGTGCGCAGGAAACCGGTGGCGGTCAGCGCCTCGCGTTGTTCAGGAGTGGGCGGCAGCTTAGCGTCGTAATTGACGAGCTGATCGCCGGCCATTTGCTCGAGGATGAAACGATTGATGGGCTTGTTGTTGTTGAAGGCGCGGATCACATAGTCGCGGTACTTGTAGGAGACTTCGCGATCGACGTCGCCCGCATCGCCGCGCGAATCCGAGTAGCCCGCAACGTCCAGCCAGTGGCGGCCCCATTGCTCGCCATACTGTGGCGAGGCAAGTAGGCGATCAACCAGTTTTTCGTAGGCGTTGGGCGACTTGTCATCGAGGAACGCCTGGGCTTCGGTTGGCGTCGGGGGCAGGCCGGTGAGGTCCAGATAGGCGCGCCGCAACAGGTTCACGCGGTTCGCTTCGGGTTCCATCTTCCAGCCCCGCTCTTCGAGCTTGGCGAGGATGAAGCGATCGATCTCGGTGCGCGCTTGTGCCTCGTTCTTCACTGTGGGAAGCGGCGGATTCACGGGGCGCTGGAACGACCACCACTTGCGCGCCTCGGGCGAAATCAGCTTCGCTTCGCGCGCTTCCTGCGCGGCGTCGAGCTCACCTTTGGGGAAGCGGCCCTGTTCGATATACGCCCGGATGGCCTGCTTCTGGGCCTTATTCAGCGTGCCGCCCATCGGCATCTTGCCCGATTCGATCATGATCCACATCAGGCTATGGTTGGGCTTGCCCGGAGCGATCACGGGACCACTTCCGCCGCCCGCCATCACGCCCGCAAACGTGGTCAGGTCGAGCCCGCCCATCTTCTGTTTCGGGTTGTGGCAATTGTTGCAACTCTTCTCGAGGATGGGTAGGATTTCATCCTTGAAAAGGGGAGCGCGTTGGGCGAGCGCGGCAGGCGCGAAAACCCCCACGGCCACGGCAAAGACACGTATACAGACACAAACTGGGTGCTTCATCCCGTTCAATGTCATATCATACGAAACGCAGAGGAGCAAGGGATGCCAAAACACGCAGTGCTTGCAATCGCTTTAGCGGTAACCGCGGCGGCCCAGGTGCGGCCGTTACACACGCGCGATCTGACCCGATTGAGCCAGGTTCAGGTCAGCGACTACCTGAAGAAATCGGACATCATTTTCATACCTGTTGGGGCGGTGGAGACCAATGGAATCCAGCCCAGCGGCCGGGACTATGTGTGGCCGCTGGCCTACGCCATGGCGATGGCCGAAGACACCGGCGGACTCTATTCGCAAGGCCTGATGTGGTCGTTCCCGGGGACGACGGCGGTGGCTTCCGGGACGATCAACAACAACCCGCACGAAGGTACCGTGTTCCTGAAGAACCTCGCCTACTCACTGCTGCGGCAGGGTTTCCGGCGGCAAGTGTACCTGTCGGCAAGCCACGGACCGGCGCCCTTGACCGTCGGAACTCTCGTGCGCGAGTTCTTCGAAGAGACCCGCGTGCCGATCCTCTACATCAATATGGACACGTACATGCCGCGGCTGCAATTGAAGGAAGAGGAGCGCAGCCGGACGCTTTATGGCGCGCATTGGATGACCGGGCGCATCACCGATCTGGCGTTGAAGGGTGAGTACGGCGATACCGAGATGCATCCCGCCACGCCCGTGCCCGACGACAAGGGGTTGGCAACGCTGGGAAAGCTGGGATTTTCCGGCAGCCTGACGTTGGGATCGTGGATCAACGACGCGATGGCGCACGGAACTTCCATTCCCGCAATGCCCGCGACGGCAGCCGAACGCGAGCAGTGGGGACGCGAAGGGCAGGCGCAGATTGAAGCGATCATCAAGCGCATGAAGATGAAAGAAGCGATGGAAGCGCTGCGCGAGCATGACCGCTACACGCAGGAAGTGATCGTGCCGCGTATGGGCAAGACCGTGCCGGCGTTAGGGCGTTAGCAGTCAGGGGAACGCCGCTATCCTGGAGCGGCCTCGTCCGTCGTATGTCTGTTGGTGAGGGACCACACCCGAAGGAGGCAGTCATGCGGCAGGATTTTCGCTTAGCGGTGCGGATGCTGCTCAAGCAGCCGGGATTCAGCGTGATCGCGGTGCTCACGTTGGCGCTGGGAATCGGCGCGACGTCGGCGGTGTTCAGCATGATTCAAGGCGTGCTGTTGACTCCGTCGCCATTTCGGGAGCCTGGGCGGCTGGTGCTGATGCCTGCCGCGCGGACCGACGGCAAGCCCGAAGAGCGGCCAAGGGGCTGGGCGGCGGCGCAATGGATGGAGTGGCAGCGCGAGGCGAAGTCGTTCGAATCGATCGCGGCCTACGGGTGGACCTTCAATTTTCTGATTCAGGAAGACGGCAGTGAATCGCTTGAAGGGATGCGCGTGACCAAGGATTATTTCCGCGTCGCGGGTATCGAGCCGATGATGGGCCGCACATTCATGGAAGCTGAGGCCGGTCCGTCGGGCGCGCCCGTGGTGCTCATTGGGTACGAACTGTGGCAGCGAAAGTTTCACGGCGATCCGCGAATTGTTGGCAAGACGTTTCGCATGAGCCGGCAGGAGACGCCGCCGCAGATTATTGGTGTGATGCCGCCGGGAGTGCGATTCTTTCCCTCGCCGATGACCGCGAGGGAGCCGAACTACAACGTGAACGCCTCCGTTGATTTCTGGGCGCCCGCGGGCGTGCGTCCGGATCGCTTGAAACAGCGCGGATGGAACGTGGTGGGGCGGCTGAAGAGTGGAGCGACGATCGAGCAGGCGCAAGCGGAATTGGCGATCCTGGCAAGACATGAAGGAGAAACCGATCCCGACTTCGCGGGCTTTGTTCCAAAACTGGAGTCGTTGACGTCGTTCATGAACGAAGACGGCAACCGCATCCTGCTGCCGCTGTTTGGGGCGGCGGCGCTGGTGCTATTGATCGCCTGCGGGAATGTCGTGGCCTTGCTCCTCGTGCGCGGATTGCAAAGGCAACAGGAATACGCGGTGCGCAGCGCGCTGGGAGTTGGAAGGAAGGCACTCTTCCGCCAAGTGTCGGCGGAGAGCCTGCTGCTTGCCTTGTTGGGTGGGACATTAGGCGTGGGCCTGGCGTTCGGAATCGTCCGGGCATTGAAGATGATCGGCGGGCATGCGATTCCGCGGCTCGACGCGGTAACGACTGGATGGCCCGTGCTGTTGGGGGGACTTGCGTCTGCCCTGTTGGCGGCATTGTTGGCGGGCTTGATTCCGGCGATGCGCGCCTCGCGGCAAGACCCGATGGGTGTGTTGAAAAGCGGTGGCTCGAAGAGCAGTGCGGGCCTTGGCGAGCGACGAATCCTACGTGCGATCACCATGTGCCAGACGGCGCTCACGCTTGCCCTACTCGTTGGCGCGGGCCTGTTGATCCAAACGATGATGAATCTGTCACAGGTGAAGGCGGGATACGATACGAGCCGCGTGTTGACCATGAGTGTAACGTCGCTCGAAGGGAACTCGACTGACTTTCACCGGCGCGCTCTGGAACGGATCGCCGCACTGCCGGGCGTGCAGAATGTCGCGTTCGCGTGGGGCGTGCCGCTGACGGGCAACAACTGGCCCGGCGTGATTGACATCGAAGGACAGCCGCCGCCGAGCAAGGACAGCGATCGAACGCCGATGCCGCTGCGGTCGGTTACGCCGGGATATTTCGCGCTGCTGGGCCAGTCGATCAAGGAGGGCCGCGACATTCGCTCCACCGATGATGACAAGGCGCCACGGGTCGCCGTGGTGAACGAGGCGTTTGTGGAGCGCTACTTTTCCGGCGGCAACGCGATCGGCAAAAAGATCTGGATGGGGCGGCGCAGTGACCCTGCAAATGAGATCACGGGTGTGGTGGCCAATGGACGTACGGACGACCTGACACGCCCGGCCGAGCCGGAGTTGTACCTATCGTTCTGGCAGTCGGGCGCGTTTTCCAAGCATCTCGTGGTGCGCACGACGGCCGATCCCCGGTCGTTGATGGTCGCCGTGCAGCGTGAGCTGCGCGCCGTGTCGCCGGTGGTGGCGGTCGAGAATCTGAAGACGCTCGAAGACATTCGCGGCGATTCGCTCGCGCCGCGGACGTTTGCGATGCAGTTGCTGGTGGGCTTTTCGCTGGTGGGCGGCGTGCTGACGCTGGTGGGCATCTACGGCGTGCTCTCGCTATCGGTCGCTTCGCGGCGGCGCGAGATTGCCATCCGCAGCGCAGTGGGCGCGCAGCAGAGCGACATCCGGAATCTGGTGTTCGGCGAAGGCTTGCGGCTGATCGCCGGCGGAGTTGTTGCTGGCGTTGCCGCGGCGGTGGTGTTGTCGCGAGTGTTGCGGTCGTTCCTCTACGGAGTGGAACCGAGCGATCCGGTGACGCTCGCAAGCGTGGGGGTGCTGTTCGCCGTGGTGGCGCTTCTGGCCTGTTGGGTGCCGACGCGGCGGGCGACGAAGGTGAATCCGCTGGAGGCGCTGCGGTACGAGTGAGAAGTGAGACAAGTTATGCGCGGTCGCGGAAGCCGATGATCTTGCGGCGGTCGCGTTTCGATGGCCGGCCTTTGGTGAAGCCATCGAAACTCTGTGCCGCTTTGCGTTCTTCGGCTGCCCGGGCACGTGCTTCTTTGCTCTCGTCGGGCTCGAAATAGAGCGCTTGCGCGACGGCGGCGGGGCCGCGCATCTCACTCAAGAGCAAGACCTCGACGTTAAATTCCCCTGCCTCATTCTTGATGTGAAGCTGATCGCCCGCATGCACTTCGCGTGAGGGCTTGGCGGACTGGCCGTTGCAGGAGATGCGGCCGAGGTCGCAGGCGGTCGAAGCAAGCGAACGGGTCTTGAAGAAGCGGGCGGCCCAGAGCCATTTGTCGATGCGGAGCCGCGCCATTCCCTCATTGTCGTATGCACGTGGCAAGGACGGCGGCGACGCGGTTGGCATCGTGCATGGCGCATTCCTTGCGCCGATCATGGCCGCGTGTAAAGCCAGTTGTGATGGCTTGCTAAGATGGCCGTTTGCTTGAATTGACGGAACAAAACGCAGCGGAGTACCTGTTGGCGCGGGGCCATGGTGGCGCGTGGCAAGCACGTTCCTTGGGCGGCGGGGTTTCGAACTCAGTGCTGCTGCTGGAAGATGGCGCGCGGCGATGGGTGCTCAAGCAGTCTCTCGGGCAATTGAGGGTCGAGGAAGAATGGCTCGCGGACCGGCGGCGGATCTGGCGTGAGTGCGATGCGCTGAGGCGGTTGTCGGCGGTGCTTCCTGCGGGTACAGTTCCAAGCGTGGTGTTCGAGGATCGCGAAGAGTTTGTATTCGCGATGGAGGCGGGGCCCGCGGATGCCGTCGATTGGAAGACGCAACTGCTGGCGGGTGAGGTGAGTGTGGAGACGGCCCGGCAGGTGGGAGCGCTGCTGCGGCAGATGATCGCGGCGACGTGGCATGGGCCCGAGTGGTTCAATGCATTCGGCGATCAGACGTGTTTCGATCAATTGCGGCTCGATCCGTACTACCGGTTTACGGCGACGCGCCATGGGGACTTGGCCGAGGCGTTTGCGGACCGGATTCATTCGTGCCGGCGGGAGGCGCATGCCCTGGTCCACGGGGATTTTTCGCCGAAGAATTTGCTGGTCGATACGGGTGGCCGCGTGATGCTCATCGACTGCGAAGTCATCCACTTCGGCGATCCGGGATTTGATGCCGGGTTTCTGTTGAACCACCTGCTGCTCAAATCGCACCACAAACCGGGCTCGGCGGCGGAGTTGAGAGAAGCCGCTGAAGCGTTCTGGGGCGAAGCGAGTAAAGGCCCGCCGGATGACGAGCGTGGTTGGTTCCTGGATACGACGATGCGCCACTTGGCTTGTCTTCATCTAGCGCGGGTGGATGGAAAATCTCCGGCCGAGTATCTGGACGCGGGCGCAAGGGTCCGTGTGCGGGAGTTCGCCAGGGAACTGGTGTTGTCGCCGGCGAAGTCGATGGGAGAGGTCTGGGACAGGTTGGGTGCATGAAGATTGAGAAGCTGACCGCTTGGGAGATTCTGGATTCGCGCGGGCGTCCGACGGTGGCCGTAGAGGCGCGGCTCAGCGACGGTTCCGTGGGACAGGCGCAGGTCCCTTCGGGGGCATCGACGGGGCGGCATGAGGCGGTGGAGCTTCGCGATGGCGACCCCGCGCGCTATGGCGGGAAGGGCGTGCTGAGGGCAGTCGGCCATGTCGAAGGCGAGATCGCGTCGGTGGTTGTGGGGATGGACGCTGAGGACCAGACGGCGGTGGACCAGCGGATGATCGCCCTCGACGGAACGGCGAATAAAGGGCGGCTGGGGGCAAATGCAATCCTGGGAGTATCGTGCGCCGTGGCAAGGGCGGCGGCAGTGTCAAAAAGTGTCGAATTGTGTCGCCACCTGTCGAGTGGCAGGCGGACAGCCCGGCTGCCGCTGCCAATGATTAACATTTTTTCAGGTGGACATCACGCCGCGCATAATATTGAATTTCAAGACTTTCTTGCCTTCCCATACGGCTTCGACAGCTTCGCCGAGGCGCTTCGGGCGGCGGTGGCGGTGCATACGGCGGCCTACGAGCTGACTGTCGAATCCGGCTACCATTTGACAGGTGTCGCGGACGAGGGGGGGTGGGGTCCGCTGCTCAAATCGAACGAGGAGGCGCTGGAGCTTCTAACCCGGGCGATCGAGCGGTCGGGCTACAAGCCGGGCGTCGAGGTGGGGATTGCGCTAGACGTCGCTTCGACACATTTCTACAGTGCCGGGACAAATGGGGGCGCTGGCCGATATGAACTCCGGAGCGAGGGGCGGCGGTTGGATGCCGGCGGGATGATCGCGCAACTGGCGGACTGGTGTGCGCGGTTCCCGGTGGTGTCGATCGAAGACGGGCTGGCGGAGGACGATTGGGAGCACTGGCCGGAACTAACCCGTGTGCTGGGCAGCCGGGTTCAGTTGATCGGCGATGACTTCTTCACGACGAATCCGGCGCGCGTGCGGCGAGGGATTGAGGAGCGGTCGGCGAACGCGGTACTGGTGAAGATGAACCAGATCGGCACGCTGACGGAGACGTTCGAGGTTTCCGATATGGCGCTGGCGGCGGGTTGGCGCGCGGTGATTTCAGCGCGGTCGGGCGAGACGGAGGATAGCTTCCTGGCGGACCTGGCGGTGGCGACCGGGGCGGGACAGATCAAGGTCGGCTCGGTGACTCGGTCCGAGCGGATGGCGAAGTGGAACCGGCTGTTGGAGCTCGAAGCCAAGGGCGGCTTCGAGCTGGCTACTTTTGCTTCTTTTCCCGCTTGAGATTGATGGTGCCGCGGCAGGTGTCGGCGCCGCACTTGCAGATGACCTTTTCCACGTCGGGATCGAAGTGGTAATCGATCAACAGTTCCTCACCCTTCTTGATGACGCGGGCGCTGTAGTAGAGAATGTGGCCTTTTGTGACCACGGCGCGAACGTTAGGGGCGCAGGAATGGTTGATGTATTGCGCGCCACTGCCGCCGACGGTGCCGTCGATGGTCCAGTAGCTATCGAGCGTAAAGAGATAGTGCAGCTCGGTCGAGTCGGCACGGCGCTTAGTCTCTTTGCGATTGATGCGCTCGCCGGTGTATTCGATCACCTTGCGGTTAGCTGGAATATCAGCGAGGGCGACGATGCCCCAGCGATGGATGGGCGATGGGACGATCGTGAGCGGAAAGCAGGCGTGCCGCTCGTCGATCTTAGGGATGGGTTCCGAGGCTTTTCGTGCGGGTGCCGCCATGTAGGGAGTCTAGAAGTCGTCCTGTGAAGTTGTCTTTTTCTTGCCTTTGCGGCGAAAGATGATGGCCACCACGCAGAGTACGGCAAGAATGGCGGCGATGAGTTGAACGGTTTCCTGGGTCAATGTTCCCTCCCGAAGGATGTGTGTGACGAAGGCGGGTGTGGATTCCGCGCCCTCGCTTCAGACGAACTACATTTTCGATTGGATTACAGTCACGAGCTCCTCAACCGCGCTGACGCTCTTTGCGAGCTCGGCCTTTTCGGAGTCGGTCAAGCTTATCTCATAAATCTTTTCGATACCATTGCTGCCGAGTTTCACTGGGACACCGACGAAGAGATCCTTCACGCCGTACTCGCCCTGCAGGAGCGCGGCGCAGGGAAGTACCTTCTTCTTGTCCTTGAGTATGGAGGCGACCATTTCGACGGCAGCGGCCGAGGGAGCGTAGTAGGCGCTGCCCGTCTTGAGATACTTCACGATTTCGGCGCCGCCGTTGCGGGTGCGCGTGACGAGCGCGTCGATCTTGTCGGCAGGCAGAAGTTCGGTGAGCGGGATGCCGCTGACGTTGGTGTAGCGGACCAGGGGCACCATAGTGTCTCCGTGGCCGCCCAGGACCATCGCGGTAATGTTTTCGACGCTGACGCCCAGCGCTTCGGCGATGAAGGTACGGTAGCGGGCCGTATCGAGCACGCCGGCCATGCCGATTACACGGTTGCGCGAAAAGCCTGAGACTTTCCAGGCGGCCCAGCACATTGCGTCGAGCGGATTCGTAACCAGAATGAGAATCGCGTTGGGCGAGTACTTGGCAACCTGCTCGGTGGAGTTCTTGACGATCTCGTAGTTGGCGAGCAGAAGGTCGTCGCGGCTCATGCCAGGCTTGCGGGGGAAGCCCGCGGTGATGACAACGACGTCGGAGTTGGCCGTTTCCTCATAGCCGTTGGTGCCGGTGATGTTTACGTCGTAGCCCTGGATGGGGCCGGACTCGAGAATATCGAGGCCTTTCCCCTGCGGGACACCGTCGACAACGTCGACCAGAACGACGTCGGCGAGCTCCTGATCGGCGATACGGAGCGCGCAATTTGCACCGACGTTGCCGGCGCCTACAACAGTAACTTTCTTTCGCATGAATGCCTCGTGATGACGTGGAGTGAAGAGCAATTATAACGCGGCGACGAGCATACGCACGCCTCCGAATACACCTAAACCTACGATCAACCACTTCCACATGAACGGGGGAAGCGTGCGTCCAGCCGCGGTGGCGAGCAGGCCGGCGAGAGCAAGCGGGCTGAAGGGGTGAAACGCGACGGCTTCGGCAACGTGGCCGTGGAGCAGCGCGGCGAGTCCGCGCGTCATGCCGCAAAACGGGCACGGTAATGAAGTCGCCCACCGGAACGGGCAAAGAGCCGCGTCCGGTGGGCGTGAGTCGAGTACAAATATAGCGGCCAGCGCTACGGCGACGGCGGCGAGTGTGAGCAGCCGGTTACTGCGGTGTGCTGACAATGCCGACCGTCTCTTTGTAGGCGACGGTGATCGCGCAGTACATGATGGGCAGCGTGACCAGCAAGCCAACGAAGCAGAGCAGCGCGCCGACCATCTGCAGGACGCCGAGGGCCAGGAAGAAGAGCGTGAAGCCGAGGTAGTCGTTCTTCACCACTTCGTGGCTGGCTTGAATGGCGGGCCAGAAGTCCATGCCGCGGTCGAGGATGAAGAGGTAGCTGAACATCGTCGCGGCGGCGATGACGATACCGGGTACGATGCAAAGGATCATGCCGGCGAAGACGCCTACACTGATGAGCAGCGCGGCGACGAGTCCAGGCACGAAGTAGTTGAAGCCCTTGAAGACGTCGGCAAACTCGGGCGTGCGGCCCTGGATTTTCTTGATGGCCATGATGTGCAAGCCGATGATCATCGCGCCTTGCAGGATGACGGGGACGACACCGGAGAGCACCAGCATCAGCAGCGCGCCGACGATCCAGGCGACCATATCGGCCTTCACCATTTCCCAGCCGGCTGTAATCCAGCCCATGGTGTTCACGGAAACCGAAGTGGGCGGCGTAAAGGGCGCCGAAGAACCAGCCGTGCCCATCGACCACTCCGGAGGCGGGGGTGGGGGTGCGGAAGCGGAGCCGCCACCCTGCGGAGCGTCCGCAAGGTCGGCCCCACAAACAGTACAGAACTTGGTTCCATCAGGAAGTTGAGCGCCGCAGCTAGTACAGAACATGAAAGCCTCCAAGGTTGGGATCGCCTGAGTTTACACCAGGATGGGGAAAAGTGTACCGCAAATGTTCGGCGGAAGTTCTAAAAGGCGTAGCGCCACTGGAGATACGGGATGAACGTGTGGGTGCCCGGCGTGGATTCACGCAAGAACGCACCAGGAAACACGTTGGTCAGCCCGACGATTACCTGGAGGTGCTTGTACAAATCCCAAGCGGTGTTGACGTCGAGCTCCTGCTGCACGTGGGAGCTGGTGGCGTTCGGATTGCGGACTACGGCTCGCCCGTTGAAGTTGTAGAACGCATCCTGGCGGGTGGCGAGCCAGAAGGAGTGGTACTGGATGTTCATCACCATCTTCTTCAAAGGGTGGATGTCGACGCCGAATATGGCCTCATGAACGTTGCGCCACGACATACGGTCGGCCCAGCCATAGAAGGCATGGTTTGTGGGGTAGAGCTGATCGAAGGTGTCGCTGTGGCCATCGCGCGGGTTGCCGTCACCGGAGGCATGGGTGTAGCCGGCGAGGATTCGAGGCGCGCCGGCGGACTTGGCGACACGGTAGCCAAACTCCCAGTAGCCGGCCCAGGCGCTGTGGGTGGACGTGCCGACGCGGCCGGCCTGGACGGCTGTTTCCAAGTTGTAATCGAAGCGGCGCGGGAGTTTGCCGATCGCGCGGAGGCCCGGGGTGTAGATATCCGTGCGGCCGGCAACGGCTGGTTGGCCAGCAAGGGCCTCGCCATTCTCACGTTTGGCGATTTTGCGGAACGTGTAGGTTTCCAGCAGGCCGCCCGGCAGCAGCTTCTTCCATTGGACATGCAGGCCCTGCAGTTGGATGTCGGGTTTGAAGCGGTCGAGCTTGTACTGCTGGGTTTGGACAACGGTGGAGGCGAACAGGTCGACGCGGGTGGAGGCGTCTTCGCGGAAGAGGCGAATGGCGTCGTTCGCACGAGAGGTGTTGCCCCAGTTGGAGGAGCCGATCAGGCGCTGCGCGCCGAAGTTAACCTCCTGTCGGCCGACGCGGATGCCGTATTGGGGGGCATCTTTGGCGCCGTGAACGTATTCGGCGAAGGCTTGATGGAAATCGAAGTGGTCTTCGACGTTAGCGGCGACGGGCGGCCGATAGCCGGGAGCTTCGGTGTGCTGGGGTTGAAAAACAAAGGCGAGGCCGGGCGCGGGGCGGAATTGAAGGTCGAGGCGGATGCGGTGAAGGTAGAAGTGGTCGCCGCTGCCGGGCTTGAAATCGATGGCGTTGGTGCCTTCGAACCGGCCGCGAAATTCCGCGCCCACTTTCATCCAGGAAGGGAGGCCCAACTTGTCGAGTTCTTGCGCCCGGGCGGCGAGCGCGGCGACACACAGCAGCATTGGAGCCAAGCGATACAATTGGTCATTCTATGACATTGCCGTTATCGGCCCAGCGTTTTCTGGCCGCACAAGCCGAAAGCGTGCGGAAACTTCCCAAGCGCAAAAAGATTGTATTCCCGGAGGGGAAGGACTCTCGCGTAATCGCGGCGGCGGAGCGGTTGCGGCGTGAGGGGTTGGTGGAACCGGTGCTCATTGATGAGGGCGTGCGGGGCGCGGAGAAGTATGCGGCGCTGCTCTATGAGCGGCGGCGGGCGAAGGGGATGACGCAATCGGAAGCCGGTGTGCTGGCGGCGAAACCGCTCTATATGGCGGCGTTGATGGTGGCCTTGGGGGAAGCGGACGGCTTCGTGGGGGGCGCGTCGAATTCCACTGCTGATACCGTGCGCGCCGCGCTCTATTGCATTGGCACGCAGCCTAAGGTGAAGACGGTTTCGACGTTCCTGATTCTGTGCGTGCGTGAGGAGAGCTACGGCAACGGCGGGCTGCTGATTGTGGCCGATCCGGCGATGGTGATTAGGCCGACCGCGACGCAACTGGCGGAGATCACCATTGCGACGGCGGCAAATGCGAAGGCCGTGTTGGGAGTCGAGCCGTCCGTGGCGATGCTGTCGTTTTCCACAAAGGGGAGCGGGAAGCACGAAGAATCCGAGCGCGTGATGGAGGCGTTCCGCATTGTACAGGCGCGGGCGCCGGAGCTACATGTGGATGGGGAGTTGCAGGCCGACGCGGCGCTGGTGCCGGCGGTGGGGTCTTCGAAAGCGCCGGGGTCGACCGTGGCGGGGCGGGCGAACACGCTGATCTTTCCCGACCTGAATTCGGCGAACATCGGCTACAAGCTGGTGGAGCGGCTGGGCGGGGCGGCGGCATATGGTCCGTTCTTGCAGGGACTATTGAAACCGGCAAACGATTTGTCGCGCGGGTGTTCGGCCGACGATATCTACG
Source organism: Acidobacteriota bacterium (assembly GCA_040007195.1). GTDB lineage: Bacteria > Acidobacteriota > Terriglobia > Bryobacterales > Bryobacteraceae > JAFLBB01. Next base: position 8,540 of record JBDTVQ010000032.1, on the reverse strand, counting down.
CCGTGGCGCTGGTGACGGCGCTGCAGTCCGAAGGCCTCCGGGCGGGGTAAGGCGCCAGACGCATGCTGCCGTTCAAGCTGATCTATCACGACCGTTACGATCTGAACCTGGGCGATCACATTTTTCCGGCGCGGAAGTACAGGCTGATTCGCGAGCGGCTGCTGGCATCCGGGATCGCGGAGGAGAAGGATTTTCTGGCTCCCTGTCCAGCGCGTGATGAGGACATCCTGCTGGTGCACGAGGCCGGGTGGGTGAAGCGCCTGCGCACGGGGACGCTCGAATATTTGGAATTGTTGAAGCTGGAACTGCCGTATTCGCGGCAGATGGTGGAGGGGTTGTGGCTGGCGGCCGGGGGAACGCTGCTGGCTTCGCAGCTGGCGATGTGCCATGGCGCCGGGGTGAACCTGGGCGGCGGATTTCATCATGCGTTCGCGGCGCATGGCGAGGGATTCTGCGCGATTCATGACGTGGCGGTGGCTGTGCGGACGATGCAGCGGGAAGGGCGCGTGCGGCGAGTGTTGATCGTCGATTGCGATGTGCATCAGGGGAACGGCACGGCGGCGATCTTCGCGGGCGATGATGAGGTGTTCACATTTTCGATTCATCAGCGGGACAACTATCCGTATGAGAAGCCGCCGTCGCACCTGGATGTGAATCTGGACGATGGCACGGGCGACGAGGAGTATTTGCGGCAATTGGATGGGGCTCTGGAGCGGGCGGTGGAGGCCTCAAAGCCGGAACTGATTCAGTATGTGGCTGGGGCGGATCCGTTCCTGGGCGATCAACTGGGCGGGCTGAATGTGTCGCGCGAGGGGTTGCGGGCGAGGGACCGAATGGTGTTTGAGTGGGCACGGCGGGCGGGCGCACCGGTGGCGATAACGCTGGCAGGTGGTTATGCGGAGGATACGGCGGACACGGTGGCGATCCACTGCGCGACGGTGGAGGAGGCGGGCCGGATGGTGCCAGGGTAAAGGGGCTGAGCTGCGCACCGACGGAATCGCGCACGTTTCAGGGAATCTTCAGAATCGATTGGTAGGATCGAGTCGGGAGGTCTTACAATGCGTTCAATCACTGTTTTGGCCGCACTGGTTGCACTGGGATCATCCGCCGCAGGGCTGGAAAACAAGGGGAAGAGCGTACAGCTCAAACAGCTCCCAGCATCCGTCCAGAAGACCGTGGAGGCAAACCTCAACGGCGGCGAAATTAGGAAGATCACCAAATAGAAAGAAGATGGAGTGGAACAGTACGAAATCGAAACCGTGCTGAATGGGAAGGCGTGGGCTTTCGACGTGGATTCCAAGGGCACCCTGCTGGTAGTGGAAGAACAAACGACCATCGATGCCATTCCGGCAGCCGCCAAGGCCGCCATTCTCAAGAGGGTTGGCGACGGCAAGCTGGCAACGATCGAAACCTATAGCAAGCCCGGAATGCCGATGATGTACGAAGCCGCCTATACAGACAACAAGGGCAAGCAGCACGAGGTGCTGGTAACCGCGAACGGCAGCGAATCAAAAGGATGATCGGAGCTCCTGCTGCCTACATCGCGTAAAAGAACTCTTCGTACACGATCTTGCCGTCGGCGACCTTATATACGGCCACCTCTTCCATGGTGAAGCGCTTGTCAGCCGGCTTGAACGTGACGTCGAGTTTGAAGGTGACGGCGAAATGCGAGCCGGCGACGAGCGGACCTTCGACGCTAACTGAGTGGACGTCGTGATTGGCGACCCACCACTCACCCTTTGCCTTGACGGCATCGATGCCCTTGGCTTCGCGCGATTGGCCGGGAGGCGCGCCGGCTTCCATGCTGACGATTTCCGGTGCGTAGAGCGCAACCATGGCTTCATGGAATTTGCCCTGGGAGCAGAGTTGAACGAGCGTATCCGCGACTTGTTGGGTAGTCATAGCTAATTCCCAATATAGATCGCTGGACCTATCGCAGCGTTTCAGGCCGGATACGTTTTAGTGAAAGAAACTGCGGATGGCTTCGAACTCGGTGTTGAAGCGTTCCTGGATCTTTTCGGCTTTCGATTCGAGGCGCAACTCTTCGAAGATATCCATGGGAACGCCGTCGGGCTGGCGCATCCAGGGTTGGACGGGGACGGCCAGCCGGTCGCTGAGGCGTCCGGCGGTGAGAACGATTTTGGAGAGCGGCGCGTGGACCTGTTGCGCGGAGATGGGAAGGTCCGTGCGGACTGCCGCCTGAATTTGCTTCGGCAGGTTCCATTCGCGCAGAATGCCGGCGGAAAGCTCGGTATGGGCGAAGCCCCAGTACGTGAACTCGCACTCTTCGAGGGACTGTGTGCCGTCGGCGTAGCCCACGCGGACTTGTTCGAATTCGGCTTGAATGGCGATGGCGGCGAGAAGTAGGCCAAGGTGATGGAGGAGTCCGGCAGCGAAGCCGCCTTCGGGGTAGTCGACATCCAGGTGCTGAGCGAGTTGGTCGGCCATGAGCGCCTCCGAGACGCAGCGCAAGTTGAACTGGCGGTGGGACCACTGCGGATGGGTATTCAGCTTGACGTAAAGTTGGCCGAGCGAGATGGACATGGCCGTGTTGCGGATACGCGAGAGACCGAGCAGCGAGACAGCGTGGCGGACCGAGTTCACGGTGCCTCGGAGCCCGTAGAGCGCGGAGTTGACCAGGCGCAGCATGTTGCCGGCGAGGACGGTGTCCTTCTCGATGCAGGCGGCGATTTCGCTGAAGCTGACATCTTCATCGGCGAGCGAGGCCATGAGTTTGTTGAGTACCGGGGAGAAGGGCGGCAGTTTCCCCAATTGGCCCAAGGCTTTCTCCTGCACGCCGTGGGGTCTGCGGTTGTTGGGGTCAATGCGCTCTTGGATCGATAGGGTCATGGGGCGTTCCACCGATATCACTCATCGGCGGGACAGGGGAGTGTGAGAGGGAAAAGGCGGAGCGGCGCGGCCTGTACGGCCGGAAGCCTACAAGGTGGACCCGGTTGCCATAATGGAATCAGTGGATCACGCGCAACCGGCCATCCAAATTCGCGAACTTCGCAAGGTGTATGGCGACAAGGCTGCCGTGGACGGATTGAACCTCGAGGTTCCGCGCGGTTGTTTCTTCGGATTTCTGGGGCCGAACGGCGCGGGCAAAACGACCACGATCAAGATGTTGATGGGGTTGACGCCGCCGACATCGGGTGAGATCTCGATGCTGGGCATTCCGCTGTCGGAAGCGGCGCCCGAGCAGATGAACACGATTCGGGCGAGCACGGGGCTGGTTCCGGACGAATCGCTCCTGTTTGACCATCTCACCGGCTTCGAGTTCATCGAATTCGTCGGGCGGATGTACAAGCTGCCGAAGGCGCTGGCTCAAGAGCGGGCGCGGGAGCTGCTGGCCTTGTTCGAACTGGACGCACAGCCGCGCAAGTTGATCGCCGAGTACTCCAAGGGCATGCGGAAGCGGTGCGCGATGGCAGCGTCGTTGATACACCGGCCGCAGTTGTTTTTGATGGACGAACCGTTTGAAGGCGTGGATGCCGTGGGGGCGCGCCTGATGAAGGACATCCTGCTCGACCAGGTGCGGCAGGGGGCGACGATCTTTCTAACGTCGCACGTACTGGAGGTAGTGGAGCGGTTGTGCGAGCGCGTGGCGATTATCGCCGAGGGGCGCGTGGTGATGGAGACCGACATGGCGCAGTTGCGGTCGTCGTCGCAATCGCTCGAAGACACGTTCGTGCGCGTGGTGGGCGCCGACCGCCAGGCCGAAACGCTGGACTGGCTGAGCTGAAGCAATGCTGTCGCAGACCCGTGCCATCCTCTGGGCCCAGTTCCGAACGCTGCTGAACTTCTATTCGCGCGGGAACACGGCGGGCTTGTGGATTGCCGTGATCGCGTCGGCAGCTTGGTACGGCATGGTGGCCACGGGCGCGGTGATGCTGGCGTTCCTGTTTGCCGACCCATCGAAGGCCGCGCTGATCCGGCGCGTGCTGCCGCAGGCGCTGCTGGCGGCATTCCTCTACTGGCAACTGGTTCCGATGATGCTCGCTTCGGCGGGCGCCACGCTCGATTTGAAGCGGCTGGTGGTGTATCCGATCAGCCGGGCGCAGCTGTTCGGGATCGAGGTCATGCTGCGATTTACGACGGGAATCGAGATGGTGATGCTGTTGCTGGGGGCGAGCGTGGGCTTGCTGCGCAATCCATCGATTCCGATTTGGGGAGTGCTCGCGTTCATCCCCTTTATCGCGATGAACTTGTTTTTCTCCGCGGGCCTCCGCGATCTGTTGTCGCGGATGATGGCAGGGCGGCGGACGCGCGAGATAGGCGTGTTGCTGATCGTTCTTCTCGCCGCATTGCCGCAGTTGCTCATGTTGAAAGGAGCGCCCGCGCGATTCTCGGGACTGCTGGGCTACCTCAGTTTCCGTGCCTGGCCGTGGGCCGTGACGGGGAAGTTGGCGGGCGGAGAATTCGACTGGCTGGCTCTTGTGCTGGTGGTGGCGTGGGTCGGCGCGGCATTTTGGTTCGGGCGCTCGCAGTTCGAACGCGGATTCCGCGTGGACCCGACGGCTGGGACGGCCGTGCTTGCGCCGGTGGCGAGAGCCGGCGAGCCGTGGCTGGAGCGGCTATACCGTTTGCCGGGCGCGTTGTTGCCCGATCCCTTGGGTGCACTGGTTGAGAAGGAACTGCGTTTCCTGAGCCGCGCGCCGCGCTTCCGCCTGGTGTTCCTGATGGGGTTCACCTTCGGGCTGCTGGTGTGGCTGCCGATGACGCTGCGGCACGGTAATAGCGATTCGGCATTCGCGTCGAACTATCTGACCTTCGTGAGTGTGTACGCGCTGATGCTGTTGGGCGAGGTGAGTTTCTGGAACACGTTTGGGTTCGATCGAGCGGCGGCGCAGTTGTACTACGTGACGCCGGTACCGATCGGGATGGTGCTGGTGGGGAAGAATATCGCGTCGGCCATTTTCGTGTTTCTGGAGATCACGGCGGTGACCGTGGTGTGCGCCCTGTTCCGCATGCCCATCTCATTCGGCAAGCTGGCGGAGGCGTACCTGGTGGCGCTGATTCTGGCGTTGTTCCTGATCGCGGTGGGGAACCTCGCCTCGGTTCATTACCCGCGGCCGGTGGATCCGTCTAAGTCGTGGCGGCGTTCATCGGCGGGGAAGATGCAGGCGATGCTGATGTTCGCCTACCCGGTGCTGGGCTTTCCGATCATGCTCGCCTACATGGCGCGGTATGCGTTTGACAGCGACGCGGCCTTCTATGGAATGCTCGGCTTCGCGGCGGTGCTGGCGATGACTGTCTATGGCGTTGCGCTCGACTCGTCCGTTCGAGCGGCCGAGTCGCAGAAGGATGCGATTGTGACGGCGCTGAGCCAGGGCGAAGGCCCGGTGAGCGGCTGATGCGCGCCGGGCCGATCCGTCAGCGTTTAATCCAGATGGGGCTGGACCAAGCCATCTGGTCGTCGTGCTGCTGCACGCGCACGTAGTAGTAGCTTTCGCCCGGCAGCGGTGCGCTGTCCTGGAAGCTTAACTCGGCTTCCTTCGTGTTGGGGTGCGAGGTCAGGACGAACTGGTTGCTGCGCACGATGTCGATTTGGCGAATGGGCTTCGTTCCAATGACCTTGATCTTGAGCTGGAACGGACCCTTTGCGTTGAAGATGGAGCCCTGCATATAGTCGGCCCCGCCGTTGGTAATGCGGTAGTCGAGGATGATGTTGTCGGTGGCGCCGTAGCTTTGTCGGTGGCGCATGGCATTGAGAAGGCCATCGCGGGTGAACTCTTCGGCGAGAGTACAGGCGTAGGAGATGTGCGTGGAGAGGTGATCGGAGCTGGCCTGCACGCCGAGCTTATAGCCTTTTGCCCAGGCATTCCAGACGTAGCCTGCGGGCTTGAAGCCACCGGGCGCGGAACTCGGATTTTCAGCATTGGCTGCTTTGGGTGCGCCGAGATATTCGGCCGAGACACGGTCGCCCTGGTAGATTTCGACGAGGGGCTCGACTTCGGGATCGTTGTCGCGCCAGTCCGTGCCCATACTGGAGGCCGAGGTGTGGGAGATGGCAATTCCGTTGTACTTCTTGAGGTATTCGTAGAGAGGCTTGGCGCCGGTAATGCCCTTATTCTCGCTCTGCGGAATAGGAAGAGTGGGATTGTAGCGCTTGGCAAAGATGATGTTACGGTGCCCGTTGGGATAGACGACGCTGCGCTCATAGCCGTAGAGGGGAATGAAAGTGCCCGGGACGTACATGACGTCGGCCATTTGCTGCAGCAGGAAATTGATATACGGCTGGTCAGGACCGGCGGCGCCGTTATGATCGCTAACCATGAGGAAGTCCAGTTCGGCGGCATCGATGGCATAGCGGTAGACGTCGAGCAGCGTGCCGTCGTTGTTTCCATCCATGGAGAACTCCGTATGGCGGTGGGTGTCGCCGCGGTAGATCTTCAACTGGCGATTGCCGACGGTCATGACGTGGCCGTGGATGCGGGTAAGGTCGGCGCGTTCGTCCGGATGAATGGGGAACCATTTCAGGTCGGCCTCGGGGAGAGGCTTGAGCACGGGGGGAAGGCCGGCGCTAGTGGTGGGGATGAGTGCGAGATTCACTTCGCTGCGTTCGTAGAGGAATTCTTCGAAGTCGCGGCGGTCATAGGGATAGGCAATGTAGAGGCCCTCGGCAGTGGCGGCGATGCCGGTGCGCATATCCTGGCGCCCGAAACTGTCGGGAAGCTGGACGGGAGCGGCCCAGCCGGCCCCTTCGGCGCGCGTGGTGTAAATTTCCCACTCGGCGCGGTGCAGAGGTGTGTCGGAGGGCATGTCGGGCTGGCGAATGGTGCGATGCCGGAACGACAGCCAGACGCGGCCATTGGCGTCGGCGGCGAGTGAAGGCTGGTCGTTGTGATCGCGCAGGGATTCGGGCATCGCCTCTTCGAAGCGGGTGGCGGGCTCCTGCAGACCGGCGTTGGTCAGCACGGCCGTTTTGACGATGCGCCAGGCGTACAGGCGCGTACCTTCGATCTTGGGAAGGAAGCCGGTGTCTTTGCCCCACTCGAAGCCCGACTCGTTCCAGGCGATCCAAAGGCGGTTCTGGCCGTCGCATGCGAGCGCCGGGTAGGCTTCGAATTTGCCGGTAGCGGCGATGGGCGTCACCGTGCCCCAGGAGCCGTTCTCCCAGCGGCGGACGAGAACGTCGTAGTTGCCTTTGTCGTAGGTGTCCCAGGCTGCGTAAACGCGGCCGGCGTTGTCGGCGGCGAGCACGGGAGCCCAATCGTTGGCGGGGCTGGAGGAAACCGTTTCGGCGGGCTGCCAGGACTTCAACCAGCGGCGGGCGAAGATATCGGACTTTCCATTCCTAAATCCTTGCCAGATGGCCCAAACACCGCCTTGCGAGTCGGTGGTGACGTTCACGTAGATGTCGGGCTGGGGCGCTTCGCTGAGGCGCTCGATGGCGCTCCAGGCGCGGCCGTCCCAGCGGCGGGCGTAGACATCGAAGTTGCCGTTGACCTGCGCCGACCAAACGAACCAGACGCCGCCGCTGCCATCGCGCGCGGCTTTTACTACAAAGACGTCGGTGTGGTCGCCGGACACCTTTTCGATGCCGCCCCATTTGCCGCCGCTGCGGTGGCGGGCCATCACTGCATTCTTATTGTTGGAATACTCGACCCAGGCGGTCCAGAGGTCGCCATTGCCGGCGGCGGCGACGGTGGCGAAGTCGGAATTCAGGTCGGGATTGGACAGCCGCTCCATGGACGCAACGCGTTCGACGGCGACCTGACCCGCGAGTTCACGCTTCGCGGTGCCAAACTCCATCGCGAATGGACGGATGTCGATTGAGCCATCCGTGGTCTCGATTTTGAGCGCGGTGGCTGCCGATCCGCGGACTTCGATCACGACGCCAGGCTGGCGGATGTAGGTGAGAGCCGGTTCACTGATGGGTTGATCCCAGGCGCGGCGGACGAAGTTGGGGGCTTTCCAGGTGGAGAGGGTCCAAGCGGTATTGGTGAGCGTATCGCCGGGGCGTGGATGCCAGTTGCGCACGGCGAGGACTTCGCCGCCAGTGACACTAAGCTTGCCGTCCCAGGAGCGGGCGGCGCGATCGAGAAGGCCGAATTCGACGCGCACCTGGGCGACGTCGGAGGCCAGATAGGAGGGCTTGGCTGCGGCGCCTTGCGAGAGGACGACATCCGGCTTCATCACCAGCCAAAGCGCCACGCCCGCGCCGATGGCGGCGAGGCTGCTTACCCAAACGGATGCTTTCATTGAACGGGCTCCTTCCACTCCATGACCGCGCCGTATGCGCGGAGTTTTTGTGTCAATGCCGCGGTGTCGATGTCCTGTACCGCGACGTTCTGGTCGATTGCCATGCGGGCGGCGATGCCTGCAGCCTGCCCTAAGATCATATACACCGGCTCCATGCGCAAGGTTGAGTAGGTCACGTGCGATGAGGAGACGCAGACCGGAACCAGCAGATTCGCAAGCTCCTTCTTCTTCGGCAGGAGTACGCGGTAGGGAATCTGATACGGCTTCACGGCGACCTCCATGTTGCCCTCGTTTTGCACGGTGCCATCGGGTTGCACGAAGCGCTGGACGTT